>NZ_JBEYWE010000018.1:0-132039 GCF_040644295.1 Streptomyces sp. NPDC047000
GTGGTGGGGTCGGGCGGAGTGGTTGCGTCCGGGGGTGCGGGGTGGGGGTCATGTGGTGGGTGGGAGTCGGTGGGGGGAGTTCCGGGCCGGTTTCCGGCATGATTTTCTTCAGGCGGGTGGTTTTCTGGTGCTGGGGGCGATGGCTGCGGCGACGTTCAATGTGGCGGTGCCGCGGACGGTGCTGGATGTGTTCTCGGGTTCGGCGTGGTTGTCGGTGGTGTTTCTGGCGGGGCTTGCGGTGGTGCTGGCGGTGTGTTCGGAGGCGGATGCGTTCGTGGCGGCGTCGTTGGCGGGGTTCTCGCCGGTGGCGCGGTTGGTGTTCATGGTGGTGGGTCCGATGGTGGATCTGAAGCTGATCGCGTTGCAGGCGGGTACGTTCGGGCGGGCGTTCGCGGTCCGGTTCTCCTCCGCGACGGCCCTCGTCGCCGTCCTGGTGAGCGCCGCGATCGGAGGCGTACTGCTGTGAGACGCGTCCTCCCGGCCCTCCTCCTGCTTCTGACCGGCACCGGCCTGCTGCGCGCCACCCTTCTCTCGGACGACTACCTCCGCTACGTCAAGGAGGGCCTGCGCCTGCCGCTCGTCGCCTCGGGGATCCTGCTCACCCTGCTGGGCCTGGCGAGCGCCGCGGCGGGCGCGAAGGACCACGGCCACCCCCGTCACGAGGACCACGGCGCCCCCCACCACGGCGCTCCCCACGAGGACCACGGCCACGGCCACGACCACTCCGCCGGCCCCCGGGTCGCCTGGCTGCTCCTCCTCCCCGCTCTCAGCCTGCTGCTCTACGCGCCGCCCGCGCTGGGCGCCTACACCGCCGCCCGCTCGAACCCCGGGGCGGTCGAGCACCGGCAGCGTTTCGCCCCGCTGCCCGCGGGCTCACCCCTCCCCATGACCCTCACCGACTTCACGACCCGCGTCCAGCAGGACCCCGCGCACACCGTCCGGGGCCGAGGTGTGCGGCTCACCGGCTTCGTCACCCCGGCCGGGCACGGCGGCGGCTGGTACCTGACCCGGATCATCTTCACCTGCTGCGCCGCCGACGCCCAGACCGTCAGGATCCGCGTCTACGGCACCCCGGCCCCGCCCGCGAACACCTGGCTCGCCGTGACCGGCACCTGGCATCCGCGCGGCGTCCTCGGCACACGCTCGGCCGAGGCCGCGCTCGACGCCGGGACGACCACGCCCGTCGCGCAGCCGGTGAACGCCTTCACCGACGACCTTCCCCTCACCCCCTCCTGAATCCTGCTCCTGTCCGCTTCCCGGCCCCTCCTGAATGCAGAACTCCCGCCGCCCGCCCGGAGTGCCCGATGTCACCCGAATGGCGGCCCCGGGTTGCGGAGCGCACGATGGTGTGGTCCGGAGGGCGGGGCGGGGTGGGAAAGGAGGCATCGTCATGCTGGAAGTGAAGACGGTCGACAAGCCCGACGAGCGGCGCGATTTCCCGCGCGGGCACCTGGAGGCGGTCCACCTCACGGGTCTCGACTTCGCCGTGGGCACCTTCGAACCGGGCTGGCGCTGGTCGGAGTCCGTGGGACCGATAGCGGGCACGGAGAGCTGCCGGATCCACCACAACGGCTACGTCCTCCAGGGACGTATGCGGCTGCGCATGGACGACGGCGCCGAGGGCGAGGTCGGCCCCGGCGACGTCTTCGTCTGCCCGCCGGGCCACGACGCCTGGGTCGTGGGGGACGAGCAGGTCATCCTGTACGACTTCGCCGGGTCCATGGCGACGGACTACGCGAGGTCCACGGAGGCGTGACCGCCACGGCGGACGGGTCCCCGGCGCGGGCGGACCGGCGGCCGGGGCGGGGTGCCGACCGCCGGTCCGAGGGCCGGGGCGGGGACCGGAAGCCCTCACCCCACCAGCACGACCTCCAGCGTGCGCGGTCCGTGCACTCCCTCCACCCGGTCCAGCTCGATGTCGCTGGTCGCCGACGGGCCGGAGATCCAGGTCGACGGGCGGACGGGGTCCAGCCGTCCGAGGGCCTGCGGGACGGAGGAGACGACCTGGTCCGGCACCCGCACCACGCAGATGTGGTGGTCGGGGACCAGGGTGATACGGCGGCGCCCCTGGTCGGGCGAGCCGTCGAGGACGAGGGTGCCGGTCTCGGCGACGGCCACCGCGCACGCGGTGACCACACTGTCGACCCGGTCCAGTTCACCGGCCGTGCCGTCCGCCGTGTCCGGCACCCGTGCGACGTCCGCCGCCGTCTCCGACAGCCACCCGGGTTCGAGACCCGGCGGCACCACCACCGACCCCGACCCGTGCTCCGCCAGCAACCGGGCCACCACGGCGGCCAGCTCGCCCGGCGCGCAGCGGTGCACCACCGCGCGGTAGTCGGCGAGGTTCTCGGCGAGCAGTTCCACCGTCTCGGCGGTGCTCCGCGTACCGTGCTCGCGCAGATAGCCGCGCTCCACGGCCTGCGCGTAGGGGGTGTCGTCCGGCGGTACGTCCGCGAGCGCGCGCCGCACCCGGCCCAGGATCCGGTCCCTGCTGTTCACCGCTGCGTGTCCTTTCCTCCGTGGGTGCGCTGCCACCAGTCGCGGAACGGCTCCGCGGGCACGGCGGGCAGATCCCGGCTGCCGCTCCACGCCTTGCCGGGGCCCGGCAGCGTACGGGGATGCAGGCGCCGGGTGCGGGAGGCGAGCCGCTGGCCGGTGCGCAGCGCGCCCGGGTGAGCGAACGCCCAGCGCGCCGCACGCATCGCGGCCCGCTCGGCGGCATGCCCCTTCGCGGGCCTGAGCACCACCTTGTTGCCCTCCCGCACCGCCGGACCGCCCTGCACCACCCGCTCGCGCAGGTGCACCAGCACCTCGGGGATGTCGATGGCGACCGGGCACACCTCGTAGCAGGCGCCGCACAGTGACGACGCGTACGGCAGCGAGGCGTCGATCCCGCTGGCCGTGCCGCGCAGCTGGGGGCTGAGGATCGCGCCGATCGGGCCCGGGTACACCGAGCCGTAGGCGTGGCCGCCCGCCCGCTCGTAGACCGGGCAGACGTTCAGGCACGCCGAGCAGCGGATGCAGCGCAGTGCCTGGCGGCCCACCTCGTCGGCGAGGGTGTCGGTGCGGCCGTTGTCCAGCAGCACCAGATGGAAGGCGCGCGGGCCGTCCTCGTCGGTGGTGCCGGTCCACATGCTGGTGTACGGGTTCATGCGCTCGGCCGTGGAGGAGCGCGGCAGGGTCTGGAGGAACACCTCGAGGTCCTGCCAGGTCGGCACGATCTTCTCGATGCCGACGACCGAGATCAGCGTCTCGGGCAGGGTCAGACACATCCGTCCGTTGCCCTCCGACTCGACGACCACCAGGGTGCCGGTGTCGGCGACGACGAAGTTGGCGCCGGAGACGCCGACCTTGGCGCGCAGGAACTTCTCCCGCAGATGGAGCCGTGCCGCCTCGGCCAGTTCGGCCGGTGTGTCGGTGAGCCCCTCGGGGGCCGGGCGGCCCCACTCGCCCATCTCGGAGCGGAAGATGTCGCGGATCTCGCCCCGGTTGCGGTGGATCGCCGGGACCAGGATGTGCGAGGGGCGGTCCTTGCCCAGCTGGACGATCAGTTCGGCGAGGTCGGTCTCGTAGGCGTGGATGCCCGCGGCCTCCAGCGCCTCGTTGAGCCCGATCTCCTGCGTGGCCATCGACTTGACCTTCACGACCTCCGACTCGCCGGTCGCCCTGACCAGTTCGGTGACGATCCGGTTCGCCTCGGCCGCGTCCGCCGCCCAGTGCACGACACCGCCGGCCGCCGTGACCGACTCCTCCACCTGTTCCAGGTAGCGGTCGAGATGGCGCAGCGTATGATCCTTGATCCGCTTGCCGGCCTCCCGCAGCGCGGCCCAGTCGGACACCTCGGCGACCGCCGCGGCCCGCTTGGCGCGGATGGTGTGGGTGGCGTGCCGCAGATTGCCCCGCAGGGTGCTGTTGCCGACCGCCTCACGCGCCGCCTCGGGAAAGGGCGGCATCCCCACGAACGTGCCGCTCATACGGCCTCCTCCTCGGTACCCGCCAGGATCTCCGCGATGTGCACGGGCCGCATGTCCGACTCCAGCCGCGTCATGGTGCCCCCGATGTGCATCAGACAGGAGTTGTCGGCCGCGCACAGCACCTCGGCGCCCGTCGACTCGGCGTTGCGGACCTTGTCCGTGCCCATCGCGCCCGACACGGCGGAGTTCTTCAGCGCGAACGTGCCGCCGAACCCGCAGCACTCCTCCGCGCCCGGCAGCTCGACCAGTTCGAGTCCCCGCACCGCCTCGAGCAGCCTCCGGGGCCGCTCGCCGAGGCCCAGGCCCCGCAGCCCGTGACAGGTGGGGTGGTAGGTCACCTTGTGCGGGTAGTACGCGCCGACGTCCGTCACCCCCAGCACGTCCACCAGGAACTCGGTGAGCTCGTACGTCTTCGGCACCACCGGCGCCAGTGCCTTCGCCAGGCTGTCGCCCCGGCCCTCGGCGCGGGCCCGCTCGCCCATCCGGGGGTACAGCTCCCGCACCATCGCCCCGCACGACCCGGACGGGGTGACGATCGCGTCGTAGTCCCGGAAGACCTCGGAGAAATGCCGGGCGAGCGGCTCGGCCTCGTGCCGGTAACCGGTGTTGTAGTGGGCCTGCCCGCAACAGGTCTGCGCCATCGGGAAGTCCACCTCGACACCCAGCCTGGTCAGCAGTTTCACCACCGCGCGGCCGGTGTCCGGATAGAGCGTGTCGTTGACACAGGTCAGGAACAGAGCGACACGCATCGCGGCTCCTCGGGGGTCGGTCATCGGGTGAATGCAGCCTAGTGGGTGGAGGGGGCAGTGGAGAGGACCAGGGTCGGGACCGTCGCGGCGCCCCGTGCGGGACGGCGGCCGGGATCAGGGCCGGCCCAGGGACGGCGGGTGGCCGGGGCCCGGGTACGGCTCGCCGGGCGGGCGCCGGTGCGGGACCGCGGCCGGGATCCGGGCCGCACCCGGCCTGCCCCCGCTCACCGTACGGCGAGCCGGGCCTCGGCCGCCCGCCAGGCCGCCGGGTCGCCCCGCGGCTCGTAGCGGGTCAGCGGCTGGGTGCGGACGAGCAGCTCCCGCAGCTGGGCGTGGTCGCCGCCGAGACCGTGCGACCGTGCCTGCACGAGGACGTTGCCCAGCGCCGCCGCCTCCGCCGGACCGGCGACGACGGGCAGCCCGCACGCGTCCGCGGTGAGCTGGCACAGCAGGGTGTTGCGGGTGCCGCCGCCGACGATGTGCACCACGTCCACCGGATGCCCGGCGAGCCGCTGGGCGTCCTCCACGGCCCGGCGGTGGGCCAGGGCGAGGGAGTCGAGGATGCACCGGGTGATCTCGCCCGGACCGGCCGGTACCGGCTGCCCGGTCTCCCGGCACGCCTCGGCGATCCGCTCCGGCATATGGCCCGGCGCCAGGAACACCGCGTCGCCGGCGTCCACCACGGACCGCAGCGCCGGTACGGCCGCCGCCTGACGCAGCAGGTCGCCCAGATCGGGGCCGCCCCAGGCGCGTACGCACTCCTGGAGCAGCCACAGGCCCATGATGTTGCGCAGATAGCGGACCGTGCCGTCCAGGCCCAGCTCGTTGGTGAAGTTCGCCGCGCGGCTCTCCTCGGTGAGCACGGGCGCGTCCAGCTCCAGACCGGCCAGCGACCAGGTGCCGGTGCAGATGTACGCGAACCGCTCGCCCGTCGCGGGCACGGCGGCCACCGCGGAGGCGGTGTCGTGCGAGCCGACCGCGGTCACCGGCACCGGGCCGCTCAGCCCGGTCTCGTCCAGCACCTCCGGGCGCAGCAGCCCCGCCGGGTCCCCGGGCCTGCGCAGCGGCGCGAAGAGGCCGAGGTCGATGCCCAGGCGGGCGGCGACGTCGTAGGACCAGTCGCGGGTGCGCGGGTCGATCAGCTGGGTGGTGGAGGCGTTGGTCAGCTCGGTGCCCTGCTCGCCGGTCAGCCAGTACGACAGCAGGTCCGGGATCAGCAGCAGCCGCCGGGCGTGGGCGAACTGGGCGGTGGAGCGGGCGGCGGCCAGCTGGTACAGGGTGTTGAAGGGCGCGTACTGGAGACCGGTCGCCGCGTACAGCTCCGCCGCGGGCAGGGTCGCCCACACCTTCTCCGGGACGCCCTCGGTGCGGGGGTCGCGGTAGTGCACCGGGTTGCCGAGCAGGGCGCCGTCGGCGTCGAGCAGGCCGTGGTCCACGGCCCAGCTGTCGACGCCGACCGAGTCGACCTGCCCTGCCGCCCTGAGGCCGTCGAGGACTCCGGCGTAGAGGCCGAGGACGTCCCAGCGCAGCCCCTCCGGGACGCGGACGGGACGGTTGGGGAAGCGGTGGGCCTCGGTCAGCTCCAGGCTGCCGGGGCCGACGCGGCCGACCATGACGCGTCCGCTGGACGCGCCGAGGTCGACCGCGGCGTACGAGTGAGGCACAGCCGTCACCGCAGGAACGCGGCGGCGACGCCGGCGTCGACCGGGATGTGCAGACCGGTGGTGTGGGTCAGCTCGCCGCCGGTGAGGGCGAAGACGGCGTTGGCCACGTGCGCGGGCAGCACCTCGCGCTTGAGGATGGTCCGCTGTGCGTAGAACTCGCCCAGCTTCTCCTCGTCCACCCCGTAGGTGGCCGCCCGCTGGGCGCCCCAGCCGCCGGCGAAGATGCCGGAGCCGCGCACCACGCCGTCCGGGTTGACGCCGTTGACGCGGATGCCGTGCTCACCGAGCTCGGCCGCCAGCAGCCGGACCTGGTGGGCCTGGTCGGCCTTGGTCGCGGAGTAGGCGACGTTGTTGGGACCGGCGAAGACGGCGTTCTTGGAGGCGATGTAGACGATGTCGCCGCCGAGACCCTGCGCGATCATCACACGGGCCGCCTCCCGGGAGACCAGGAAGGAACCGCGCGCCATGATGTCGTGCTGGAGGTCCCAGTCCCGTGCCGTGGTCTGAAGCAGCGGCTTGGAGATGGAGATACCGGCGTTGTTGACGACCAGGTCCACACCGCCGAAGGCGAGCAGCGCGGCCCTGAACGCCTCGGCGATCTGCTCCTCGGAGGTGACGTCCACGGTCACCGCGACCGCCTTGTCGGGGCCGCCCAGCTCCTCGGCGACGGCGGCGGCGTTCTCGGCGTTCAGATCGGCGACGACCACGCACGCGCCCTCCGCGACCAGCCGCTCGGCGGTGGCCCTGCCGATGCCGCTGCCCGCGCCGGTCACCAGGGCGACCCGGGTCGCCAGCGCCTTCGGCCTCGGCATCCGCCGGAGCTTGGCCTCCTCCAGCGCCCAGTACTCGATGCGGAACTTCTCCGACTCCTCGATCGGCGCGTACACCGACACCGCCTCGGCACCGCGCATCACGTTGATCGCGTTGACGTAGAACTCGCCGGCGACGCGGGCGGTCTGCTTGTCCTTGCCGAAGGAGAACATGCCGACGCCGGGCACCAGCACGATCGCCGGATCGGCGCCGCGCATCGCGGGGGAGTCCGGCAGGGCGTGCCGCGCGTAGTAGGCGGCGTACTCCTCGCGGTACCCGGCGTGCAGCTCCTTCAGCCGCGCGATCGCCTCGTCGAGGGGCGCGGTGGGCGGCAGGTCGAGGACCAGCGGGCGGACCTTGGTGCGCAGGAAGTGGTCGGGGCAGGAGGTGCCGAGGGCGGCGAGGCGGGGGCGCTCGGCGCGGGCGGTGAAGTCGAGGACGACGTCGGAGTCGGTGAAGTGGCCGACCTGAGGGCGGTCCTGCGAGGCGATCGCCCGGACGTACGGCGCGAGAGCGGCGGCGCGCTCGCGGCGCTCGGCCTCGGGGAGCGCCGCGTAGCCGTCGAGCACCGGGCCGAAGGGCTCCGCCTTGCCGCGCTCCTGGAGGAAGGCCTCGGCGGTGCGGATGATGTGGAGCGAGTTGCGCTCGCACTCCTCGGCGGTGTCGCCCCACGCGGTCACGCCGTGGCCGCCGAGCACACAGCCGATCGCCTGCGGGTTGGCCTCCTTCACGGCCGCGATGTCCAGGCCGAGCTGGAAACCGGGGCGGCGCCACGGCACCCACACGACCGTGTCGCCGAAGCACTCGGCGGTCAGCTTCTCGCCGTCGGCGGCGCAGGCCAGGGCGATGCCGGAGTCGGGGTGCAGGTGGTCCACGTGCGCGGCGTCCACGAGGCCGTGCATCGCGGTGTCGATGGACGGGGCGGCACCGCCCTTGCCGTGCAGGCAGTAGTCGAACGCGGCGACCATCTCGTCCTCGCGCTCGACACCGGGGTAGACGCCGGTCAGGGCGCGGAGCCGGTCCAGACGGAGCACGGCGAGGCCGGCCTCGGTGAGGGTGCCGAGGTCGCCGCCGGAGCCCTTGACCCACATCAGCTCGATGTCGGTACCGGTGACCGGGTCGGTCTCCCGGCCCTTGGCCGAGGTGTTGCCTCCGGCGTAGTTGGTGTTGCGGGGGTCGGCACCGAGCCGGTGCGACCGGGCGAGCAGGGCGGCGGCTTCGGGATGCGTTGCCATGGCGTGCGGGTCCTCTTTCGGGGAGGGAGGGATTCTCTGCGGGTTCTCTGCGGGTTCTCTGCGGGTTCTCTGCGAGGCGAGGCGGGGCGGGGCGGGGCTGTGCGGGTGCGGGTGCGGGTGCGGGGCGGGATGCGGTGCGGGGCGGTGGGGGCTGGGGCCGGGGTTGCGCAGCCCGGCGCCGGCGGGTTGCCGGCCGCGCCCACCCGTGCCGCCCTGCGGCACGATTGCCCGCGGTCGGGCGGGGGCCCTACGCAGCCTGCGGGCAGTCGTGCCGCTGGGGCGGCACGGGTGGGCGCAGGCGGCACCCCCCGGCGCCGGGCTGCGCAACCCCGGCGTGGGCGGCAACCCCCGTGGTGCCGGGTCGTGTGGCCGGCGAGGCACCCCCGTGGGGCCCCCGCCGACGACCCCGTCCCGCCCGGAGGGCTTACGCGCCCCAGCCCGCCTGTTCGCCGCCCACCCGCTCGGCGGTGATCTGCTCGGCCCAGCCGGAGCGGCGGTACGCGGCGACCGGGTCGGCGTCGAGCCCCATCTCCTCCCGCACCGACGCCAGCAGCGGCCGTACGTCCGTGTTGTACGCGTCCATCAGCACCGCGTTCGCCTCCAGCACGTCGCCGGAGACCTGTGCCGCCGCCAGAGCCGTACGGTCGATGAGCAGCGCCTTGGCCGTGGCCTCCTGCACGTTCATCACGGAGCGGATGATCGCCGGGATCTTCGCCTCGATGTTGTGGCACTGGTCGAGCATGAACGCGACGTCGGAGGTGAGGCCGCCGCCGCGCACCACCTCGTACATGATGCGGAAGAGCTGGAAGGGGTCCGCCGCGCCGACCATCAGGTCGTCGTCCGCGTAGAAGCGCGAGTTGAAGTCGAACCCGCCGAGCTTCCCCTCGCGCAGCAGCGTGGCGACGATGAACTCGATGTTGGTGCCCGGTGCGTGGTGGCCGGTGTCGACGACGACCTGCGCCTTGGGGCCGAGCTTGAGGCAGTGGGCGTAGGCGGTGCCCCAGTCCGGGACGTCCGTCGTGTAGAACGCCGGCTCGAAGAACTTGTACTCCAGCAGCATCCGCTGCCCGTCGCCGAGCCGCTCGTACACCTGGGCGAGGCCCTCGGCGAGCCGGTCCTGGCGGCCCCGCACGTCGTCCTGGCCGGGGTAGTTGGTGCCGTCGGCGAACCACAGCTTGAGGTCCGCGGAGCCGGTCGCGTCCATGATGTCGACGCACTCCAGCAGATGGTCCACGGCCTTGCGCCGCACCGCGGCGTCCGGGTGGCAGATGCTGCCGAGCTTGTAGTCGTCGTCCTGGAAGGTGTTGGAGTTGATCGCGCCGAGCCTCACCCCGCGCTCCTCGGCGTGTTTCGCCAGCGCCGCGTAGTCGCCGACCTTGTCCCACGGGATGTGCAGGGACACGGTCGGGGCGACGCCCGTGAAGGCGTGGACCTGGGCCGCGTCGTCGATCTTCTCCTGCGGGGTGCGGGGCACGCCGGGCTGGGCGAACACCTTGAAGCGGGTCCCGGAGTTCCCGTACCCCCACGACGGCGTCTCGACGGCCTGGGTCTTGAGCGCGGCCTTCACCGCGGCGATGTCGGTCACTGCAGGGCTCCTGGAGGCATCGGTCGCGACAGCGACGCTGTGAAACGATTCAGGACCGCAACGTACGAGGGGGCCGAATGGCTGTCAAGAAGGGACGTCAAGACTCTTTTCCGTGACTTGCTCGTGACCTTTGTGTATCGAAAGTTTTTCGACTCGTACCCATTGACGTGACATGCCTGCCGTGTCTAACTTCCGGGCAACCCAGTTGAAACCTTTCACGACGCGGTGAGGGTCATCCCGCCGCTGTCGTCGAGGAGCCTCCATGACCCATCCGTCCGACACGGGCCCCGTCCCGGTGCTGGCGCTCAGGGACGTCTCGAAGTCCTTCGGCGCGGTCCGTGCCCTGCGGAACGTGTCGCTCGAGCTGAACGCCGGTGACGTGCACGCACTCGCCGGCGAGAACGGCGCGGGCAAGTCCACCCTGATCAAGACGCTCGCCGGGGTGCACCGACCCGACACCGGTCAGGTGCTGCTCGCCGGACGGCCGGTGACCTTCAACGGCCCCGGTGACGCCCGCGACGCGGGCATCGCCGTGATCTACCAGGAGCCGACCCTCTTCCCCGACCTGTCGATCGCCGAGAACATCTTCATGGGCCGCCAGCCGCGGCGCGCCCTCGGCCGGATCGACCACCGGGCGACCCACGACGCGACGCTGGCGCTGATGCGCCGCCTCGGCGTCGAGCTCGACCCCGACCGGCCGGCCAGCGGCCTGTCCATCGCCGACCAGCAGATCGTCGAGATCGCCAAGGCGATCTCGTTCGACGCCCGTGTGCTGATCATGGACGAGCCGACCGCCGCCCTGACCGGCAGCGAGGTCGCCCGCCTCTTCGGCGTCGTGCGCACCCTGCGCGAACAGGGCGCCGCCGTGCTGTTCATCTCCCACCGGCTCGAGGAGATCTTCCAGATCTGCGAGCAGGTGACCACCCTGCGCGACGGTGCCTGGATCGCCAGCGAGCCCGTCTCCGGGATGACCGAGGACGACCTGGTGCGCCGCATGGTGGGCCGCGACCTCGACGAGCTGTACCCCAAGCAGGACGTCACCCCCGGCGACGTCGCGCTCAGCGTCCGCCGGCTGACCCGTGAGGGCGTCTTCACCGACGTCTCCTTCGAGGTGCGGCGCGGCGAGATCGTCGGCCTGGCCGGGCTCGTCGGAGCCGGCCGCACCGAGGTCGCCCGCGCCGTGTTCGGCGTCGACCGCTGGGACGCGGGCGAGGTCGAGGTGGACGGCAGGGCACTCACCAACGGCGCCCCCTCCACCGCCATGTCCGCCGGACTCGCGCTCGTCCCCGAGGACCGCCGCGCCCAGGGCCTGGTGATGGACATGTCCATCGAGCGCAACATCGGCCTCACCGGCCTGCGGACCACCGTCCGCGCCGGTCTGGTGGACCGCGGCGCCGAGCGCAGCCGCTCCCTGGACTGGGCGGTCAGGCTCCAGGTGAAGTACGCCCGGATCGCCGACAGCGTCAACACCCTGTCGGGCGGCAACCAGCAGAAGGTCGTCCTCGCCAAGTGGCTGGCCACCGGCCCCAAGGTGCTGATCGTCGACGAGCCCACCCGCGGCATCGACGTCGGCACCAAGGCCGAGGTGCATCGCCTGCTGAGCCAGCTCGCCGCCGACGGTGTCGCCGTCCTGATGATCTCCTCCGACCTGCCCGAGATCCTCGGCATGGCCGACCGCGTGCTGGTGATGCACGAGGGCCGGATCAGCGCCGAGATCCCGCGCTCCGAAGCCACCGAGGAAACCGTGATGGCCGCAGCCACCGGGAGGGCCGCGTGAACCACCCCCGCGCGGCCGCCGCCGCGCCGCAGACCCGCCCGGGCCCTGCCACGCCGCGGACCGCCCCGACCCCCGCCCCCCTGCCCCGTACGGGTGACCGCACGGGAACCCCCGGCGTGACGTGCCCGAGCACCACCGAAGGCGGCACGGCATGATGACGGTGACCACCCCGGACGAGACGCCCGTCGCCGACGTGCCCCGCTCCAGCGGCACCCGGCTCGTCGACCGCGTCTTCAGGATGCGCGAACTCGCCATCCTCGCCGTGTTCCTGGTGATGATCGCCGTCACCCAGGCCGGCAACAGCCAGTTCCTCTCCGAACAGGGCATCAAGGACCTCCTGCTCAACGCGACCATCCTGGTGCTGGTCGCCACCGGCCAGTCCCTGGTCGTCATCACCCGCAACGTCGACCTGTCCGTCGGCTCCACCCTCGGCATCACCGCCTTCGCGGCCGGTACGTACCTCCAGGGCGGCGGCAACCCGGTCGTGGCGATCGCGCTGGCGATGCTCCTGGGCATCGGCTGCGGCCTCGTCAACGGCCTGCTCGTCAGCCTCGGTCAGGTGCCCGCCCTGGTGGTGACCCTCGGCACCCTCTACATCATCCGGGGCATCGACTCCATCTGGGTCGGCTCACGCCAGATCACCGCGGCCGACCTGCCCGGCGGGTTCGTCGACTTCGGCTCCGGCGGCCTGTCCGCCGTGCCGTACCTCGCGCTGATCGCGCTGGCCGTGCTGATCGCCACCGCGTACTACCTCAAGCACTACGGCAGCGGCCGCGAGCTGTACGCGCTCGGCTCCAACCCGGAGGCCGCCCGCCTCGCCGGCATCCCGGTGCGCAAGCGGATCCTCGCCGCGTACACCTTCTGCGGCGGCCTCGCCGGCCTCGCCGGGGCGATGTACCTCGCCCGGTTCGGCAACGTCGACTCCAGCACCGGCAACGGCTACGAACTCACCGTCGTCAGCGCCGTCGTGGTCGGCGGCGTGGTCTTCACCGGCGGCTCCGGCAGCGTCTACGGCGCGGCGCTCGGCGCCCTGCTGCTGACCTCCATCAACAGCGTGCTGCCCGCCCTCGGTGTCAGCTCCGTGTGGGTGCTCGCCATCAACGGCGTGCTGCTGCTCCTCGCCATCGCCGTCGACCGGGTCGTCGCCCTGCGGGTGGCCGCCGCGCTGCAGAAGTCGGCGCTGAAGAAATCGTCCCAGGAGAAGGCCGCCGCCCGGGACACGCGGAAGGCCGAGAAGGGGAACCCCCATGCCTGACTCCTTGACACGCGCGGTCCGCTGGGACACGGTCGTCGGCGCCCTCCTCGTCGTGCTGATCCTGCTGTCCTTCGGCTCCGTGGACGGCTTCGGCAACGCGCTGAACCTGTCCTTCCTGCTCGGCAACACCCTGCCGATCGCCCTGATCGCCCTGCCGATGACCATGCTCGTGGTGGCCGGTGAGATCGATCTGTCGGTCGCCTCCACCGCCGGTCTGTCCGGCGCGGTGATGGGCTGGCTCTGGAACAACGGCCTGTCCATCGAGATGATCATCCCGCTGTGCCTGCTGCTCGGCGTGGTGTGCGGGCTGATCAACGGTCTGCTGGTCACCCGCCTCGGACTGCCGTCCCTCGCCGTCACCATCGGCACCCTCGCCGCCTACCGCGGCATCGCGCAGATCGTGCTCGGCTCCGACGCGGTGACCGACTTCCCCGGCCAGTACCTGGACTTCGCGGCCGGCCGGCTCGGGAACTCGTTCCTGCCGCAGGCGTTCCTGCCCTTCCTGGTGCTGCTCGCCGTCGCCGTCGTCGTGCTGCACGCCACCCCGTTCGGCCGCTCGCTGTTCGCGATCGGCGCCAGCGAGGAGGCCGCCCGGTTCGCCGGCATCCGCGTCAGGCGGGCCAAGCTGGTCCTGTTCACCATGACCGGCCTGATGGCCTCCCTCACCGGTGTGTTCTGGGCGCTGCACTACGCCAGCGCCCGCTACGACAACGCCACCGGACTCGAACTGTCGGTCGTCGCGGCCGTCCTGCTCGGCGGCATCGACTTCGACGGCGGCAAGGGCACCCTCGGCGGTGCGATCGCCGGTGTGTTCCTGCTCGGCGCGCTGCAGAACGTGATGAGCCTGCTGAACGTCTCCGCCCAGTCGCAGATCGTCGTCACCGGCGTCCTGCTCGTCGTCTCGGTGCTCGGCCCGCGCGTCGCCCGCCAGATCGCCCTCGCCAGGGCGGCGGGGTCCCACGGCAGGGCCGTGACGAAGACCCCCGGACCGGCGGGAGCGGCCGGCGCCGACGGATAGACCCGCAGTCTCTCCGCAGCTCCTGGCCCCAGGCGGCCGGTCCCACCGGCCTCCTCCCCGGGCCGGCCTCTCCCACCGGCCCCGTCCCCGGGGCGGCCTCTCCCGCCGGCCGCCCGCCCGCAGACCCCACGCGCCGTCCACGCCTCCAGGCCCCGCCCCCCCGCGATCCGTTCACGGCCACGGACCCCACGGGCCCCTCACCGCCGCAGACCCCTGCGAGCCGTCCCCGGCCCGCAGCCCCGCAGGGCCCGAGCCGCGGGCCCGCACCGCGCCCTCACCGGCGCACCCCAGACCCCCACGGCCCCTCGGGGCGAGTCGCACCCACTTCCACCAAAGGAATCCTGCCATGCGCAAGTCCACCCTCCGTCGTACCGGAGCGGCACTCGCCGTCGCCACCTCCCTCGCCCTGGCCGCCACCGCGTGCGGGGGCACCACGAAGAACGACGTCAAGGACTCCGGCAGCTCGGCCGCGAGCACGGGCAAGGCGGACCCGAACGCCGCGCTGAAGAAGGGCCTCACGGTCGGCTTCCTCCCCAAGCAGGTCAACAACCCGTACTTCACCACCTCCGACAACGGCGGCAAGAAGGCCCTGGAGGAGCTGGGCGAGAAGTACAAGGAGGTCGGCCCCAACAGCGCCACCGACACCTCCGGCCAGGTCTCCTACGTCAACACCCTGACCCAGCAGCAGGTCGACGCGATGGCCGTGTCCGCGCAGGACCCGGGCGCGCTGTGCACCGCGCTCAAGCAGGCCATGAGCAACGGCATCAAGGTCGTCACCTACGACTCCGACACCAAGGCCGACTGCCGCAACGTCTTCATCTCGCAGGCCAGCGCCGAGGACCTCGGCCGCACCGAGGTGCAGCTGCTCGCCGAGCAGATCGGCTACAAGGGCGAGATCGCGATCCTGTCCGCCGCACAGACCGCGACGAACCAGAACACCTGGATCGGCTACATGAAGGACGAGCTCAAGGACCCGAAGTACAAGGACGTCAAGCTCGTCAAGGTCGCCTACGGCAACGACGACGCGCAGCAGTCCTTCCAGCAGACCCAGGGCCTTCTACAGGAGCACCCGAACCTGAAGGGGATCATCTCCCCGACCACCGTCGGCATCAAGGCCGCCGCCCAGTACCTGTCCGGCTCGAAGTACAAGGGCAAGGTCAAGCTGACCGGCCTCGGCACCCCCAACGACATGCGCAAGTACGTCAAGAACGGCACCGTCGAGGGCTTCGAGCTGTGGGACCCGGCGAAGCTCGGCGACCTGGCCGCCCGTGCCGCCGTCGCGCTGGCCTCCGGTCAGATCTCCGGCAAGGAGGGCGAGACCTTCAAGGCCGGCGACACCACGTACACCATCGGCAAGGACGGCGTGGTCAGCCTGGGCAAGCCCACCGTCTTCGACGCCAAGAACATCGACCAGTTCAACTTCTGACCGGTCCGTTCCCGTACGCCGGAAGGGGCGTTGATGCGACGCGTGTGTTTCCTCCTCAAGGTCAGGGCGGACCGCCTCGACGAGTACCGCGAGCGGCACGCCGCCGTGTGGCCCGAGATGCGCGAGGCGCTCTCGGCCACCGGATGGCACAACTACTCGCTGTTCCTGCGTGACGACGGCCTGCTCGTGGGCTATCTCGAGACGGAGGACTTCGAGGCCGCCCGGGCCGGCATGGAGGCGACCGAGGTCAACGCCCGCTGGCAGAAGGAGATGGCGCCGTTCTTCGAGTCGCTGGACGGCGCCCGTCCCGACGAGGCGATGAAGCCCCTCACCGAGGTGTTCCACCTCGCCTGACCCGCCCTCCGCAACCCTGTCCGCACGCCACCTCCCCACCCTGGAGCCGCCCCATGAAACGACGCACGGTGCTGACAACCGCTCTGCTCGCCACGGTGGCGGCCCAGGGGAAGGCCGCGGCCGCCGCTCCCGGCCCCTCCGTCACCCAGCAGGGCACCACCCGACTCGACGCCCAGGCGGTCTACTTCGTCTCCTACGACGGCCTGGTCAACAACAACTCGTTCCAGAAGAACGGCCTGTTCACCTACAAGGGCTACCAGTACGCCGCCTGGTACACCGCCGACCGCTCCGCGGTGCTCGGCCGCCGCGCGCTCGGCGCGAGCACCTGGTCCACGCTCACCCTGGCCCACCGGCTCAAGGCCGACGACTCGCACGACGTCATCTCCCTGGGCGTCTCCAGGCTCGACGGCCGCCTCCACGTCAACATGGACTCCCACAGCGACGGCTTCTTCTACGTCAGGTCCGCCGCGGGACTCCTCGACAGCCCCGCCGCCACCGCGTGGACGGCGGCCGCCTTCGGCACCGTACAGACCACTCTCGACGGCCTCGCCCTCACTTCGCAGTTCACCTACCCGCAGTTCGTCGCCACCCCCGAGGGCAGGCTGCAGCTGAGCTACCGCGCCGGAGTCTCCGGGAACGGCCGTAACGCACTCGCGGAGTATGATGGTTCGGCCTGGACGGCGCTGGGGGAGTGGAGCAGCGCCACCGGTACCTACACCAGCTCGCACGGCTCCAGCACCGCTCGCAACATGTATCTGCACGGCATCGACTACGACCGCGGCGGCACGCTGCACGCCTTCTTCACCTGGCGCGAGCAGAACGCCGCCGTGATGTGCAGCAGCGGCGGCATCACCAACCACGACACCGGCTACGTGTACTCCACCGACCGCGGCCGCACCTGGCGCAACGACGCCGGAGCCCTCGTCGCGACCACCGGCACCACGGACACCGTCGCCGTCACCGACCCCGGCCTGGTCGTCGACGCCCTGAACCCCGACCACTCCCTGATGAACCAGGAGAGCCAGGCCACCGACTCCGCCGGCCTGCCCCACGCGGTCATCAGCTACGTCCCCGGCCGCTTCGGCCAGTGCACCACGGACTACGTCGCCGACCGCACCGCGAACGGCCGCGCCTTCCACCTCCGCAAGCTCTCCACCGGCGCCTGGCAGAAGACCGAGATCCCCGTGCCCCTGAACTCCAGCCAGCGCACCAAACTCGTCCTGGACCGGTACGACAACGCCTACGCCGTCCTCCCCTACGGCCGGATCGCCGCCGCCTCCAAGTCCTCCGGCCACACCGACTGGACCCTGCTGTACGACGGCGCCGGCCTCAACGCCTTCGGCGAGGTGGTGATCGACGAGACACGCGTCGCGGCGGACAACGTGCTGTCGTTCATGTATCAGGAGAAGTCGAGCGGAACGACCCCCTCGGCGCTCCACGTCGTCGACTTCGCATTACCGGCCTGACCGGCCCGTCGTGTGGTGAGATGACGCATAAGTGAGGGGCCCGCCCCTCGTTCCCCCTGGAGGTTCCGCCCTGATGGCCCAGTCGGTGGGTATCAAGGACGTCGCCCGCGCCGCCGGAGTGTCGGTCGGAACGGTCTCGAACGTCATCAACCGTCCGGACAGTGTCGCGACGGAGACCCGCGCGCGCGTGCAGTCCGCGATCGACCGGCTCGGGTACGTCCGCAGCGAGTCCGCGCGCCAGCTGCGCGCGGGCCGCAGCCGGATCATGGGGCTGCTCGTCCTCGACATGGGCAACCCGTTCTTCGTCGACGTCGCCCGCGGCGCCGAGCGGGCCGCCCGCGACGCCGGCCTCGGCGTGATGGTCTGCAACAGCGCACAGCACGTCAGCGAAGAGGCCGAGTACCTCGCGCTGTTCGCCGAACAGCGGGTGCGCGGGGTGCTGCTCACCCCGACCGACGCGACGGGCCGCAACATCGCCTCGTTCCGCCGGCACGGCATACCGTTCGTCCTGGTCGACCGGGTCGCCGAGGGCGCCACCGAATGCTCGGTCTCGGTCGACGACGTCGCGGGCGGCGCCCTCGCCGTCCACCATCTCGTGGAGGGCGGCCACCGCTCCATCGCGTACGTCAGCGGGCCGCCCGGCCTCAACCAGGTCCGCGACCGCCGCACCGGCGCACTGAACGCGCTCGCCGAGGCCGGCCTCCCGCCCGACGTGCTGCGGGAGGTGCCCACCGAACGGCTCGACGTGGCCGCGGGACGCGACGCGGGCGCCCGGCTGCTCGGCCTCGCCGACCGCCCCACCGCCGTGTTCTGCGCCAACGACCTGCTCGCCCTCGGCGTCCTTCAGGCCATGTACGCGGCCGGGGTCACCGTCCCCGACGACCTCGCGATCGTCGGCTACGACGACATCGAGTTCGCCGCGGCGGCCGCCGTACCGCTCACCTCCGTGCGCCAGCCCGCCGTCACCATGGGTGCGCTGGCCGCGGAACTGCTGCTGGAGGAGACCGAGGCCCGCGACGGAGCCGCACCCCACCAGCACCGCCGGGTGGTGCTCCAGCCGGAACTCGTGGTGCGCCGCTCCAGCCTGACCCCACGGTGAACCGGCGGCGCCGGCAACGGTTTTCGGCACGATTTCATGATCGGCGGGGGTTCCGGCGGACGTCCGTGTGCTGAACTGGACGCGGCCCGAAGAAGTGCCGGCCGCATCCGTCCGTCCCGGGAGATCCGTTGACCGTCAGTTACCGCCAGCCCGGCGTCGTCCTCACCGACCACCGCTTCACCGTGCCCCTCGACCACGACGACCCCACCGGCGAGACCATCGAGCTCTACGCCCGTGAGGCCGTCGCCAGCGACAGGGCGCACCAGGACGACCTGCCCTGGCTCCTCTACCTCCAGGGCGGCCCGGGCTTCGGGGCGAACCGTTTCGTCGGCAGGCAGGCCTGGCTCGGCCGGGCCCTGGAGGAGTACCGCGTCCTGCTCCTCGACCAGCGCGGCACCGGCCACTCCACCCCGGCGACCCGCCAGACCCTCCCGCTGCGCGGCACCCCGGACCGGCAGGCCGCGTACCTCACGCACTTCCGCGCCGACTCGATCGTCCGCGACTGCGAGACGATCCGCCCGCGGCTCACCGGCGGCGCCCCCTGGACGGTCCTCGGCCAGAGCTTCGGCGGCTTCTGCACGGTCACCTATCTCTCCCTGGCCCCCGAAGGCCTGGCCACCGCGCTGATCACCGGCGGCCTGCCCTCCCTCGACGCCCACGCCGACGACGTGTACCGCGCCGCCTACCCGCGTATCGAACGCAAGGTCGCGTCCCACTACGCGCGTTACCCCCAGGACGTCGAGCGCGCCCGCCGCATCGCCGACCACCTCCTGAACACCGAGGTCACCCTCCCCGGCGGCCACCGCCTGACCGTCGAGGCGTTCCAGTCGCTGGGCCTGATGCTGGGCACCGGCGAGGGCAGCCACCGCCTCCACCACCTCCTGGAACACGCCTTCACCGGCACCCCGCAGGGCCCCGCCCTCACGGACGCCTTCCAGGAGGAGGTCCGCTCCCTCCTCTCCTACGCCGGCCACCCCCTCTACGCCCTCGTCCACGAGTCGGTCTACGGCCAGGACGAGCGCCCCACCGCCTGGTCCGCCGAACGCGTCCGCGCCGAGTTCCCGCAGTTCGACGCCGCCAAGACCCTGACCGGCGACGGCCCGCCGCTGTTCACCGGCGAGTCCGTGCACCCCTGGACCTTCGACTGCGACCCGGCACTGCGCCCGCTCCGCGACACCGCCGAGGCCCTCGCCGCGCACACCGGCTGGCGCCCGCTCTACGACCCCGCGCGCCTGGCCGCCAACGAGGTCCCGGTCGCCGCCGCCGTCTACCACGACGACATGTACGTCGACACCGCGCACGCCCTGACCACCGCCCGCGCGATCCGCGGCCTGCGCACCTGGGTCACCGACGAGTTCGAGCACGACGGACTGCGCGCCGGCGGCCCCCGCGTCCTGGACCGCCTGCTCGCCCTGGCCCGCGACGAGGTGTGAACGCCGGTGAGGGCAGCGCCCGCGGGCTCGTAGGCTGATGCCATGGACGATCGAACAGGCGGCCGGTCCGAGCTGCGCGCCGACTGCGCCCGGTGCTTCGGACTGTGCTGCGTCGCGCTGCCCTTCTCCCGCTCGGCGGACTTCGCCGTCGACAAGCCCGCGGGCCGCCCCTGCGTGAACCTGCTCGACGACCACCGCTGCGGCATCCACGACCGGCTGCGCGAGCGGGGCTTCGCCGGCTGCACGGTCTACGACTGCTTCGGCGCGGGCCAGAAGGTCGCGCAGATCACCTTCGGCGGGCGGGACCGGCGCACCGGGACGGCCCGGGACGCCCGGCTGATGTCCGAGGTCTTCCCCGTCGTACGGCAGTTGCACGAACTGCTCTGGTACCTGACCGAGGCCCTCGACCTGCCCGCCGCCCGGCCGCTCGGCCCCGCGCTGCGCGCCGCCCTGGAGTCGACCGAGCGGCTCACCCTCGGCACCCCCGCGGAACTGGCCGCCCTCGATGTCGCCGCACACCGGGCGCAGGTCAACGAGCTGCTGCTGCGCACGAGCGAGCTGGCGCGCGCCGGGGTCCGGGGCAGGAAGCGGGACCGCCGGGGCGCCGATCTGATGGGCGCCCGGCTGAAGGGGGCCGATCTGCGCGGGGCGAGTCTGCGGGGCGCGTACCTCATCGCGGCCGACCTCACCGGTGCCGATCTGCGGCACACCGATCTGATCGGCGCCGACCTGCGGGACGCCGACCTCACGGACGCCGATCTGACCGGCGCGTTCTTCCTGACCCAGCCCCAGCTGAACGCCGCCAGGGGCAGCACCGGAACCCGGCTGCCCGGCACCGTCCGCCGCCCGGACCGCTGGACGGCATGACCCCGGCCCTCACCCGCCCACCGTCCCCTGCCGGCGGAGCGAGCCGGCGGCGGCTTCCGGCGCCGGGCGGCGTGGTGGGTCTCGCGCGGGCGGCGACCGGGCGCTACGGCCGGCTCGCCCGGTTCGTCATCATGGGCAGCCCGGCGTCGAGCCCCTCGACCCGGGACCGCCTGGGTCGGCGGCCCACCGGGCCGGTGCTCCCCGACGACCTGGCCGAGGGGCACCGCGTCACGGTCCGACCGGCGGCGGACGGCGGTCTCCCGCCGCGCGCCGCCCGGTCCCGGACACCTGCGGGGCCGTCACCACTCCCCGTCCGTGACCGGTTTGCCCGGTGCGTCCCCCAGCGGCACGATCTGGCCGGGGGCCGGCGGCAGCCAGGGCTCGTGGTCGTCGCCGAGCCAGTCACCGACCGGCTTGACGGCGGCGAGGGTGTCGGTGGGGGCGAGATCGGCGGCGCCCTCGTCGTAGTAGTCGAACCAGGGCAGCCCCGCCCGGTTGTACGCCGCCCGGTCCACCGGTGACGGCGGCGGTGCCTCACCCGTGATGCGCCGCCACTCCGGGGGCGTCACCAGATGCACGAAGACACGGCCGGCGGGCTCCTCGGCCCAGTCGTCCAGCGGCCGGTCGTCGGCGTAGACCTCCTGGTGCATCGAGCCGCCGACGCCGAGTCCCATCGCGGGCGCGGACCGGGGCGGACCGCCGGGCGCGGCGCCCGAGGCGACGGGCGCCCCACCGGGAGCCGGCATCCCGCCGGGGGCCGGCGCGGCCATCGGCATCATGGGCGGTGCGCCGTACGCGGGGCCCGCCGACTTGCTCAGGAGGGTCACCGACCGCTGCCGCCGCCGCTCGTCCTCACGCCACCTGACCAGCGCGCGCTCGCCCAGCCGGAACGACTGGAGCTGTACGCCGCCCCACACCTCCTCGCCGGTGACCTGGCCCTCGACCGTCGCCCCGAGCCCCAGCGGCACGGCGACGAACTGGCGGACCGTTCCCTTGCCCGAGTTGATGCCGTCCAGCCAGGGCTGACGCGGCAGCACGACGTAGTTCTGCGGCCCGCGCGCCAGCCGGCCGCGCCACGGCTTACCCGACACCGCGCACACCTTGCCCACCCCGACCTGCAGGGCGGCCGGTTCCGCCGCGCCGAAACTCAGCCACATCGCCTCACGCAGATACACCGGCAGCATCACACCGCCGCGCGCCCGCCACTCCTCCGGCACCGTGTCCGGACAGTCCGCCACACTGCGCACCGGGAACTCGCCGAGCCCCGGCGGCAGCGCGTGCGTGCCCGACTCCGGCAGCCGCAGGGTACGGATGAACCGCACCGTCACCCCGCCCGGCAGCCACAGCGTGTTCCCGTCGATGCGCACCTTCGATCCGGCCATACGACCGTCCCCCCTCTGCTTCCCGCACGGTCCACGGGCGCCCGGCGGCCCCGTGAGAGCACTGATCTCCTCACCTTCACAGAGAACGCTCCCCGGCCGCCACCCGGTTCCCGCGGGTTCCTACGACCGCCTGTCCGCCACCGTCGCCCCGCCCCGGCCCCACCGGTCCCGGAGCCCGGTCAGCCGGGGCATGCGCTCGCCCCGCGCGGTGGCGACCCGGTCGAGTTCCTCGAACAGCCGCCGCGCACGGTGCTCGGTGTCGAGCTCGTCCACGATCCGGTTGACCTCGGTGAGCACCGCGCCGCGCAGCTGCCACTGACGGCTGTCGTGCCGCACCTCGTCGAACAGCGCGAGCGCCAGCTTGTCCCTGGTGGCCGCCGCCTGCCGCAGCCCGGCGGCCAGCCGTGCCTCCGCCGACTCGGCGCTCCGGCTGACATCGGTGGTCACCAGCACCGCGAAGCTGACCACGGCGTCGGCGATCTCCGACAGCAGCTGCTCCACCAGGGCGCCCGTGGCCGGCGCGAACAGCGGCCCGGGATCGCGCTCCTTGGCCAGGTCGGTGAGGGTGCGGGCGAGCACCCGCAGCACCACGGTGCAGATCTCCAGGGTGTCGAGGCCGGTCCGCAGCACGATCCGGTGCAGCAGCCCCTCCCGGACCCGCGGATTGAGCCGCAGGCTGTCCTCGGCCTGCCGCAGGGCCGCGTCCACCCCGGCGATGTCGTGGTCGAGACGGCGAGCCTCGTACAGCCGCTCGGTGGCCAGCTGGGGCAGCGGTGTCCCGGTCCGCTCCCCGGACGTGCGGTCCGCCGCCTCCTCGCCCATCCGCAGCATCAGCCGCCGTACCCGGCGCGCCAGATCCTCGATCGACTCGCCCGCCTCGCCCACCCACACCGGGGGAGGGAACACCAGATTGCAGCCGAGCCCGACACCCGCGCCGATCAGTGTCTCCACCACCCGCGCCCACGCCGTGTCGCCGACCGTGGTGACCCCGAGGACCAGCATCGCGCTGATCGCGACCTCGGGCACGAACTCGTCCACCCGGACCAGATGCCCCACGGCCAGCGAGGCGAGGATCACCAGCGCGAGGCTCCACCAGGTCAGGCCGACGAGCAGACTGAACGCGACGGCCACCAGGACCCCCGCCACCACCGAGTTCACCCGGCGCACGCCGGTGGTGAGGGTGGCGTAGAGCGTCACCTGGACGACCAGCAGCGCGGTCAGCGGAGCCGTCAGCGGCGCGGGTTCGGGACTCAGGCGCAGGGCGACGACGTACGCGATGGTCGCCGCGACCGTGGACCGCACCGCCTGGACGACGACGGGGCTGCGGTGGCGGCCGAGCGTGCGGAACGGATCCAGCAGGGTCGTGGTGGCCTGGCGTACATGGTGCTGAGGCTGTCGGTCTTGCATTCCTTCCTGTGTTCCCGGTCGACGGGTGTTCGAACGGAGGGGAATTCCGGACCGGGCCCGGAGCGGACGCCCGAGGAGGTCAGGAGCAGAGCTTGTCCAGGAAGGCGGCCAGGTTGCCCGTGGTCCGGGCGATCTGCTCCTCGACGGTGAGGCTCTCCTCGATCCGGATGCCGGACTCCGGGATCCTCCGGCCGCGCACATAGAGGGAACAGGCCAGGTCGGTGCACATGTACACGCCGACGGAGTTGCCCTCGCGCCCCGCCGCTCCCGCCTTGCGCGCCGTCATCAGGGAGACACCCCCGCCGGGATGGGTCGTCAGGCACAGCGAGCACATGCTGCGGTGCAGGAAGCCGCGCTGTGACGTCGGATGGCGCAGCGCCACACCCACGGGCCGGCCCTCCCGCTCGGTCACCAGATAGCCCCGGTCCGGTGCCCCCGGGTCCCGCCAGCCCAGGAAGTCCAGCTGGTCCCAGGGCCGCAGATCGAGGTCGCGGGGCATCGGCAGGCGCTTGGCCTCGCCCTTCGAGCAGTTGACGAAGGAGGCGCGGATGTCCTGTTCGGTGAGCGGTCGCACGGGAGGGCTCCTGGCGGTCTGGCGGTGGAAGGTCATGCGGCGGTACGGATCGGTACGCACCGTGATGTCCGGGATGCTTTGCGATGAAAAACCTAGGGCTTCTAGGCAGCCGCCTACATTAATCAGTCCGGGCCCCCGGGGAAACCGAATTGCCGCCCCGTACCCGTCGGCCGAGACTGAAGGGGCCGACGGAGCCCCTTCGAGGCGCGGTCCCGTGAGCCGGTGTCCCGCGCAAGGGAACAGGTGAAGCCCATGATCTCCCAGCTGGTGTCGGTGCCCGCCGACCGTGTGACGCTGAGCGGGGACCTCGTCGTACCGCCGGAGGAGCGGGCGACGGCGCTGTGCGCGCACGGCCTCGACAGTTCCCGCCGCGACCCGGGCAGCCGGGCCGTGGCCGCCGGGCTGAACGCGGCCGGGTACGCGACGCTGTCGCTGGACCTGCTCAGCGAGCACGAGGAACGCGCGGTCCGCGAACAGGGCGGTGACCGGGCCGGTGGCCAGGCCGGTGACCTGGGATTCGACGTCCGTCTGCTCGGTCGCAGGGCGGTGGCGGGGGTGGACTGGCTCAAGATCCAGCCCGGTATCCGGTCCCGGCCGGTGATCCTCTTCGGTGCGGGCGCCGGGGCCGCCGCGGTGCTCGAGGCCGCCGCCGAACTGCCCGACCAGGTGCTGACCGCGGTCGTGTGGGGCGGCAGGCCCGATCGCGCGGGCGACGCGTTGCGGCGGCTGCGGGTGCCGGTGCTGCTGGTGACCGGCGACCGGGATCCGGACCTGCTGGGACTGACGGAGCATGCGGGGCGGCAGTTGACCGTGCCGTGCGCGGTCCGCGTGGTGCCGGGTGAGGGAGCGCTGCTCGCCGAACCGGGGGCACGGGACCGGGCCACGGATCTGACCCGGCAGTGGTGCGAGGAGCGGCTCCGCCTCGCCGGTGAGGCGGCCCGGGGCGGCTGAGCGGGGGCGGGGCCGGGCGGGGGTGCGGGGCCCCTGACACGGGTTCATGACCCGCTCTTGGTCCGTACTTAGCTCACAACGTGAACTAAGGGTTGCGATAATCTCGCGCCAGGCCCGTCCGCCAGGGTATGTTGCAGGTCGGACAGGGTTTGGAGGAGCCATATGGCGGGGCGGAACGGGCGCACGGTACGCGACCTCAGACGGGCCAACCGCACGGCCGTGCTGCAGCGGCTCTACTTCGACGGACCCCTCAGCCGCTTCGAGCTGGGCCCGGCCACCGGTCTGAGCTCGGGCTCGGTCAGCAATGTCGTCGCGGACCTGGTGGCGGACGGCCTGGTGGAGGAGGCCGGCAGCGTCGACTCCGACGGCGGCCGCCCCCGCACCCTGTTGCGCGTGGCCCCGCACAGCGGCCACATGATCGGCGTCGACGTCGGCGAGACCCGGGTGCGCGTCGAGCTGTTCGACCTCACGCTCACCGAACTGGCCCGCGCCGAGCGCCCCCTGGAGCATCACCGGTACGACGTCGACGTCATCACCGGACACATCCGCGACGCCATGGCCGAGGTGCTGGCCGCCGCGGACATCGCCCCCGAGCACCTGCTGGGCGTGGGCGTCGGCGTCCCCGGCATTGTCGAACACACCACCGAGCGCGGCGCCGTGGTGCACGGTCAGACGATCGGCTGGGACGCCGTACCGCTGGAGGCGCTGCTCCGGCTGGGAACCCGGCTCCCGGAGTCCGTCCCGTACTTCATCGACAACGGGGCCAGGACGCTGGGTCAGGCGGAGATGTGGTTCGGCGCGGGGCGCGGCGCGCGCAACGCGGTCGTGGTCCTGTTCGGCTCCGGCGTCGGAGCCTGCCTGGTCACTCCCGAGGTGGAGAACGGCCGCGCCGTCGAGTGGGGACATCTGACGGTACGGGTCAGGGGGCGCCGGTGCCGCTGCGGGGCCCTCGGCTGTCTGGAGGCATACGCCGGGGCGGAGTCCCTGCTGGCACGCTGGCGCGAGGAGGGCGGCCGTCCGCCGGAGGGCACCGACGAGGAGACCGCGCTGACCGCGATGCTCGCCGCCGCCTATCCGGCCGAGGGCACCGCTCCCGACCCCGTGGCGCTGGCCGTCCTGGAGGAGACCGCCGAGTACCTGGGCGCCGGGCTCTCCGACCTGATCAACCTCTTCCAGCCGGAACGCATCCTGATCGGCGGCTGGGCAGGGCTCCAGCTCGGTGCCCGCTTCCTGCCCGCCGTACGCCGGCACGCCACGGCGTACGCGCTGCGCCATCCCGCCGAACAGGTCACCGTCGACCTGGGCCGCCTCGGCCCCGACGCGGTCACCGTCGGGGCGGCCATCCTCCCGCTGGCGGACTTCTTCGCCCGCGGCGGCCGCCGCCCCGAACCGGCCCCGCAGGCCCCGGCCCCCGCCTGGCGCACGGCCCTCCGCGAACGCGAACCGCGCTGAGCCCTGTCCGGCGGACCGGGCCGGAGGGGACGCACGGTACCCATCGGCTCAGGTGAGCGGGGCCGGTGCGGAAGGCGCGGGCCCGGTACGTCGGCGCCAGGGACCGCTCCAGCAGGAAGGCGATCCGCTCCGGTGCCTCGACGGGAGCGGTGGTCATTCCAGCAGATTGCCCTGTTTGTTGATGCAGGGACGCATTGGTGACGTTTTCCGCCGTTCGTCTTACGCTCGAATGCATGACGGAAATCGCGAGCCCTCACATCACACACCCGCGGATCCTGGTGCTCGGGGTGCAGCCGGGCGGACCGGGCACGCGGCCGTTCCGGATCGTCGAGGTCGACGGCGAGGTGGCCGGCCGGGCGACGACGGTGACCGAGGTCCTGGAGGCCGCGGCGGCGTACGGCGTCACGGTGGAGGATCTGGACGACCCGGACTGGGTCTGCTGGGTGGGCGGAGACCGCTACACCTGGGGAACGCGCTGACGGATGCCGCCCCACCGTCCGGGGCGGCGCCCCCTCCCGGGGGACGCCGCCCGGCAGCGCTCCCCGCCGTCACGCCCCTGCCGTCACTTCTCCCGTGTCTTCCGGGCGTGCACCGCCCGCCCCAGCCGCCGTCCCAGCAGCAGGTGACCCAGCAGGGCGCCCGCGGTGTTGAGGATGACGTCGTCGATGTCGAAGGCGCGCCCGGTGATCAGCGCGCCCTGGGCGAACTCCACCAGGAGCATGACGATCGCCGTCAGCCCGGCCACCCTCAGCATGCTGCGGGCTCCCGGCGCCAGCACCGGGACCAGCACCCCGAACGGCACGCCGAGCAGCAGGTTCCCGCCGATCTGCTTGACGGCGTCCCGCAGCGCGGGCTGGTCCAGGTACGCCTTGAGGGTCGTGCCGGGATGCAGATTGGTGTGGGCCATCGACACCGACGCCGGCGAGGGCCGCAGGGTGAGGTGGGCGAGGACGACGGCGAACGCCACCATGAACACGAAGGCGCACAGCGACGCGAGGAGCCGCAGGGGCAGGGGCAGGGGGCGGCGTCCGGTGGGCTCGGCGGCCCGCCCGGCCCTGGCGGCCGGCGCGGTCCCGCGCGCGGCGTCACGGGTGCCGCCGTTGCCTTTTCTCCCCTTGCCGCCGCGGTTCCTCCCCCTGCCCGGGCGTCCCGTCCTCGCCGTCGCGGTGCCGGGAGTCTCGGTCTTGTCGGCACGCGGACGGAACGCCGTCAGTGTGCGTGGCAGTGCCCGGGCCATGCGGTCCTCCACTTTCTCGGTTCTCGGTCTTCGGTCTTCTGATGCGCTTCTGATGCGCCGGCCCGGCGCCCGGACCCGTGTGCGGCCCCCGTGCCGAAGCCGGGAGGTCAGGACGAACCGGATACGGACGGCCCCGACGACGTGGACGGCCCGGACGACCCGTACGACACCGACACGTCCTTGAAGCCGAGGGAGTGCAGGAGTCCCTCCAGCATGTCGGTGGTGTTGCTCTCGGCCCGGGCGGTCAGCCCGCTGTCCTCGGCGGCCGTGGCGATGTGCTTGACCGCGAGGCGCTGTACGGCCTGCTCGCTGTTGGGGTTGTCGGAGAACAGGTCGCCGAGCCGGTCCAGCAGGCCGCGCTGCTTGGAGACCGCGTAGGAGTGGTCGGCGTCGAGCGCCGGCTTGCCCAGCCGGGCGTGCGGCAGGCGGAGCGTGGCGGTCGTGCGGCCGGCGTCGACCGCGATGTCGTCCTTGCCGAGCCGGCCCAGGTCGACATAGGCCTCCACGGTGCCCGCGCCGACGTACAGGGTGCGGGTGCCGCGGATCGCGTCGGGCAGGTACTTCGCGTTCTTCTCCAGGTCCACGACGACCTGGAAGTTGCCGGAGGCCGCGTCGTAACGGCTCATGTCCTGGATCGACTTGAGCAGGGCGGGACCCGAACGGTCCTGGCTCTCCGTGCCGAAGAGATCCCGCAGCCCGGAGAGCACGGCCAGCCGGACCCCGGCGAACAGCACGGCGAGCACCACGACGACGGCGGTGAGCGCCTTCGCCCAGCCGGGCATACGCCGGGGGAGGCGGCCGGACAGGCCGCTGAGTGAAGTCGTCATGCGACGGCCCTCCTTTCCTGTTCCCCGGATGCCCGCCAAATCCCGTGACAGACACGCGGATTGACCGGTCGGCGGAGCGGAGAGGAGCACCGGGGGCGCAGGGGCGCGGGAGCCCCGGTCGTGGCACACCGCCAGGCGCGCCCGCCGCGGGCACCCCGCCCGGCGGGGCATCAGGTCCGGCAGCCGGACCGGACCGCCTCGGGCCCGTCACACCCCGGGCGTCCCGGAGGCGGGCTCCGGGCGGGCCAGGGCCGCCTCCAGTGTGGGACGCGGCGGCAGCAGCCGGGACAGACCGGTCACCCGCAGGACGCGCAGGGTCAGGGGATGGGTGCAGACGAGCTGGAGCCGTCCGTCCCGTTCCAGCACCCGCTGCCGGGCCCGGTAGAGCAGACGCAGCCCCGAGCAGTCGAAGAACTCGACCCGGCGCAGATCGATGACGATCCGGGCGCCCGGCCGGGACGTCACCCGGTCCAGATGCGGGGCCACCTCGGCCGCCGCGGCGATGTCGATCTCACCGCGCAGCTCCAGCACCGTGTGACCGCGGTCGTGATGGACCCGCAGATGCCTGGTGAACGGCGCGGGTTCCTGCTGCACGACGACATCGCCTCCACCCTGCCCTTGAGCGGCGGGATCGCGGATCACCGGGGGATCGGGGTGACGTGGTGCTGCGGGTGTGGCCGTGCCGTCCGGCCCCGAGTGAACGCAAAAACGTTCCCCGCCCTGCAAGTTACCCTCGATGGAGTGAATTTGAGCATGTTCGATTGACATATGTCTTGGACTTCGGCCGGGCAATCGGTGTGGCGTACGCGACAGCGAAGTGACATCCCCTCAGGTTTGAACCACCGCCTGGCCAGGAAAGCGCGCCCACCGCCTCACCGCCTCACCGCCTCACCGCCTCACCGCCTCACCGGCTCCGGTGCAGTGCCACCAGCAGCTGCCACACCTGATCCGCCATCTCCCCCGGCGCCGCCTCCAGCAGTCCGTGCAGCCAGTCGCCCAGGATCCCGGTGAACGTGGCCGCGACGGCCGAGGCCACCAGGGCGGCGTCCGGGGCACCGGCGAGGGCGCGTTCGCGCAGGCTGTAGGCGCGCAGGTCCCGGCTGAGGACCCGGCCCAGCGGACCGCCCCCGCCGGGTGCGAGCAGGGACCGGTACAGCCCGGCGTGCGGGGCGAGCGAGGTGAAGAACTCCGTGAGCGCGGGCGGCGCGTGCACCGGGTCGGGCCGGCCGCGCCAGGCGTGCAGCGCCTCCACCGCCTCCCGCACGACGTCCGCGCAGGCGTCGACGGCGAGGGCCTCCAGACCGTCGTAGTGGAGGTAGAAGGTCGCCCGGCCGACGCCCGCCCGGCGCACCAGCGCGGCCACGCCGACCTCCTCCAGCGGGCGCTCGGCGCACTCGGCGAGCAGGGCCCCGCGCAGCCGGGCCCGGGTGCGGGCGCTGCGCGGGTCCTGCGCGATGCCCCGGTTCACCGGGCGACGAGGACGGCGGCCAGGGCGACGGCACCGGGCAGCGCCTGCGCGACCAGGATGCGGCGGTTGGCGGTGGCCGCGCCGTACAGACCCGCGACGACCACGCAGCACAGGAAGAAGACCTGGACGCGGAAGCCGGTCGGGTCGGCGGCGATCAGTCCCCAGACGAGCCCCGCCGCCAGAAAACCGTTGTACAGACCCTGGTTGGCGGCGAGCGGCACGGTCGCGCGGGCCATCTCCGGACCGAGGCCGTGCAGCGACCTGCCCGGCTTCTTCTCCCACAGGAACATCTCCAGCACCAGGATGTAACCGTGCAGCGCGGCGACCAGACCGACGAGCACGTTCGCGGCCGTCTCCATGAGCGGCACCCCCTCTGTCTCGAGGACGCCCCTCCGGGCGGCCTCCGTCACGTCTTTCCCACGTCTTTCTCACGTCCTGGACGAGTGTCCACGATAACTGGACGTGTGTCCAGGAAGAGGCGTGGACGTCGGACGTGCGCCCCTCGCGCGCCCCCGCAGGCACGTTTCGTCTCGCCGTTCTCTGCCGTCGCTGTGGGTCAAGTGCCCCGGCAGATGGGCGTATCGGGGGATTTGCAGCCGCCTGACGGACCGTGACGGAACCCTCACTTCCGTCACCCCCTGAGGTTGATCCTTTTGCCTGCGGACCCGATAAGCTCCCCTGAGGTACCGCAAGTTGCCGGGGCCCTCAGTGGCCCCGCCCGCGGTGCGCACCCACGAGTGCGGAAACCCGGAACACTCACTGTTCGAGCGTGTTGCTTTCGTAAGGATGCAGATGGAACTCGCCACTCCGCCGCCGGCGGCGCGGGCCCCTGTCGCCTGGTACAGCTGGTGGCTGATGCCGCTTGCCTTGGGAGGCGGAACGGTTGCCGCCACTTTCATGAGCTCCGAGCACATAGCCGCCGGCGTGGCCGGGGCGGCCGCCACGGCGGCTTCCTCGGTGTGCGTACGACTGCTGGTCCGCTCGCAGAAGCAACTGCGCGGCGCCGAGGAGGGCTTCCGCTCCGCGCAGGCCGAGCACTCCCAGCAGTGGCAGCACCATGTCGGCGGCCTGGAAAGGAAGTTCACCGCCGAGCGGTCCGCCCATGAGACCGAGCTCGCCGAGCAGGCCCGTGCCTACGAGGCACAGCTCGCCGGGCAGGTCAAGGAGTACGAGGCCCGGCTCGCCAAGCTGAGCACCGCCTCCGACACCCAGGAGACGGAGCGCACGGCGTCCTACGACGCCAGGATCACCGAGCTGACGAGGGCCTCCCAGGAGCAGCTCGCCCTCCAGCGGGCCGCCGTGGCCCGGCTGGCCAAGGAGCAGCTGCCCGAGGCCCTGAGGCGGCTGCAGGACGGCGACTCCATCGACGACGTGCTGCCCGTCCTGGAGCGCGGCGAGGGCGTCAGTGCCGAACTGCACGCCGAGCTGCGCCGGGTGCTGCGTACCGCCCTCATGGGCATCGAGGAGGAGATCGACCGCTCCACCTCCGCCGAGCAGGCCGTGATCAGCATCGGCAACCGTATCCACGTCCTGACCAGCAAGCTGCGCGGCCGGCTGCACGAGATGCAGGGCGAGCACGGCCGGCTGCCGGCCGTCGCGCGCGGTCTGATGGAGCTGGACCAGGAGCTCGGCCCCGCCGACTCGCTGGCCGCGAGCATCGGTGTGCTCGGCGGCTCCGACCGGCCCGGCCGCCAGTGGCAGGAGCCGCAGCGCCTGCTCAGCGTGGTCCGCGGCGGCATCGGCCGGATCAAGGACTTCCACCGCGTCGAGGTGCGGCATCTGCCCGAACTCGGCGTGGACGGCGGTCTGGTGGACCACCTCACGCTGATCTTCGCGCACCTCCTCGACAACGCCGCCCGGTACTCGCCGCCCACCGAGCCGGTCGTCGTGTCCGGCAAGGAGGTCCCGAACGGCGTCGGCATCGAGATCCAGGACTCGGGCAAGGGCCTGAGCGAGGAGAAGAAGCGCGAGGCGGAGCACTCCCTCGCCGGCACCGCGGCGGGCCCGGGCCTCGGCGGCATCGCCGAGGACGCCAGCATCGGTCTGCGGGTGGTCGGGATGCTCGCCCGCCGCTACGGCATCCGCGTCACCTTCGCCGACTCCCCGTGGCTGGGAACCTCGGTGGTCGTCGTGGTCCCGCACAAGTACTTCAGCCCGCTGCCGACGGCCACCCCCGCCGCCGTCCCGGCGGAGCCGGTCCTCCCGGCCGAGGACCCGTTCGCCGATCTGCCGGTGTTCACCGGGGTCCGTGAGCCGCTGGCCCCGGCCGTCCCGGCCGCCGACGAGGCCGACGCCGTGGACACCACGCCCGGCGGGCTGCCCCGGCGGCGCAGCAGGCGGCGCGAGTCCGAGCCGGAGCGCCCCCTCGGACGTGCCGCACGCGGTGAGGAGACGACGGTCTCCGCCGTCCCGCCGGACGCGTCCTTCGCCGGTCTGGCCGCGTTCGCCACCGCCGGACGCGAGTTCACCGAGGCGGACTCGCCGGTCGACGACCACGAGCCGCCCGCCGGACGACAGTCCACCGAGCCCCGTACGGAAGAGAGCGACTAGTCCCCATGACTCAACAGGGAACCGACGTGAGCTGGGCGCTCCGCGATCTGGTGGAGAGCATCCCGGAGATCCGCTTCGCCCTCGTGGCCTCCAGCGACGGCAAGGCCATCACCGCCTTCGGCGCCGAGGACCCCGACGACGTGGACCGCTTCGCGGCCGTGGTGGCCGGACTGCAGGCGCTGGCCCAGCCGGTCGCCGAACAGTTCCCCAAGTACGCGGGGCAGCTGCGGCTCGCCATGATCGAGGTCGACGGCGGTCACCTCTTCGTCGTACGGGCGGGCGTCGAGACCTATCTCGGCGTGCTCGCCCGCGAGGGTCTCGACCAAGGGCTGCTGGGGCACCAGATGAGGGATCTCGCCCGCAGAATGGGTGAGTTGCTGGGTACCACCCCCCGCCTGGAGGAGCACTCTGGATGAGTGCTCCCCGCCGGCCCCACGATCCGTCCGGTCTCGAGCGCTACTACGTCCTCACCGGAGGACGCAGCGGGCCGGGCGGCTCGGCATCGAGCCTCGACGTGGCGACCCTGATCGTCTCCCGCACCGCCCCGGTCCCCGGGATGCAGCACGAGCACGAGGAGATCCTCCGGCGCTGCCGCGATCCGCTCGCGGTGGCCGAACTCGGCGCACACCTCGGACTGCCCTTCAACATTCTCGCGGTGCTGCTGGCGGATCTGCTGGAGGCAGGCCGTATCGAAGCCCGTGACCCCATCCCGGCGCACGACGCCGGGCGCGGGCCCGACCTCGCGCTCCTTGAGGAGGTACTCAGTGGACTTCAACGGCTTTGACCAATCCGGCAGGCCGGGCGCCGGAAGCACCCGCTCGGTGAAGGTGATGATCGCCGGCGGCTTCGGTACCGGGAAGACCACCATGGTCCGCTCGGTCAGCGACATCAAGCCGCTCACCACCGAGGAGACCCTCACCCAGGCCAGTGCCGACGTCGACCATCTGATCGGTGTCGCCGACAAGACGGAGACCACCGTCAGCCTGGACTTCGGCAAGATAGCCATCAACGACGACCTGATCCTCTACCTGTTCGGCACACCCGGACAGGAGCGGTTCTGGTTCCTGTGGAACGGCCTGTTCAAGGGCGCGCTGGGAGCGATCGTGCTGGTCGACACCCGCAGGCTCGCGTCCAGCTTCCGGGCCATAGAGGAGATGGAGCGGCAGGACGTGCCGTTCGTCATCGCCCTGAACAAGTTCCCCGACTCCAAGGAGCACCCGGTCGACGAGATCCGGGACGCCCTGGACATCTCCCCGCACACCCCGGTCGTGGAATGCGACGCCCGCGACCGGAACTCCAGCCGTGACGTGCTGATCGCGCTGATCCGGCATCTGAAGGAGCGTTCCACCGTCGCACCCGTAGCACTGGAGACCCGATGAACGCCCAGCCCCTCAACGACCCCGGCCCCGGGGCGGCGGGCGGCTGCCCGTTCGGCCACGGGGAGGGGCCGCGCCGGCTGTTCGGCCCGGACGCGGCGACCGACCCCGTCGGGGTGTACGAGCGGCTGCGCGACGAGCACGGGCCGGTGGCACCGGTCCTGCTCGAGGGCGACGTCGCGGCGTGGCTGGTGCTCGGCTACCGGGACAACCGGCGGGTGCTGGACAACCCGCGGCAGTTCACCCGGGACGCCCGTATCTGGCGGGACTGGCGGGAGGGGCACATCGAGGAGATGTCGCCGCTGATCCCCATGCTCGGCTGGCGCCCGGACTGTGTCTCGCAGGACGGTGAGCCCCACCGCAGGCTGCGCGGCGCGGTCACCGACAATCTGCTGGCCGCCGCGGGGCGCGGTATCCGGCGGCACGCGACGCACTTCGCGAACAAGCAGATCGACGCGTTCGCGGCCACCGGCCGGGCCGACCTGGTGATGGACTACGCGGAGTATCTGCCGATGCTCGTCCTCACCCGGGTCCTCGGTCTCGCCGAGGCGGAGGGGCGGGAGCTCGCCGAGTCCAGCGCCCAGGTCCTCAAGGGCGGTGAGGACGCCGTGCTGCACGACAAACGCATCATGGAGATCCTCGCCGAACTGGCCGAGCGCAAGCGGTCCGAGCCCGGCTCCGACTTCACCAGCGGCCTGATCGCCCACGGGGCCGGGCTGGACGAGGCCGAGATCGTCAGCCATCTGCGTCTGGTGCTGATCGCCGGGCACACCACCACCAGCAACCTGCTGGCCCGGGTGCTCCAGCTGGTCCTCACCGACTCGGCCCGGCTGTCGGGCCTGATCAGCGGCGAGCTGAACATCACCGGGGTGATCGAGGAGGTGATGTGGGACTCGCCGCCGCTCGCGGTCCTGCCGGGCCGGTTCGCCACCTCGGACCTGGAACTCGGCGGTCACCACATCCAGGAGGGCGACCTGCTGGTCCTCGGCCTCAACGCGGGCAACCGCGACCCCGAGGTGCGGCCCGACACGGGGGTGTCCGTACAGGGCAACCAGTCGCATCTGGCGTTCAGTTCGGGAGCGCACGAGTGCCCCGGGCAGAACCTCGGCCTGGGCATCATCGAGGTCGCGGTGGACGTGCTGCTGCACCGGCTGCCGGGGCTGCGGCTCGCGGTGCCGGCGGGGGAGCTCAGCTCCACGGCGTCCACCTGGGAGTCCCGGCTGGACAGCCTGCCCGTGGAGTTCCCCGTCTGAACCGAACCGGGTACGGCCGGGCGTCCGCCGGACGACGGCCGTACCACTCCGCTTGTGCCACAAGGCCGCTGCCCGCTGCACCGGGCAGCGGCCTTGTTCCACAAGTGGGTTCTGCGGGCGGTGTCGGAACACGGGTCCGGGAAGCGGGCCCGGCGGGCGGTCCGGACAGCGGTCCCGGGAGGCGGGTTCAGACCGCCAGCAGGTCGTCCACCGAACCCCTGCCGGCGAGTTCGGCGGTGGCCGCCGGACCCTCCTTGCCCGCCGCGTAGCGGCCGGACGTCAGCGCCCACTCGTAGTTGCCCTCGATCCAGTGCTGGATGGCCTCCACCCCCATCCGCACCCGGGCCCGCTCCTCCTCGTCCAGGCCCAGTTCGTCGCACATCCGCGGGACGCGCGCCTCGAGTTCGAGGTACTCGTCGAGACAGGCGGTCGTCATCCGGTACGCCTCGTCCGCGGCCTGCTGCCAGCCGCAGCCGCGCTCCCGGTGCAGTACGGCGATCAGGTTGTGGCCGTCGCCGCGTCGCCGCTCGCGCTCGAAGGAGTGGATGTCGTTCATGAACCCGATGGTGTCCGCGGCCAGATCACGCATCCGTTCCATCAGCGGATGGGCCATCACCTGGGAGGGCACCTCGAAGCCGCGGCTGCGCTCACCGGCGTCGATGCTGTGGTGGATGCCGACCGTGCGGCGGCGGAAGGCGGCGTACTCGTCGAGGCTCAGTGTCCCGGCGAGACCGCGCGCGGCCAGGTCGACCTCCTCGCAGTGCGCGACGAGGAAACGGCCCCAGGAGGCCGCGAACCGCGTCTGCCATGTCAGGCTCATGCCAGCGGAGAGATGTTCCCAGACCTCGGCCCAGGCCAGGGTGATGGGACACACCACCCGCGGCCGGGTACCGGCCGGGCGCAGCGGGGTCACGATCAGCTCGCGCGCCACCTCCGCTATCCGGCCGGCCCGGTCGGGCTGGTTGGCGTCGAACTGGTCGTCGAAGAGGAAGGCCAGTGAGAACCAGTTCATCAGCACGACCATGTCGTCCGCCGAGGCGTACGGGTAGGTCCGGGCGGCCGCCTGCGGCAGGTCCCAGGATTTGTACTCCTCGAACCCGGCCAGGCTGCGTATCAGTCCCATGTCCCAGATCCAGCGCAGATGGCGGGCTCGCGCGTACTCCAGATGCTCGCTGACGGGTGTGCCGAAGGGCAGGTCGAACCGGACGTCCTGAGGCATGAGCTTCCTTTCGGGAGACGGAGCGCAGAGTCCCCCGGGCCCTGCGAGCGGACGGCTTCCTGCGGCCGTCCATGGGCTCGAAGAATGCTTCGAGTGACGGAAGTCGAGCCGAGAAGCGGTACGAGCCTGCCCAGAGCCTAAATGATCTACACCGTGACCTGGTCGTGATATGGGTTACTGTTCAAGCCAGTTGGGCCCTGTACACTCTGCGTCCCTCAATGGGCGCTCAGGGTGCCCTCGCACAACACTCCGACCTGCTGCGGTGGTCGGGGCGAGGGCCGACTGAAATCGCGGGGACGGGACATCCGCACAGGGAGGCGGGCGGCCGGAAACGGTCTGCCCCTCACATCCACTGCCGCCGTCCCCACGGAGGATCCGATGTCACTGGTGAACGCGGGCGTTGTGGTGCTCGACTGCGCCGAGCCCGAAAAACTGGCCCTGTTCTACAAGGAGTTGCTGGACGCCGAGGAGACGGGCACCAGCCCCGACCGGGTGGAGATCGGGCGGGCCGACGGACTGCGGCTGGCCTTCCGCCGCGACGCCAACGTCACCCCGCCGAGCTGGCCCCGGCCGGAGAACTCCTTCCAGGCCCATCTCGACTTCCTGGTCGACGACCTGGACGAGGCCGAGCGCCGGGTGATCGCGCTCGGCGGGCGGCCCCTGGAGATCAGGGACACGAGCGGCCCGTTCGAGGAGCGCGGCTACGCCGACCCGGCCGGCCACTCCTTCACCCTGTGCGTGACGGTGCCCTCGGGGCCCAAGGAGGGCTGAGAGGAGAAAGCCGGGGGGAGAGCCCGCGTACGGCCGGGGAAGCCGGGGGGAGCAGGGCTCAGACCTTCTCCCCGGTGGTCTTTCCGGCGCTCTTCCCGGGGGCCGGTTCCTTCACGGGCCACGCCCCTGTCGAGTGCGCGATCGCCTTCGCCCCGCCCCGGTTCACCGCGCTCTGCACCACCGCGAAGATCGCGCCCTGCAGCGCCGCCGCCAGCAGGATCTCCCCCCAGCCGCGGTCGGGGTCGAGCGCGTCCGGGACGTCGTCGTCCCGCCGGATCGCCTGGAGCGTCCTGCGGAACGCGAGCCCCGCCAGCGCGCCGCCCGTCCAGCCGAGCACGATGCCGACGGGACGGTAGACGAGGAGGAGCTGCTTCTTCTTGGTCCTGGCCATGGCGGCCTCCTTCGGACGGTGCTGACACGGTGGCGGCGGTCGGACGGTCGGGCTCGGGCGGGTCAGGAGCGGTACGCGGCGAGGGGCGGTACCGCCTCCGCCGCGGGCACCGGACCCGGCGGGGTCCCGTCGCCGAACGGGCGTCCGCCGAGCTCCTCCCGGTGGTGCGGGGTGAGCCATTCCGAGAGATCCGGGCCGAGGGGCACGATACGGGTCGGGTTGATCCCGCCGTGCACCTGGTAGTAGTGCCGCTTGATGTGGTCGAAGTCGACCGTGTCGCCGAAGCCGGGCGTCTGGTACAGATCGCGGGCGTACGCCCACAGCACCTGGTTCTCCATGAGCTTCCACCGGTTGCACTTGAAGTGGCCGTGATAGACGGCGTCGAACCGGACCAGGGTCGTGAACAGCCGGATGTCCGCCTCGGTGATCGTCTCACCGACCAGGTAACGCCGTCCCGCGAGCCGCTCGCCCAGCGCGTCCAGCCGGGCGAAGAGCGCCTCGTACGCCCGCTCGTACTCCGCCTGGTGGGTGGCGAACCCGGCCCGGTACACACCGTTGTTGACGTCCTCGTAGACATTGTCCATCACCTCGTCGATCTCCGCGCGCAGAGGCGCGGGGTACAGATCGGGGGCCCCGGGGCGGTGCAGGGCCGTCCACTCCGTGGCGAAGTCGAGGGTGATCCGCTGGTAGTCGTTGGTGACGAGCGCGCCGCTGCGGACGTCGACGATCGCCGGCACGCTCACCCCGCCCGGACTGTCCGGCTCCCGCCGGTCGTACGCCTCGCTCAGGAACCGGATGCCGAGCACCGGGTCCCTGCCGCCGGGGTCGAGGGTGAAGCGCCAACTGCGGTCGTCCTGGACCGGGTCGGTGACGGCCAGCGAGATCGCGTCCTCCAGGCCGAGCAGCCGCCGCGAGACCAGCGCCCGGCTCGCCCACGGACAGGCGCGGCTCACCACGAGACGGTAGCGCCCCGCCTCCACCGGCCGGCCGCCCTCGCCGTCCGCCGTGATCCGGTCCCGGAAACGGGCCCGCGACCGTGCGAACGGACGGCGGCCGAGCCCGTTGTTCCCTCGGCAGGGCGGCAGCCGGGGGCTGCGCGATCCCGCGCTGCGCACCGTCGTCGCCGAGGACGGCACGGCGGTCCTCGGGGTGACCCTGGCCATGGCGGGCATGGCGCTGCACATGGTGACCGGGCAGGTCGTCTGGGAGGCGTCCGCCTCGCTCGGCATCGGCGTGCTGCTCGTCCTCGTCGCCTACCAGCTCGGGCGGGAGGCCCGTGACCAGCTCATCGGGGAGGCCGCCGATCCCGAGCTGAGCGGCCGGATCCGGGCCCTGCTGGCGGCACAGCCGGAGATCGACAGCGTGGAGGCCCTGTTCACCATGAAACTGGGGCTCGACTCGACGCTGGTGGCCGCGCGCATCGATCTGGCGCCGGGCATGGACAGCGAGCGGGTCGAGGAGGTCGCCGTGCGCATCAAGCGCTCCGTCGCGCACACCGTGCCCGAGGCCGACCAGATCTTCCTCGATGTCACGGACCGGACCGCTCAGGAGGCACGGGAGAGCCCCGCCGCGACGGGGGAACGCGGCGGGGCCTGACCCACGGTTGCCCGGTCCCGGATGGATTTATGCATCCGGGACCGGAATTTCGTCCGCGGTCCGCGGAACGGCATCCCGCGGACCGGACGGAACGCCGTCCGCCGGCTCCGGGCGCGGCCCTCACCTCACCGGCCGCCGGCCGGTTCGAGCACGAACACCGGGATCTCCCGGGAGGTCTTCTTCTGGTAGTCGGCGTACGGCGGGAACGCCGCCACCGCCCGCTCCCACCACTCGGCCTTCTCCGCGCCGGTCAGCTCCCGGGCCGTCATGTCCTGCCGCTCCGGGCCGTCCCGGAGCTCGACCCGCGGGTCCGCCCTGATGTTGAAGTACCACACCGGGTGCTTGGGGGCGCCGCCCTGCGAGGCGACCACGGCGTAGCGCCCGTCGTGCTCCACCCGCATCAGCGGCGTCTTGCGGATCTTGCCGCTCCGCGCGCCCCGCGTCGTCAGCAGGATGACGGGCAGTCCGGTGTCCCGCAGGGTCGTCCCCTCGGTGCCGCCCGAGCTCTCGTACAGCTCGACCTGCTCCCGTACCCACTGCGCCGGGCTCGGTTCGTACTCACCTTCGAGAGGCATGGCTTGTGTCCCAATCGTCGGTCTCGCGGCTTGCTGCACCTCGATTCAACACCGGCAGCCGCCCGTGTCATCCATCACGTTCACCTCTTCGGGAACGCGCGCCCCCCGGACAGCCCCCGGCGGTCCGGGGCGGGCCGGACCGGCCAGCGCGGGTCCGGGCGCGCGGGCCCGCCCGGCGGGGGTGACGCGCCCTGGCCTCGGAATCCGCCGAACGGCCCGCCGCCGCGCGGTACCGGCTTCGGCCAGAAGCCGTCTCTCACCCATCTGGCCGAACTTCTCGTCGCAAGGTAGGTGCCCCAGGCATCTAATGAGACCAGGAAAGATCGGTACGAAGCACGCCCTTCGGCTGCGAGGTCTCGAGGTCTCCATGACGGAATCGACCACACCGACGGAAACGACCCCACCCACCCGGCCCACCCCGCCCCCCACCCTGTCCGCGGGCACCGTGACAGCCACCGCCGGCCCCGCCCGCCGGGCCGTCGCCTTCCCGCAGGACCGCTCCTGCCCCTACCACCCGCCGACCGCCTACGACCCGCTGCGCGCCGACCGCCCGCTGGCCCGCGTCACCCTGTTCGACGGCCGCTCCGTCTGGCTGGTCACCGGCCACACCCTCGCCCGGCGGCTGCTCGCCGACCCCCGGCTCTCCAGCGACCGCACCCGGCCCGGCTTCCCGGTCCCCACGCCCCGCCTCGCCGCCGTACGCCACCGCAGGACCGCCCTGCTGGGCGTCGACGACCCGCGGCACCGCGACCAGCGGCGCATGATGATCCCCGAGTTCACCGTGCGGCGTGCCACCGAACTGAGGCCGCGCATCCGGGAGATCGTGACCGGGCGGCTCGACGCGATGATCGCCCAGGGACCGCCCGCCGAGCTGGTGAGCGCCTTCGCCCTGCCCGTGCCGTCCATGGTGATCTGCGCCCTGCTCGGTGTGCCGTACGCCGACCACGAGTTCTTCGAGGCCCAGTCCCGCCGGCTGCTGCGCGGCCCCGGTCCCGCCGACACCCTGGACGCGCGGGACCGGCTCGAGGAGTACCTCGGCGACCTCGTCGACCGCAAGCTACGGGAGCCCGGTGACGGCATCCTGGACGAACTGGTCGCCAGGCAGCGCCGGGACGGCACCCCGGAACGCGCGGACCTGATCGCGCTGGGCATCATCCTGCTGGTCGCCGGGCACGAGACCACCGCCAACATGATCTCGCTCGGCACCTTCACCCTGCTGCGGCATCCCGAGCGGCTGGCGGAGCTGCGGGCCGACCCGGCCCTGCTGCCCGCCGCGGTCGAGGAACTGATGCGCATGCTGTCCATCGCGGAAGGGTTGCAGCGCATGGCCGTCGCCGACATCGATGTCGGCGACACCGTGATCCGGGCCGGGGAGGGCGTGCTCTTCGCGACCTCCGTCATCAACCGCGACGAGTCCGTCTACGCCGGGCCCGACACCCTGGACTGGCACCGCCCGGCCCGCCATCACGTCGCCTTCGGCTTCGGCATCCACCAGTGCCTCGGCCAGAACCTGGCCCGCGCCGAACTGGAGATCGCCCTCGGCGAGCTGCTCGCCCGGCTTCCCGGGCTCGCTCTCGCGGCCCCGGCCGAGGAGATCCCGTTCAAACCCGGCGACACCGTCCAGGGGATGCTGGAACTCCCCGTGACCTGGTGAGAGGCACCGCCATGGCGACGCAGCACATCGGCATCGACACGGGTCTGTGCATCGGCGCGGGCCAGTGCGCCCTGGCCGCACCGAAGGTGTTCACCCAGGACGACGACGGCTACAGCACCCTTCTCCCGGGCCGCGAGGACGGCGCGGCCGACCCGATGGTCCGGGAGGCGGCCCGCGCCTGCCCGGTGGGTGCCATCACGGTCACCGGCCCGGACGGCGGCTGAGCGCCGTCCAGTAGGGTGCCCGGGTGAGCGAACAGCCCTTCCTGTACGTCGTGGTGTGCGCCGCCGGAGTCGCGGCGGGAGTCGGTGAACTGATCGGCGCGGCGCGGGAGCGGGGCTGGGCGGCCGGGGTCATCGCGACCCCGGCCGCCATGAACGGCTTCTTCGACACCGCGGCCGCGACGGCCCTGACCGGGCGCCCCGTCCGCTCCGCCTGGCGCACCCCGGCGGACCCGCGTCCGTTCCCGCCGCCGGACGCCGTGGTGGTCGCGCCCGCCACCTTCAACACGATCAACAAATGGGCGGCGGGCATCGCCGACACCCTGGCGCTGGGCACCCTGTGCGAGGCGGCCGGTCTGGGTGTCCCGATCGCGGCGCTGCCCTGTGTCACAGGCGCCCTGGCCTCCCACCCCGCCTACGGGAGCAGCCTGCGGCGGCTGCGGGAGATGGGCGTCCGCTTCGGCGAGCCGTACAGCGGTGAGCCGGGGCCGGACGGCGGGCGGACGGACTTCGGGTGGCAGCGGGCGCTGGATCTGGTGGAGCCGGGCTGAGACGGGCGGGTCAGCCCACCTCGCGCACATAGCCCTTGCTGCCGGGAGTCGACACATCGACGTCCCGCCGGACGATGCTCAGCCGGGTTCCGTAGCCCTCGAGCGCCTTGCGCAGCCCGGATTCCGTGTACTCGATCACCAGCACGCGGTCGTCGAACGCCTTGGCGTACACCCCGCATTCGTCGTACTGACCGCACTCCTCCGCCACCGCGAAGTCCAGCCCGGTCCTCTTGCGCAGCCCGGCCAGTTCGGCGGCGTTCTTCTGCCCGATGGCCAGATGGCGGCTGTGCGCGTGGCGGGAGAGCAGGGTGATGAACGCGGTCGCGTCGCCGGCTGTCAGCAGACCGTGCGAGCGGGTGTAGCTGTCGTAGTTGTCCGGCTCGATCGCGTCGAAGCCCTTGGCGGCGCACCCGTCGATCCAGCCGTCGACGCGCTCGGCGATCCGTGCCCGCTTCGCGGGGGTGCGGATGTCGAGCAGCGCCTCGTTCCAGTCCTCGTCGATGACGACCTTGCCGTCCGCGCCGCGCAGCAGCAGATCGGCGGGCCAGGACGCGCGTTCCTCGGGCTGCGCCTGGAAGGCGTTGACGTAGCAGACGTTGTACAGACCGGGCGCCGGGGAGGACGAGCGGTCGCGGGAGACGACACGGACCCCGGCGGGCGGGGAGTAGGCGCCGCCGATCTGGTAGTCGAACCCGGCGTGCCTCGGGGGCAGCCGCACCCCCGTGGACGGGGCGGCCGAGGAGGACGACCCGGCCGGGGCCGCCGACGCCGACCGGGCCGGCGTGTCCGGGCCGGGGCTGGGCGACCCGGCGGGCCGGGACGTCTTCGAGGTCGCCGTGCCCACGTCGGACGCCGCGCTCGGCCGGGCCGGCCGCTGATCGGCCGACGCGTCCTTGCCGCCGCCTCCGCAGGCCGCCAGCGTCATCGCCGCGGTCACCGCGATCACGGCGACCGCGGCCGCGCGACGCGGGCCCCGCGTACCTGCTCCACCCTCGACGGGCACGTCACACTCCAACCACCAGGGGGACGACCGGTACGCAGAGGATCAAAGCGTTGCCAAACACCCCCAGTCAAGTCGGCGCGGGACGGGGCGGATCGAGCCGGTCACGGCGTCGTACGCTCCCGGAGGGCGGCGATCCACGCCGTCCGCCGCGACGGCCGGGCCGGTCGTCGCACGGTGGCCGTTCGGAAGACAGGGGCAGCAACGATGCAGTACGTGAAGCTCGGTTCGTCGGGCCTGGACGTGTCGCGGATCTGTGTGGGCTGTATGACCTACGGCCTTCCCGGCCGGGGCCCGCACGAGTGGACGCTCGACGAGGAGGCGTCCCGTCCGCTGATCCGGCAGGCACTGGAGGCCGGGGTCAATTTCTTCGACACCGCGAACGTCTACTCCGACGGCACCAGCGAGGAGATCGTCGGCCGGGCCCTGAGGGACTTCGCGCGCCGCGACGAGATCGTGCTGGCCACCAAGGTGCACGGCCGGACCCGGCCCGGACCCAACGGCGCCGGACTGTCCCGCAAGGCGATCATGACGGAGATCGACCACAGCCTGCGCCGCCTCGGCACGGACCACGTGGACCTCTACCAGATCCACCGCTACGACCGGGCCACGCCCGTGGAGGAGACGATGGAGGCGCTCCACGACCTGGTGAAGGCGGGGAAGGTGCGCTACATCGGGGCGAGTTCGATGTTCGCCTGGGAGTTCTCCAAGGCGCAGTACACGGCCGAGCGGCACGGCTGGACCCGGTTCGTCTCCATGCAGAACCACTACAACCTCCTCTACCGCGAGGAGGAGCGCGAGATGCTGCCGCTCTGCGCCGACCAGGGCGTCGGTGTGCTGCCCTGGAGCCCGCTGGCGCGGGGCCGGCTCACCCGGGACTGGGACACCGTCACCGGGCGCAGCGCGAACGACGCCTACGGGAGCCGCCTCTACCTGGAGGGCGACCGCGCCGTGGTCGACGCCGTCACCCGGGTCGCCGGCGCCCGCGGGGTCCCGCGCGCCCAGGTGGCGCTGGCCTGGCTGCTGCACCAGGACACCGTGGCGGCCCCCGTCGTCGGCGTCGCCCGGCCCGGGCACCTGGAGGACGCCGTGGCCGCCGTGGAACTCGTCCTCGGCGAGGAGGAGTCGGCGGAACTGGAGCGGCCCTACACCCCGCACGCGATCAGCGGCCACTCCTGACGGACCCCGCCGGGCGGTTTCCGGCCGGGGCACGGCCTCACCGGTGCGGGACGCCGGACCGTACCCCGTCCGGGGGCGGTCCGGCGTCCTCCCGGGGCGTGTGGGGAGAAGTTGTGCAGGTTGTGCGAGGGTCAGGGGTCCGGCGCCGGGGGAGCGGCGCGAAAAGCGGTGCGAATTAAATCCCGCAAGAGGGGGACTTGGATGAAGCCGATTGACGTTTCGTCAATATCCCGCAGGGTCCCGGAGTCGGCGGAAAACCGTAAGGATCACTTGTTCGCCTGTGCTGGGCTGTGCAAAGGTGTGCGTTGTCGGCGTGCGGTCGCGATGATTTCCCCCAACTGCGCGCACGAGGCTGCTCCGTACGTCCCCCACGCTTCAGCAAATGCTGCCGGGGGTGGGTGTTCGAGGGGCCGAATCCTGAACGGGTGGTGCGCCCGGTCGTGCCCCCAGCGGCCCGCACGCCCAAAAGTACGTACTATTTTCCGTGTTGCGTCTGGAGGAATGCAGCCATGAGAGACGCACGCATGCCGAATTCCCCCGGGTCGGGCCGTGGCGGCCCGACCCCCTTTGTGTCGGCCCCCCTGTTCGACGTACCGGACGCGGAGCTCAGTGCCGAGCTGAAGAACTGGACGGGAACGGCACCCGCGCTCCATCCCGTCGGCGAACTCCTCGACCGGCACTGGGAAGCGGCGTTCGCCTACGCGCGGCTGTGCACCGACGGCCCCCGCGCCGCCGGGATGCTCACCACCGCCGCGTTCACCCGTATCTTCGGCGAGTCGATCCGCCAGGCCGGCCCCACCTCCGGCTGGCGGCCCCATCTGCTGGTGACCGTGCGCCGGGTCGCCGCCGAATGGGACACCGACGGACAACGGGAACTGCTCCACCCCGAACTGCGCTCCGGCACCGGCGAACGCCTCGCGGCCCGGCTGCTGCCGCCGCCCGAACGGCGCCTGCTGTCCCGCGCGTTCCACCGGCTCCCGCAGGCCGCCCGCGCCCTGCTGTGGCACAGCGAGGTCGAGGCCGAGCCCCTCGCCGTACCGGCCGCGCTGCTCGGGCTGTCCGACGACACCGCCCGCACCGAACTCGGGCGCGCCCGGGAGCGGTTGCGCGACGAGTGCCTCCAGGTGCACCGCGAGCTGGCCCCCGAGCAGGAGTGCCGCAGCTACACGCGGATGCTGGACGTCACCTACCGGCGCGGCGCGGTCGACGTCGATCCGGACCTGCGGGAGCACCTGGCCCGCTGCACCCAGTGCCGGGAGACCGCCGACCAGTTGCGCCAGTTCGACGCCGGCCTGCTCGGTGTCGCCATCGCCGAGGCGGTGCTCGGCTGGGGCGGGCGCGCCTACTGCGAGTCCCGGCTGGACACCACGCGTGAGGAGGCGGCCCCGGCCGAGGCGGCGCCGCCGTCGGCCGAGTCCGTCCTCGCGGGCGGCGAGCCGTTCGAGACGGCCGCGCCGCGGTCCGCCCCCGCCCCGGCGAACCTGCCGGTCCCCGCGAGCCGCCGTACCTCCCGGCGCACCGCCCACCGGGCCGCCCGGCGCGCCCGCCGCCGCAACCTCGCCCTGGCCGTGGCGGCGGTCGGCGGCCTCGTCGTCGTCCCCCTGGTGCTGTGGGGCGCGCTCGGCTCCGGTCACGGCTCCACCGACGCCTCCGGCGTGGAGGGCAAGGCGGCGAAGCCGTCGTCGAAACCGTCCTGGATCGGCTCCGGGGCGGCGTCCAAGGGCGCCCTGCGCGGGCGGCTGCACAATGTCGCGTCCGGTCTGTGCATCGCCGTCACCGGAGGGAAGGCACTCAAGGACGCCGAGGCCGAACTCGCCGGCTGCTCGGGCGCCGTGACCCAGCAGTGGTCGTACGAGAGCGACGGACTGCTGCGCAGCGGCGCGGACCCCGGCCTGTGCCTGGACTCCCATCTCGCCTACTCCGTACAGCTGGAGTCCTGCACGGACGCGGCGGACAGGAACGTGCGCTACGACTTCACGCTCCCCGGCGTCCTGGTGCCGCGCTGGAACCAGAACCTGGCACTGACCCCGGCCGCCACCGACGACGCCGGCGCCCTGGTCCTCAAGACCCGCACCGACGCCACCAGCCAGCGCTGGGTGATCGACACCTCGACGCCGGACAGCCAGATGAAGGAGGTCAACTGGGACGCCGACAGCACCCCGGCCCCGGTCCCCTCCGCCGCCCCGCTGTCCGCCGCGCCCACGACGCCGCGGCTCCGCTCGGCCGCCGCCCCGGCCCCGACGGGCACCGCCGTCCCGCGCCCCGAGGCCGGCGCGACGGTCCCGGACACCCCGTCCTGTCCCGCCCCCGGGTCCGGCTGCGGCGGCGACTTCGGCACCGGTCCGGGCGGCCGGGGCGGCAACGGCGGGGGAACCGGCCGCACGGCCCGCTGACCCCGTCCACCGAACGGGAAACGCCGGAGCGCCCTCCCGCCGTGTGCGGCGGTTTCCGGCGGCGGACACGCCGACGGCCCTCACCACCGGGCGGGGGCGCGGGTGCTCAGTGGCGGGGCGGTGACGGTGGGGGCGGGGGGATCGTGGTCAGGTCCGGGGCCGCCTCCGGCCACACCAGCAGCACCGGGCACGGCGCGTGGTCCACGACGAACCGCGCCGCGGGACCCAGGCTGTGCGGCCCGAGCCGCGCCCGGTCGCCGTCCCTGGCCAGCACCAGCAGCCCGGCGTCCTCCGCCGCGGCCACCACCTCCCGCTCGACCCGCCCGCCGCGCTCCTCCCGGACGCACGGCCGCCCCAGCCGGTCCGCCGCGGCCCGCAGGAGCTCCGCCGCCGACCGGCCGCCGAGGTCGCGCAGCCGCGGCCCGGGATCGGGCTCGGAGCGCCCCCGGCCGAGCAGCCCGGCGAACGCCCCGTGGGCGAGGCCCGGCACGTCCGGCCCGCTGACATGCAGCAGCACGATCTCGGCGCCGTCGGGCGCGTGGGCGCGGACGGCGTCCACGCACGCGGGCCAGGTGCCCTCGACCACCCACGCGATCACACGCATCCCGTCAGCCTCCCATCACCCGCAGGGACCCCCACAGTGCCACCACCGCGACCCCCAGCGCGGGCGGCACGGTGAGCAGCCCCAGCCGGGTGAACTCCCCGAGGTCCGTGCCGTGGTCGTGCTGCCGCACGATGCGCCGCCACAGCAGGGTGGCCAGCGAACCGGCGTACGTCAGGTTCGGCCCGATGTTCACCCCGAGCAGCACCGCCAGCACCGCACCCGCCCCGGACGGCACGGCCAGCGGCAGCAGGACCAGCACCGCGGGCAGGTTGTTGATCAGATTGGCCAGTACGGCGGCCACGGCGGCGGTGCCGAGCAGTGCCGCGAGCCCGGTACCGGCCGGCAGCACCTGCCCGAGCGCGTCGGCGAGCCCGTTGTCCACCACCGCCCGCACCACGATGCCCAGCGCCGGCACGAACACCAGGAAGGCGGGCGCCGCCGCCTTCAGCACCGTGAGCCAGCCGGCCTGCCGCCGCACCAGGGACCGTACGGCCAGCACCAGCGCACCCGCCAGCGCCGCCCACGCCGGATCCACCCCCACCGCGGACCCCACCACGAACCCGGCCAGCGTGCACCCCACGGTGACCAGCGCGAACACCGGCACCGGCGGCGCCTTTGCGGAGTCCGGCGGGGGAGCGGCGGCCGCCAGGTCGCGCGCGAAGAACCGCCGGAACACCAGGTACTCCACGCCGACGGCCAGCAGCCATGGCACCGCCATCAGCGCCGCGAACCGGGTGAAGCCGAGACCGCTCGCCGTGAACGCCAGCAGATTGGTCAGGTTGGACACCGGCAGCAGCAGCGAGGCGGTGTTGGACAGATGGGTGCACGCGTAGACATGCGGTCCGGCCCGCACCCCCGACCGGCTCGCCGTGGCGAACACCACCGGCGTCAGCAGGACCACCGTGGCGTCCAGACTCAGCACGGCCGTGATCACCGACGCCAGCGCGAACACCGCCGTCAGCAGCCGTACCGGCCGTCCCGCCGCCCAGCGTGCCGTCCACGCCCCGCAGGCCCGGAACAGCCCCTCGACGTCGCAGAAGTGGGCGAGGACCAGCACCGCCGCCAGGAATCCCACCACCGGGCCCAGCCGGGCGGTCTCCTCCCGCGCGTGATCGAGTGAGATGGCCCCGCTCGCCACGGCGACCACGGCGGCCGGCACGGCCAGGGCCGCCTCCGGCCATCCGAACGGGCGGACGACGGCCCAGGCCAGTACGGCGGCGAGCAGGAACGCGGACAGGGCCTCGGCGAGCGGGGTGTTCAGGACGGGTACCTCCGGCGGACGGTCACGCGGTGGCCGCCCGCGTGGTGAAGGGGGATCAGGGAGCGGTGCCCGGGCTGAACACGGTCAGGAACACGGACGACGAGTTGCCCGACACCGGCACCTTCCCGCCCGTCCACCCCACCCTCAGCGAGTCGCGCTCGTCGGGCGGGGTGACGATCAGTGTGGCCGGGGTCGCCGAGGCCGCGCCGCTGATCTCCGGGTTGGAGAAGGTCAGCCCCGACCAGGCGCTGCCGCCGGGCTTCAGCGTCACCGTGACGGGCGTCCCCGCGGACCGCCTGGGGTCGGGACCGAGCTGCTTGCCCGCCGCGTCCGTGAACGCGGCGCCCGGGTAGCCGCGCACCGTGCAGGTGCGGCCGGAGTCGTTGGTGAGGACGACGGGGAAGTTCTCCTGACCGGCCCCCGGGTCGTTGCGCCCGACGCTCGCCCTGAGCTCGGAGGTGTGACAGCGGCCGCCCGCCGAGGTGCCGGTGCCCGACGACTGCTTCGCCGCGGAGGTGGTGGACGACCCGGACGAGGCCGACGTGCCCGACGAGGACTTCGCCGCCGCCGGCAGCGAGGCACCGCCGTTCGTACCGTCGGACGACGAGGCACCGGTGTTCCCGGTCGCGGGCCCGGTCGTGCCGGACACCTTCGACGGGGAGCCGGCCGGGCCACCGCCGCTGCCGCAGGCGGTCAGCAGACCCAGCACGGCGACCGTGCCCGCGAGGAGCGCCGCCGCCCGGTACGAGGACGACTGGGACGTGTACGCCATCATTCACACTCCTGGGAGTTCACCGTCTGCGCGGTGGCCTGGTGCGCACGGCGCCTTGTGCGCCGTTCATGAGTGTCCGATGCGCGAAAGGCGGAAAAGGTTCGCGAATCGCGCGAATTTCTTCAGTCGGGGGTCTGCCGCAGGTCAGCGGGGGCGTGTCGCGGGCGGGCGGTCGTATGTCGTGGGTGGGGTGCAGGCGGTCGCGGTTGACGTGGGCGGGTGGGCCGCGGGTGCGGCAGGGGCCGATGGGTCAGGTAACCCGCGGCGCGCGGAGTATGCGTCGGTCCGGGCCGGCGGGTACGGCACCGGCCGGGCGGTGACCCGGCGGGGCGGAGAGCCGGTGGCTCACTCCAGCTGTTGCAGGCCCAGTTCCGCCCAGATGGTCTTGCCCTCGGGGGTGTACCGGCTGCCCCACCGCTCGGTGAGCTGGGCGACCAGCAGCAGCCCGCGTCCGCCCTCGTCCCAGGTCTTGGCGCGGCGCAGATGCGGCGCCGTGTGACTGGTGTCGGACACCTCGCAGGTCAGCGTGGTCACGCCGTGGATCAGCCGCAGCCGGATGGGGTGGGAGCCGTACCGGATCGCGTTGGTGACCAGCTCGCTGACCACCAGTTCGGTGGTGAACGACGCCTCGTTGAGGTCCCAGTGCTCCAGCTGCTCCACGACCTGCTTGCGGATCGGGGCGACGAGTGCGGGGTCGGCCGGGATGTCCCAGGTCGCCACCTCCCCGGCCGGCAGGCCCTGGGTCCGGGCGAGCAGCAGGGCCACGTCGTCCGCGGCTCCGCCCGGCGGCAGCAGGGCGTGCAGGACGCGGTCGCAGGTCTCCTCCAGGGAGCCGGAGTCACGGGCGAGGGCCGTGCACAGCAGCGTGTGGCTGGCGTCGACGTCCCGGTCCCGGCTCTCGACCAGACCGTCGGTGTGGAGCGAGAGCACGGTGCCCTCGGGGAGGTCCAGCTCGGCGGACTCGAAGGGCAGGCCGCCCAGACCCAGCGGCGGACCGGCCGGCAGCTCGACCAGCTCGGGAGCGGCGCCCGGCCGGATCAGCACCGGGGGCACGTGACCGGCGCGGGCCAGTGTGCAGCGCCGGGACACCGGGTCGTAGACCGCGTACAGACAGGTGGCGCCGACCTCGCCGCTGCCGCCGTCGCCGTCGGACTCGGCGGACAGCCGGAGCACCAGGTCGTCGAGGTGCGTGAGGAGTTCGTCCGGGGCCAGGTCGATGTCGGCGAGGGTGCGGACGGCGGTACGCAGCCGGCCCATCGTCGCCGACGCCTGCACCCCGTGCCCCACGACGTCGCCCACGACCATCGCCACCCGCATCCCGGACAGCGGGATCACGTCGAACCAGTCGCCGCCCACCCCGGCCCGCGCCGCGGGCAGATAGCGGGACGCCGCCTCCAGCGCCGCCGTGCGCGGCAGTGTGCGGGGCAGCAGGCTGCGCTGGAGGGCGAGGGCGGTCTCGCGCTCGCGGGAGTACCGGCGGGCGTTGTCGATGCAGACGGCGGCACGCGCGGTGATCTCCTCGGCGAGCAGCGCGTCGTCCGGGGTGAACGGATCCCTGCGGCGGTGCCTGCTGAGCACCGCGACCCCGAGCGTGAGACCGCGGGCCTGGATCGGCACCGACATCATCGCGTGGATGCCGAACTGCCTGACCTGCTCGGCGCGCCGCCGGTCCCAGGCCAGCCACTTGTCCAGGTCCCCGGCCGGCACCGAGGCGATGATGGTGCGGCCCACGGTCAGCGAGTCCGCCTGTGGGGAACCGGGCGGGTAGGTCAGGAACTCGCCGGGTGTGACCAGCGCCTCCGGGGCGTCCGTGCTGCGGGAGCGGTGCGCGGCGCGCCGCAGGCGGACGGGGGGCCCGACCCGGGACGGGGGCTCACCGCCGTACGCCTGCGGGTCCAGCAGGTCGACGCTCACGAAGTCCGCGAACGCCGGGACGCAGACGTCGGCGAGCTCCTGGGCCGTCCGGGCGACGTCGAGGCTGGTGCCGATCCGGACGCTGGCCTCGTTGACGATCTGGAGGCGCTCGCGGGCCAGGTAGTTGTCGGTGAAGTCGTGCGCGGCCACGCAGACGCCCCGCACGGTGCCCCGGCCGTCGGTCACCGGGGACATCCGCAGCAGCCAGGCGTGCGCGCGCTCCTCGGCACCGGCCCGCATGAACGACCGTACGTCCTGCGGCTCGCCGCTGGTCAGCACCTTCAGCAGATGCCGTTCGGCGTCCTCGCTCTCCGGCTTGCCGCCGATCTCGGAGAGCCGCAGTCCGCGGATCCGCTCCTCCGGGAGGCCGAGGAGGTGTTCCATCGCGTCGTTGATCCGGCGCAGCCGCAGGGTCTGGTCGTAGACGGCGGTGGCGCAGGGGGACTGGACGAGCCCGGCGGAGACGACCGGGTCGTCGACGACGGGACGCCGGCCGGCCCTGTTCAGCGGGGTGACGACCAGCCAGTCGCCGGGCGCGCCGTCGTGCGAGGGGCGGTGGTGGGCCAGCAGCCAGACCTCGACGGTGCGGCCGTCCCGGTGCCGCAGGGGGAGGGTTCCGTCCCAGCGGGGGGCGTCCGGTACGCGCGGGGTGGCGTCGTCGGCGAGCAGGTCCGCCGCCGGGCGGCCCAGGACGTCCGCCGGCGCGTGGCCCAGGAGGCGGCGGGCTCCGTCGTTCCATGCGACCAGGGTGCCGTCCGCGCCGATGACGGCCCTGGCCGTCGCCGTGTCGTCGAACGGGTAGACCGAGGTCATCTCGCCACCACTTCCAAGCGCACACTCAGCGTGAGCGGGTGCGTTCACCTGTGTCCCAGAGTAGTGGCTCACGCGGCGTCGCGTCCGGAGGGGGCGCCCCGTCCGGCGGGGCGGAGTCAGTGCGACGTCAGTACCCGTGCCTTCGCCCGTGCGTACTCCTCGTCGGTGATGTCCCCGTGGTCGTGCAGTCCCGCGAGCTTCGCCAGGGCGTCGGCCTCGCTCTGCGGCGGAGCCGTCCCCGCCGCGGTCTCCCGGACGTACGCCCGGAACGCCTTCTCCTGCTCCTGTGCCTGCCGCCGGTCGCGCTCGCCCATGCCCCGTCCCCGGGCGATCAGGTAGGTGAAGACGCCCACGAACGGCAGTACGCAGACGAAGACCGTCCAGCCGGCCTTGCCCCAGCCGTTCACACTGTCGTCCCGGAAGAGATCGGTGATCACGCGGAACAGCAGCACGAACCACATGACCCACAGGAAGAACCACAGCATGGTCATGAAGACGTCGAGGAGGGGGTAGTCCATCATTGCCTCCGCTCTACAGGAGTTCCGCCGCCCAGGTTCTCCCGCCTCCTCGGCCGCTGTCCTCACCCCGCGCGGGTGACGCGGCGGTGCCGGACCGGCCCACGGCGGGCAGAACCGCCCCGGCACTCCCGCCAGGTACCGTGTACCGCACCTGTTGACCTGCGGCTATTTACGCGTGAGTACCCGCGAGGTAACGTTGGTCCATGCCAGCCCTCAACGTGGAGTTCAGTGACCGCGAGCTGGAGGATCTGCGGCAGATCGCCAAGGAACGCGGTACGTCGATGAAGGCCCTCGTGCGTGAGGCGGCCGCGGCCGACATAGCGCGGCACCGGGCGTTGCAGGAGGGGGCGGAGGCCTTCCGGCGCTTCTTCGCCGCCCACGCCGACGAGTTCGCCGCCGCGTTCCCCGACGACGAGGCGCCCGCCCAGGGTGTGGGGCGGGCCGTCTGACCGATGTCACCCGCCTCCCATCCCGTCATCCACATCGACGTGCCCTGGCTGCTGCAGCGCCATGAGGAAGTCATGCCGGAGCAGCCCTCGATCAACGACTTCTCCGCGCTGGTCGCCGCCGTGGCCCGGCACCGTGTCGATCCGCCCCGGCTCGGTGTCGACTCCGACCCCGCCTGGCGGGCCGCCGCCCTGCTGCACACCCTTGCCCTCCTCAAGCCGCTGCCCTCCGCCAACGCGCGCTTCGCCTGCGCCACCGCGGTGGCGTACATGTTCGTCAGCGGCGCCGGTATCGACCCGCCCTACGGCGCGATCGTCGACCTGGCCCGGGACCTGATGTCCGGCACGGCGGACGTCTACGGCGCCGCGGACCGGCTGCGCTCCTGGCAGATCTGAGAGGCCGGGTAGGGGGACCGGCCGGGGGGAAGCTCAGGGCCCGCGGGGAGCAGGGCGGGCTCGGGCGGGGCGGCCTCTCGGGCCGCCGGTCCAGGGCGGGAGGAGCTGGGCCGGCGACCGTTTCGCGCGGGAGAGCCGCCGTCCCGCGCGGGGCCTCCGAGAGGGCCGTTCCCATGGGACTACGGCCGCCGCGGCGCGGGGAGCGTGCGCGTGGTACCGGCGCGGGTGCGGGGTTCACACGGGGCGCCCGCCCGGCGGAGCGGGGCCGGGGCCCGGGCGGCATGTTTCAGGACGATTGCCGAGCAGGGGGTATTCGGCCATCTGGCCGACTCCGGCGATCGGGAAGCGCTTGGTTACGGGTCTCACTCGATCGTCTTCTGTTACTTCACGCCACTGATTGAACACAAAAGGTTACCGAAACCTGTGTGTCCGATGTGTGTTCCAGGCGTGGACTCGGCAGACTCGCGCTCGCCGCGGCCACGACGCGCGGTCGTGAGGTACCGCGGCTCCGAGGTGCTGTCACCTCGTCCCGGACCGGGATCGTACGGCCCCTCGGGTACGCCGGAGGAAGCCCGCCACTGGGGAGTGCGGGCCTCCCCGCGGGGGCCCGCGATCCCGTACCGGGGGCCGGTGGGGCGGAGTGGGGCCGCCCTGCCGGCCCCCGCGATCAGCGCCGCTCCCGGGCGCCGCCGCCGGGACCGGGGATGCCGGGGAGCGGCGGGAAGCGCTTCAGCAGCCCCGAGGCGCGCAGCAGGCGCAGGACGCGCGGATCCTCGCAGACCAGCCGCAGCCGGCCGCCCTGCGCGCCGGCCCGGGTCTCGGCCCGGCACAGCACCCGCAGTCCCGAGCAGTCCAGGAAGGCGACGGGACGCAGATCGACCAGTACGTCAGGTCCGGGCCCGGCCGTCGCGGCGTCCAGGTGCTCGGCGAGCCGTCCGGCGCTCTCCAGGTCGATCTCGCCCGCGGCCTCGACCACCGTGAAGCGGCCGTACGCGTAGGTGCGGGCGTTGCCGTTCGCTGCCGGCCCGAGGCCGTGGTAAGGCGCGGTGGCCGGGCCTCCGGGCGGTCGGGGAGCGCGGTCGTCGGTGTCCGGAGTCATGTCCGCTCCAGCTGGGGCGAGGCCGAGTTCGGTTCCGGAAGCTACCCCGCTCGACGCGGTGGCATCCCTCCGGGGCGGCCCGCAAGATCTAGTTCACTCGTGGCGGTGAACTTCTCGGATTCAGCTTGACTCAAGGGTCTGGTGGTGGCCATTCGTGCGGCCGGTTCGGCGCGGGAAGGGCCGCCGTCTCCCTGCAGACGGCGGCCCCCGGGGTCCGTGCGGCTCGTGGCGGCGGTCACATGTGGACGACCGTCGCGGCGGTCGCGTCCTGCTGCGGCAGGCCCCGCCGGTAGAGCAGGAACGCGATCAGGGTGCCGGCGGCGAAGAGCGCCGCCGACCACCAGAACGCGGTGGTGTAGCTCTCGATGGTGGCCTGCGCCCGGACCGCCCCGCTCGTCGCGTCACGCCCGGCCAGGTAGTCGGTCGCCGCGCTCGCGGCCAGCGTGTTCAGCAGCGCCGTACCGATCGAACCACCCACCTGCTGCATGGCGTTGACCGTCGCGGAGGCGACGCCCGCGTCCTCGGCGGCGACCCCGCCGGTGGCCAGCTGCATGGCCGGCGGCATCACCAGGCCGAGGCCCACGCCGATCACGACGATCTGCGGCAGCACGCCGCTCGCGTAGTGCGAGCCCAGGCCGATGCCGCTCAGCCAGGCCATGCCGGCCGTGGCGATCGCGAAGCCCAGCGGGATGACCGCCTTCGGGCCGATCCGGGGGAGCAGCACCGTGGTGCCCACCTGGGCGGCCACCATGAGCGCGGCGACCATCGGCAGGAACGCCACACCGGTCTTCGTCGGGCTGAAGCCGAGGTTCAGCTGGAGGTAGTAGGTGAGGAACAGGAACACGCCGAACATCCCGGCGCCCGTGATCAGCACCGCGGTGAAGGAGGCCGCGCGGTCCCTGTCGAGCAGGATGCGCAGCGGCAGCAGCGGGTGCGCGGCCCGGGTCTGCCACCATGCGAACGCCGCCAGCAGCACCCCGCCCGCCGTCAGGAAGCCCCAGGTCAGCGGGGAGCCCCAGTCGTGGGTCTCGGCGTTGGAGAAGCCGTAGACCAGGGTGAACAGACCGGCGGCGACCAGGACCGTGCCCGGCACGTCCAGCCGGGAGTCCGCGGCGTCGCGGTGGTTGCCCAGCAGCAGCCAGCCGCCGGTGAACGCGAGGACGGCGATGGCCACGTTGACGTACAGCGTCCAGCGCCAGTCCAGCGCGTCGGTCAGCAGACCGCCGAGCAGCAGGCCGACGGCGCCGCCCGCGCCCGCTATGGCGCCGTACACGCTGAACGCCCTGGCCCGCTCGCGGGCGTCGGTGAACGTCGTGTTCAGCAGGGACAGGGCCGCCGGGGCCAGCAGCGCGCCGAACGCGCCCTGCAGGGCGCGCGCGGCGACCAGCATGCCGAAGCCGGTCGCCGCGCCGCCGAACGCGGAGGCCGCGGCGAAGCCGACGACACCGGCGAGGAAGGCGGGCTTGCGGCCGAACAGGTCGGCGATCCGGCCGCCGAGCAGCAGCAGGGAGGCGAACGCGAGGGCGTAGGCGGTGACGATCCACTGCCGGTTGCCGTCGGAGAAGCCGAGGTCCGCCTGGGCGGACGGCAGGGCGATGTTCACGATGGTCGCGTCCAGCACGACCATCAGCTGTGCCACGGCGATGACGGCCAGGATCCACCAGCGCCTGGGGGCGGCCGCGTCGTGCGCGGTGCCGGCCGCGGCGCCCGTGGGGGCGCGGCCGGAAAGGGTCTTCTGTGGCATCGGGAACCACTCCAGGGAAGTCGTTCAGAAGCTCGAATGTTCGCGATTCGGCAGTTCGGCGTTCCGGAACGAAACGGTTTCGTACAGGGCGAGCCTAGAGGACTTCCATCGAAACGGCAACGTTTCGCACGGGGGTGGGGGCGAGCGGCGGGTCGCGGGGTTCCCGCTCGTGACGGTTCGTCACCTCACGGGTGGTGTGCGCACCGGTCCGGGCGGTCGATTCGTATGCGGCTCAAAGGAGTTGGCAAACGGAATTGAACGCCCCGCCCGTCCCGCCCGTACCTAGAGCCGTCCGGTCGCCTCAGCACGACGAGAACCACCGTGAACGAGCAGGCACCCGTAAGGACAGGCCCGAGCAGGCGACTGCGGGCCGGCGGCACGGACCCCGTCCCCCCAGGAGGTCGAGAAGGTTGAGTCACAAGCGAATTCCGAAGCGCAAGGCCGCGATAGCCGTCGGCGGTATCGCGGCGCTCGGAGCGGCCGCGATCCTGCTGCCGAACGCCAACGCCTCCCAGGACGGCGGCGCGGCCGCGAGCGCCGCTCCCAAGACCCTCAAGGCGGGCGACGCCTCCCAGCTCGCCTCGCAGCTCTCCGGCCTGATGGGCGACACCTTCGCGGGGTCCTACTACGACGCCGCCACCAAGCAGCTCGTCGTCAACGTGGTCGGCGCCGACAGCAGCGCCGTGACCCAGGCCGAGCAGGCGGGCGCCAAGGTCCGCACGGTCACCAACAGCACGGCCGAACTCAAGTCGGCCGCACAGACCTTGAAGACCAAGGCCACCATCCCCGGCACCGCGTGGGCCGTCGACCCGAGGACCGACAAGGTCGTCGTGACCGCCGACAGCACCGTCACCGGCACCCAGTGGGCCACCCTGCGGTCCACCGTCCAGGGTCTCGGCACCGGCATGGCCACGCTGAAGAAGTCCGCGGGCACCTTCAAGACCTTCGTGTCCGGCGGCGACGCCATCTTCTCCCAGATCACCGGCGGCACCGTACGCTGCTCCCTGGGCTTCAACGTCACCGCCAGCGACGGCAGTCCGGCCTTCCTGACCGCCGGTCACTGCGGCGTCGCCGCCAAGCAGTGGTCCGACTCGCAGGGCGGCGCGCCCATCGCCACCGTCGACCAGGCGGTCTTCCCCGGCAACGACTTCTCGCTCGTCAAGTACGACGACCCCGCCACCCAGACCACCAGCGACGTCAACGTCGGCAACGGACAGACCGTCCAGATCACCGCGGCCGCCGACGCCACCGTCGGCGAGACCGTGTTCCGGATGGGCTCCACCACCGGTCTGCACAACGGCCAGGTCACCGGTCTCGACGCCACCGTCAACTTCCAGAGCGAGACCGATCCGAACGGCGTCGACACGGTCAACGGCCTCATCCAGACGAACGTCTGCGCCGAGGCCGGCGACAGCGGCGGCTCCCTGTTCACCCAGGACGGCGGCGCGGTCGGCCTCACCTCCGGCGGCAGCGGCGACTGCACCACCGGCGGCGAGACCTTCTTCCAGCCGGTCACCGCCGCCCTCCAGGCCACCGGCGCCACCCTCGGCGACGGCACGGGCGCCGCGGGCGGCGGCCAGTCGGCGTCCGCCGACCCGTCCGCCACGGCCGCGGACCCCTCCGCCACGGCCGACCCGTCCGCCACCGCGGCCGACCCCTCCGCGACGGCGGCCGACCCGTCCGCGGCGGCCGGCACCACCAAGCACCGCCGCCGCCACCACGGCTAGAGCCGCGGCGGACGGCGTCCGCCCGTCGCGGCATCCGGCACTCCCCGAGCTCTTCGAGCAGAGGGTGCCCCCGCTCGCCCCGGACCCGGCGGACCCGGCGCTCCCTCCTGACCCGCGCGTTCCCCTCGCGCGGGCACGGTCCACCGGCCGGCCCGGCCGCTCAGCCGCGGTCGCGGCCGGCCCGGTGGACCCGGTCCGGCCCTCCGGCGGGAGGGCCGGACCGGGTTCTGCACCAGCCGCCCCTCCCCGCCGCCTCACTCCCCGGTGCGCAGGAGCAGCAGCGCCACGTCGTCGATCCGGTCCCGTGCGGCCGTGCTGTGCCGGACCAGATGATCGGCGACCTCGTCCAGCGGGCGGTGCCCGATCTCCGCGAGCCGCTCGCCGAGATCCGCGAGGGCGTCCTCGAAGTCGGTCCCGGGGGACTCGATCAGCCCGTCGGTGTAGAGGGCGAGCAGCGAACCGGGGGCCAGCTCGACCTCCGTCGCCGGATACCGGGCCGCGGCCGTGATCCCGAGCAGCGGCCCTCCGGCCAGGTCCAGCGCCCGTACCCGGCCGTCCGGGGGCAGCAGCAGCGGCGGCGGATGCCCGGCCCGCGCCATCAGGGCCACCCCGCGCGCGGGGTCGAGCCGTAGATACAGACAGCTCGCGAACAGCTCCGAACCCAGTTCGATCAGCAGCCGGTTGGTGCTGCGCATGACCTCCTCGGGGCCCTGGCCGACGGTCGTGTACGCGCGTACGGCGGTGCGGATCTGCCCCATCAGACCCGCCGCCGTGACGTTGTGCCCCTGCACGTCCCCGATCACCGCGGCGGGCAGCGGCCGGGCGGGCACCAGGTCGTAGAAGTCGCCGCCGATGTCCATGCCCTGGGTCGCCGGGAGATAGCGCGCGGCCGTACGGAACCCCGTCAGGGGCGGCAGCGACTCCGGCAGCAGAGCCGCCTGGAGGCCGTGCGCGAGCCGGTGCTTGGCGTCGTACAGCTGCGCCCGCTCCAGGGCCTGCGCGATCAGCCCGCCCAGGCTGGTGAGCACGGCGCGTTCCTCGGCGGAGAAGGCGCGCGGCTCGGCGTAGGCGAGGACACAGGTGCCGACCGGGCGGCCGGACGCGATCAGCGGCAGATACGCCCAGGCGGCCAGGCCGTCCGGGATCGCGGGCAGCGCCGGATAGAGCCGCGTCAGGTCCTCCCGCGAGTCGAAGAACGCGGGCACACCCTGCGTCAGCACGCGCACCCCGGGCGTCTGGGCGGTCAGCGGCATGCCGTCGTACTGCAGCACGGTGTGCGTGTCGGCGTAGCCGCGGTGGCCCAGTACGTGCATCCGCCCGGCCCGGGCGGCGAGCACCGCGATGGCGCGGCCGCCCACCGCGGGGACGATCTCGTCCGCGACGAGCTGGACGACGTCCTGCACGCCCACCGCCTGGGTCAGCGCCCCGGCCAGGTTCAGGATCTGGGAGATGGTGACCAGCCCCGTGGACCCGGTGCCGCCGGAGTGGCCCGCCGCGCCCCGGCCCTCCGGCGGCGCCACCGAGCGGGCCCGGCCGACGCGTACGCTCAGGCCGGTGGTGTCCGGGTACATCCGGAACGACAGCCAGGTCGTGGGCGGGCGCAGCGCCACGAACGACGTGATGTGCTGGCTGAGCAGCGCGGCCCGGTAACGGTCCTCGTACACCGGGTCGTTGAGCCACGGCACCGACGCCCAGGGTTTGGTGCCGAGCAGTCTGCCCGCCGGCACCCCGAGCAGGCCGACCGCCGCCGGGCTGACGAACCCGATACGGCCGTGCAGGTCCAGCGACAGCAGCCCGTACGGCAGCCGGGCCACCATCCGCGCCGCCTCGCCCGTACCCAGGGTCCCGGCCATGTCCATCGCCGGCGCGCCGACCAGATCGGGCTCGGCATGCAGCGGCCGCCCCTCCGCCACGGCCCGCTCCAGACGCAGCGCCAGCCGGTCGCAGGCCGCGGCCAGATGATCCCGCGCGTGCCGCGACAGTTCCGGCGTGTGGCCGCCGGGCCAGGTCAGGAAGACGGCGCCGTAGACCGTGGCCGCGGTCGCCACGGGGAGGGCGGCCATCGCGAAGGGGTACGGCAGGACCACCGCGATGCGCGGATACAGGTGCGCCATCTCCGTCTCGCTGCCCACCCACACCAGCCGCCGCTCGCGGGCCGCCTCCGCGACCGGGATGGGCGCGCCGAGCGCCACCCGCTCCCACGGCGCGGAGAACTGCCGTGGGAGCCCGGCCACCACCGCCATCTCCAGCACCGGCTCGTCCGGGTCGAGCAGATACATGGCACCGGAGTGCGCGTGCACCTCCTCCATCATGGAGGCCAGCGCCAGGGACAGCACCGGCCGCCCCACCGGTACCCGAGCGGTCTGTCCCTCGCCCACGCCGCCCACCTCCTCGCACTCCCGTCCTCAGCCTCACCCCTGCCCGCCCGCCCCGCACGGCGAGCCACCGCCCCGCGGCCCGCCCCGCCGCACCGGCGGTGTCCCCGACCGGGGCGGCGGGTGCGGGGCCAGGTGCCCCGGCCTTCCGCCCCCGGCCGGGGGCGCGCCCTGCGGGACCCATGGGTCCGTGCCGTTCACCGGTCGGCGGAGGCCGAGCCGTGCGCCGTGGTGGCCGATGCGGCACAGGGGCTGCGTCGCGCGCTCATACGCGCTGTAATGGCGAACGTGGTCAGTGAGGGCGCTGCGGTGCGTGGATCGAGGACCATGCGTGCCGAGGTGGCCCTGGAAGCAGTCACGGCTGATCCGGCCTCGCCCGAGCGGCTGCGCCGGGTCCTCGAGCAGGCGATCGTCTTCGCCGGTGCGGCGCTCGCCGCCGTGTACACACCGGGCGAGGACGGCGGTCTGCTGTGCCTTCTCGAGTCGGCGGGGCTGCCGCGGGCCCTGTACGGGCTGCGGGAGACCTACCCCGCGGCCGGCGCCTCGCCCGTGGCGGAGGCCCACCGCGGCGGGCGGGCGGTGTGGCTGGGGCCCGGCGAACTCGCCGCGGACCCCGACTGGCACCGGCTGCCCTCCCCGGACCTGCACCTCGCCGCGCTGCCCGTGCACGCCGGTGACGGCGGCGGATGCCTGCTGCTGATCAGCGAGCGCCCCGACGGCTTCGGCACCGAGGACCGCCGGTGCCTCGCGCTGATCGCCGACGCCGTCTCCTGGCCGGTCGCGGCCGAACGGACCCGGGGCGAAGACCTGCCCCCGGGCGCCTTCAGCCTGTCCATGGACACCGGCCGGGTCGAGGTCGGCCCCCACATCCTGGAACTGTTCGGCATCGGATCCGGCGCCTTCGACGGCAAGGTCGAGACCCTTCTCGGCCGCACACTGCCCGAGGACCTGCCCGCGCTGATGTCCGTCACCGAGGCCGACCACATGGCCATCGGCGACCGCGAACTCGAGTTCCGCATCCTCCAGCCCGCCGGCCCGCCCCGCTGGCTGCGGCTGCGCGGCCGGCTGCTGCCCAGCGGGGAAGGCCGCCCCGCCCGTCTGGTCGGCACCGTCGCCGACGCGTCCGCGCTGCGCACCGGTGTCACCGACGTCGCCCGCGTCCAGCGCCTCGCCGCCGCGCTCGCCAACGCGGGCACCGCCCGGGACGTCGGCCAGGCCATGGTCAACGCCCTGCGCGAGCCGCTGCGCGCCGACCGGGTGGCGCTCGCCGAACTCGAGGGCGACCGGCTCGTCGTCACCGTCCTCGACCCGCCCGAACCGGAGAGCTGGCCCGAGCTGTGGCGTCAGGAGTGGCGCGGCGAGTGGCCGGACGCCGCGGTGCGCGACATGCCCACCCTCGCCGACGCCCTCCGCGAGGGCCGCCCCGGCGTCTGGCCCGCCGGCGCCGCCCTCGAACCCGCCCTCGCTGAGGTCGGCCCCGGCGGACTCGCCGTCCTGCCGCTGGCCGCGGGCTACCGGATGGCCGGCGTCTGCCTGATCGGCTGGACCGCCCCCCACGACTTCGGCCCCGACGAGCGTGCCCTGCTCACCGCCTCCGCCGGGCTCGCCGGACAGGCCCTGCTGCGGGCCCGTGCCTTCGACGCCGAGCACGAACTGGTCGGCATGCTCCAGCGCCAGCTCCTGCCGCGCCGGCTGCCCCGGCTGCCCGGTGCGGTCGCGGTGGCCCGCTACCTCCCGGCCACCGGGGGCCTGGAGGTCGGCGGCGACTGGTACGACGTGATCCCGCTGCCCGACAACCACGTGGCCCTGGTCATCGGCGACGTCCAGGGGCACAGCACGGCCGCCGCCACCCTCATGGGCCAGATGCGGACCGCCCTGCGCGCCTACGCGGCCGAGGGACACCCGCCCGACGTGGTGGTCTCCCACGCCAACCGTCTCCTCATGGAGATGGAGACCGACCTCTTCGCCACCTGCTGCTACGTCGACCTCGACATGGAGGAGGGTTCCGCCTGGTACGTCCGCGCCGGTCATCTGCCGCCCGTGCTGCGCCACCCCGACGGCCGTACCGAGATCCCCGGCGAGGACGGCGGCCCGCCGCTGGGCGTGGTCGCACAGGCCGACTTCCCGATGAGCCCGCTGCGGCTGCGGCCCGGCACACTGGTCGCCCTCACCACCGACGGCCTGGTCGAGTCCCCCGACGCGGACATCGACACCGGTATGGACGACCTCGCCCACCGGCTCGCCCTGTCCGACCCCGGCCACCTCGGGCTCGTCGCCGACGCCCTGCTCGACGGCGCCCGCCGCAGCGACGACGTCGCCCTGCTCCTGATGCGCTACGACGGCATGGCCGTGCGCCCGCTGCGCGAGGGCTGGACGGTGTGGCGGGTGCCGGAGGCCGTCCGGCAGGCCCGCCGCTTCACCCGCCGTACGATGCGGGCCTGGGGCGTGCCGGGCGACGCGCTGGACGCCGTACTGCTCGTCGTGTCGGAACTCGTCACCAACGCCCTCGTGCACACCGGCGGTCCGGTCCGCCTCGACCTCACCCTGGTCGGCCACCGGCTCCGCGTCGCGGTCTCCGACGCCTCGGCCCGCACCCCCGCCAAGCCGACCAGCATCGGCTGGGAGGCCACCGGCGGGCGCGGCCTGCTCCTGGTGGAGGCCGTGTCGGCGGCGTGGGGGTCGGTCCCGGTCAGCGGCGGCAAGCAGGTGTGGAGCGAACTGGTCCTGGACTCCGACGGCGGACCGTGACACGGCCGCCGCACGTCCACTCGGGTGCGTGCGGGCCCCGGCGCGGCAGGTCGCGGCGCCCGTGCGACGGCACGTGTGATGGGGTGCGTGCCTGTGGCGCACACCTTTGAGGAACTCGTGGAGAAGCAGCGCGCGGCCGACGCGGCGCACGACCAGGTGAAGGGGCTGCGGAACACCTACGGCTCCCCGACGCGCGAGACCTGGACCGAGGCCCAGACCGAGACGTACGAGACGGCCGTACGGGCCTGGCGGGACCTGGCCAGGGACACGCAGAGCGCGGTGAGCGAGTACGCCCGGGACGAGGGGCGCCCACGGGCCGACGTCGAGGCGGACGTGGAGGAGGCCGCCACCGCGCCCCCGGCCCCCTGACCGCCGCCCCGGCGATCAGGAGCCCCGCGGCGGCTCAGCGCGTCTCGTCGGTCTTGGCGAGGAGCTCGAGGATCTCGGCCGTCGTGCCCGTCTCGCCGAGCCGGGGGAAGATCCGCTCCACGCTGCCGCGGTGCGCCTCCGGATCGGCGTCGGCGACGGCGTCCGTGGCGACGGTGACGTGGTAGCCGTGCTCGTGGGCGGCGCGGGCGGTGGACTCCACGCCGATGCTGGTGGCGATGCCGGTCAGCACGATCTGCGTGACCCCGCGGCGGCGCAGCTGCACATCGAGGTCGGTGCCGTGGAAGGCGCCCCAGTTGTGCTTGGTGACAAGGATGTCGCCCGGGTGCCCGGCCAGTTCGTCCGCGATCACGTCCCAGCCCTCGGGCCGGGCGCCCCCGGCCCGGCTCCGCTCCACCCGGCCCGGGACCAGGTCCCCGCCGTCGGCGGCGAAGGACACCCGGACCAGCACCACGGGCAGTCCCCGGGAGCGGAAGGCTTCGGCGAGTCCGGCCGTCCGGCCGACCACTTCGGTCCCGCTGTGGGGCTGGGTGGGCAGGGCGACGATGCCGCCCTGGAGGTCGATGACGACGAGCGCGGTACGCGGGTCGAGGGTGGTGAGAGCCATGGTCATGCCTTTCGACGGGGGTGGGGGTCCGGTGCGGGGCCCGGCTCGGCGGACGGGCCCGGCTCGGTGGACGTGGTGGACTCGGTGGACTCGGTGGACGAGTCCGGCGGGTGGGGGACGGACGGGGCGGACGGGCTGGACGGGTCCGTGCGGGCCGTCAGCGCGGCGAGCGAGCGGTCGGGCAGGGTCGTCACCAGCAGCAGCACCGAGCCGGCCGCCATGAACAGGGCCAGGTGGTGCAGCCCGGGCGTGTCGGCGTGCTGCGGGAAGAACGCGGCGGTGGCGGCGGACGCGGAGAGCGCGCCCAGGTACATGAAGGTGCGCAGCAGCCCGGCGGCGGAACCGATGTGCGCCGGGTCGGCCTGCCGGTACAGGGCGTTCTGCGCGGCGAGCCCGATCAGCCCCTGCGGTACGCCCATCACGGCGGCCACCGCCACCAGCGCCCAGAGCGGGCTGGCCGAGCCGAGCAGCAGCAGCCCCGCACACCCGGTCAGCTGGATCAGCGCGCCGGTCACCAGCTTGCCCCACACCGCCTCCCGGCGGCCGGTGAGCGCGGAGACGGTGACCGCGGTGGCCGACACCGGCAGCATGACCAGCCCCGCCGTGGAGGGACCGAGGCCGCGGCCCTGCTCCACCCACTGGGTGAAGCCGTACAGGTAGGAGTACGCCGTGGTGTAGGCCAGGAACTGACGCAGATACGTCGCCAGCAGCGCCGGGTTCCCGCCGAGGACGCGCAGGTCGATGAACGGATCGGTGGTCCGCAGCTCCCGGACGGCGAAGGCACAGGCCGCCGCCGCGGACAGCGCGGGCAGGTACAGGCGGCCGGGCCGGGGGTCCATCAGGAACAGCATCAGCGCGATCAGCACCACGGCGAACAGCACCATGCCCGCGGCGTCGACCGGGCGCCGCTCGCCCCGGCCGGCCTTCGGCAGCCGCAGCGCCCCGAGGGCCAGACAGGCCGCCGACAGGGGCACGTTCACCGTGAACACGGCGTGCCAGCCGCCGACGCCGATGAGCAGTCCACCGAGCGCCGGTCCGACGACGGCGACGGTCTGGCCGGCGACCGCCAGCGCGGTCAGCACACCGGCGGGACTGTCCCGTCCCGTGCGTCCCGCCTCCGCCCGGATCAGCCGCATCGCCGCCGGGTACGCCGCGGACGTACCGAGACCGAGCAGCACCCGCGCGCCGATCAGCACGCCGAGCGAGGGGGCGAGGGCACCCATGAGCCCGGCCACCCCGACCAGGGCGGTGCCGGTGAGATAGAGGCGCCGCGGACCGTACATGTCCACCAGACGGCCGATCACCGGCTGGCCGACGGCGGTCGCGAGATACAGCGCGGACACCAGCCAGACCGTCTGCGCGGGCGGCGCCCCGAAGGCGACCCCGATCGGCACCAGCGCCACGGCGATCATCGAGGAGTTGACGGGGTTCAGCACGGACCCCAGCACCATCGGTGCGATCAGCCGGCGGTCGAAGGTGTCCGGGGCGGGCCCGCCGGTTTGTGGGCCGCGCCGCCGGAGGATGCCCGGGAGCCCGGGCATCACGGCTGCGACAGCCGTTCCAGCAGCGCCAGGGCCTCGATGACGGTCCGGCGCTCGTCCTCGGTGTACCGCTCGTCGAGGGCGCGGACCAGCCACTGGGCGCGGGCCTGCCGGTTGTCCTCGCCCCGGGCGCGTCCGGCGTCGGTCAGGAAGACCAGCTGACGCCGGCCGTCGTCGGGGTCGGGGGAGCGGTGGATCAGCCCGTGCCGTTCGAGCGCGGCGAGGGTGGCGGCCATCGACTGCGGCCGGACCCCCTCGGCCGACGCCAGCGCGCTGGCCGTGGCCGCGCCGTGCTTGCCGACCAGGGTCAGCGCGGACTCCTGCGACGGTGTGAGGTCGTCGTCCTGGGCGACCTCACGGATCCGCCGCCGCAGCCGGCTGAACAGGACCCGCAGGTCCCGGGCGGCCCGGGCGGCGGACTCGGAGACACCTGCGGGTGGGGCGGAGGGTGCTTCTGCCATACGGGCAGCCTAAATTCGACAGGTAAGCCTGTCCAGTTCGAACTGAACAGTTTTACCTGACGAAAACCTGAGTCCTCTCCGAGGAGGTTCCGGAGTCGGGCCTGCGGGCCGGGCCTACGCCGGACCGGGAGGCCTGTGTTTCGCCGTCGTCCACGAGACGGGACCGGCCAAAGGCCGTGAGGAACGCCGCGCCGCGGGCTTCCCCGGCGTGGACGTCCTGGTGTTCGGACACAGCCGCATCCCCCGGGACACCACCGCGCCCTCCGGGCTGCGGCTGCTCGATCCCGGCTCACCGACCGCCCGGCGCCGCCGGCCGCACTGCACCTGTCTGACCGCGACGGCCGCCGACAGCCGCCTCACCGAGGTGGAACCGCACCGCCTGCCGCCGCGTCGAGCGCCCCGCCGGGCGGCCGTGTGGAACGCCGCCGTCGGAAGAAACCGCACCGGAAGCGTGACCGGGCCGCTCCTCGGTCGAGGGGCGGCCCGGCTGTTGCGAGTGCGTGTGATGTCACGGACCTCCTTCCTCTGCGAAGAATGCTCCGACGGCTCGCGCGTACCCCCTCCGGAGCGGCTCACACCACCGGAGGGGGAAGAGCTCCGCCGGACGGACTCAGGGCCGCCCGCGCCGCCACAGGCGTATCACCACCCACGCCAGCGCCGCGGCGGCCGCCAGCACCACGCCGGCGCGCTTGGCCACCGGCACCGCCGCGGCACGGAACAGGTCCAGGGGCTCCGTCCCGGCCTCGTCCGGCGGGGCCCCGGCGGCCCCTACGACACCGGCCGCCCCGCCGGCCACCACCGCCCCCGGCGGCGCCTCCTGCGTCTCCTGCTCCGCCGGTTCCGCCGGGGCCGTCAGCCGCTGCGACAGGCATGCCGCGAACTGCCCCACCAGCCGGTCGCCCACCTCCGCGATGACCCCGCGCCCGAACTGCGCCGGACGCCCCGTCACCGTCAGCTCGGTGCGCACCGACACCGTCGTACCGCCGTCGTGCCCGGTCAGGGCCCCGGTCACGGTCGCCCGCGCGGTGCCCTGGCCGCGGGTCTCCCGGCCGGTCGCGACGAGCACCATGCGGTGGGCGGCGCCGTCCTGCTCCTCGAAGACGGCGGTTCCCTTGTACGTCATCGTGATCGGGCCCACCTTGACCTTCACCGAGCCGGTGACGGTCTTCCCGTCGTACGCCTCCACCGTCGCACCGGGCATGCAGGGCGCCACCCGTTCGATGTCGAGGAGCGTGTGCCAGGCCTCGTCGACCGGGACCGGCACGGTGAACTCGTGGTGCAGCTCCATGTCTTCCTCCCGTTCTCGTCCCCCCGCCCGTCTCTTCCGTCCCCCCGGACCGTGCGCGGACCGGCGCTCCCGCTGAGGAGTCAGCCCGCCGGATGGATGGCGCCCGCCGTGGCCGTCAGCGGGGCGCCGCTGCCGCGCCAGCGCAGGGCCACGATCTCGGCGGCCACCGACACCGCCACCTCCTCGGGTGTCCGGGCCCCGAGGTCGAGACCGACCGGGGAGCGCAGCCGCGCCAGCTCCTGTGGTGTCAGTCCGGCCTCGACCAGCCGTTTCATCCGGTCGTCATGGGTACGGCGGCTGCCCATCGCCCCGATGTACGCGGCCTTCCTGCGCAGCGCCACCTCCAGCAGCGGTACGTCGAACTTGGGATCGTGGGTGAGCACGCAGATCACCGTGCGTTCGTCGGTCTCGGTGCCGCCGAGATAGCGGTGCGGCCAGTCCACGACCACCTCGACCGCACCGGGAAAACGTTTCGGCGTGGCGAAGACGGGGCGGGCGTCGCAGACGGTGACCCGGTAGCCCAGGAAGTCGCCGATCCTGGCGACCGCGGCGGCGTAGTCGATCGCGCCGAACACCAGCATCCGCGGCGGCGGCGCGAAGGAGTGCAGGAACACGGTGACGGCGTCCTCACGGCGCTCACCGCGCGCACCGTAGTGCCTCAGGCCCGTGGCGCCGAGGGCCAGTTCACCGCGGGCGTCGGCGGTGACGGCGGCGTCGAGACCCTCGTTGCCCAGGGTGCCGGAGACCTTGTCCGGCCAGACGGCCAGCGTGGCGCCGGGCCGGGCCGGGCCGTCGGTCACCGTGGCCACGGTCACCGGACGGCCGGCGGCCACGGACCCGGCGACCTCGGCGAAGCCGGGGTCGGTGTCACGGGTGACCGGGCGGACCAGCACGGTGATCTCACCGCCGCAGGTGAGACCGACGGCGAAGGCGTCGTCGTCGCTGTAGCCGAAGGTGGTGAGCCGGGCCTCGCCGCTCGTCATGACCTCCTGGGCGAGTTCGAACACCGCGCCCTCGACACATCCGCCGGACACACTGCCCACGACCTCGTCCTCCGGTCCGACGGCCATCGCGGCCCCGGGGTCACGCGGCGCACTGCGGCTCGTCCCGACCACCGTGGCGAGACCGAACGGCGCCCCCGCCGCGTACCACCGGCTCAGCGCCGGAAGAATGTCACGCAAGACCTGCTCCTTTCCCGAGGCCCTCCTGGGCCGCCCCCGGCGTCGCCGCCGCAGTTCTGTGTGCCGTGTCCGGCGTACGCCCCGGGTACCCCGCACGTCCCCCGGCTCCCGCACGTCCCCCGGCTCCCGCGCGTGCCCGCCCGCCGCCCGGTGCCGCCGCGCCACGCACCACCCGCGCCAGTTCCTCCAGCGCCGCCAGGCTGTGGCCCGCCACGAAGGCGTCCACGTCCGGGAGGGCCGCCGCCATCCCGGCCGCCAGCGGGGCGTACCCGGGGCGGGCCTTCAGCGGGTTGGCCCAGACGACACGGTGGGCCAGGCGGTGCAGGCGGCGCATCTGGGCGGCGAGCAGCTCCGGATCGCCGCGCTCCCAGCCGTCGGACAGCACGACGACCACCGCGCCGCGCGCCATCCCCCGCTGGCCCCAGCGGTTCAGGAACTCCCGCAGCAGCCCGCCCAGCCGGGTGCCGCCGCGCCAGTCGGGGATCGCCTCCGCGACCGCGGTCATCGCCAGGTCCGGGTCCCGGTGGGACAGCTCGCGGGTGACCCGGGTCAGCCGGGTGCCGACGGTGAACACCTCCGTACGGGCCGAGCCGCGCGTGGCCGCGTGGGCGAAACGCAGCAGCGCGTCGGCGTACGGCGCCATGGAACCGCTGACGTCCACCAGCAGCACCACCCGCCGGGGCCGCTCGGCGCGCGCGTGCCGGCGCAGCCGCGCGGGCTCGCCGCCACGCCGCAGCAGTTCCCGCACCGTGCGGTGCGGATCGACGTCCCCGCGCCGGGCCGGCCGCCGCCGGGCGGTGCGCCGGGTCTGTCCCGGCAGGGTGAACGCGGCCAGCAGCCGCCGCAGCTGCTCGCGTTCGGCCGGGGCGAGAGAGGAGACGTCGCGGTGCCGCAGCACCTCGGCCGCGCTGGCGAGCGCGGCGGTCGGGGGTGCCTGCACCTCGTCCTGACCGGCGGCGCGGGCCCGCCGCCGGGCCTCGTCCCGGGCGACCGGCCGCAGCCGGGGCGGGGCGGCCGCGGGCACCGGCCGGGCACCGCCCTCCCCGCCGCCGAAGTAGGCCGCGAAGACGCGGTCGTAGCGCTCCAGGTCGTCCCGGCCGCCGCACAGCGTCAGCCGTCCCGCCCAGTACACGTCCGCCCGCGCCCCGGGTTCCAGCGCGTCCACCGATCGCAGGAAGGCGTGCAGCCGTTCCGCGCTCGCGTCCACCCCGGCGGCCCGCAGCGCCCGCGCGAACCCCAGCAGCACCGCGTCGCCCCGCAGCCGCCCGCCCGCGCCGTCCGCGTGCGCGGCGCCGCCGGTGTCCTCGCCGGGGCCGCCGCCGCGCGGGTGCCCGCCGGCCCGCTGCGGGGCGTCCGCCGTCCCGGGCCGGGTGCTCGCGCTCCGGGGACCGCCGGAACGGGGCCTGCCGGGACGGGGACCGCGGCCCTCGCTCGGTCCGCCCTCGCCCGGTCCGCCCTCGCCCGGTCCGCTCGCGTCCGGCGGTCCGGCCGCCGGTGCGGTGCCGCCCGTGGTGCCGTTCATGCCCCGCGCCTCGCCAGTACCGCCGCCAGGTCCATGCCGCGGGCCCGTTCCGTGTCCTCCCGGTACTTCAGGACCGAGCCCAGCGTCGCCACCGCCAGCTCCGCGTCGACCTCGGTCGCGCCCAGCGCGGCCAGCGCCTGGGCCCAGTCGATGGTCTCCGCCACCCCGGGCGGCTTCAGCAGGTCCTGCTCGCGCAGCGCCTGTGTGAGAGCCGTGACCTGTTCCGCCAGCCGCGCCGACACCTCCGGCAGCCGGCGGCGCACGATGGCCAGTTCGCGGGCGAAGCCCGGGTGGTCGAACCAGTGGTAGAGGCACCGCCGCTTCAGCGCGTCGTGCACCTCGCGGGTGCGGTTGGAGGTGAGCACCACCACCGGCGGCCGCTCGGCGCGCAGCGTGCCCAGCTCCGGGACGGTGACGGAGAACTCCGACAGCAGCTCCAGCAGGAACGCCTCGAACTCGTCGTCGGCCCGGTCGATCTCGTCGACCAGCAGCACCGACGGCTGGGTCTCCAGCGCCCTCAGCAGGGGCCGGGCGATCAGGAACCGGCGGTCGTACAGCTCGCTCTCCAGCCGCCCCGCGTCCGTGACACCGGCCGCCTCCGCCGCCCGCAGATGCAGCAGCTGGCGCGGGAAGTCCCAGTCGTACAGGGCCTGCGAGGCGTCGATGCCCTCGTAGCACTGGAGCCGGATCAGCGGGGCGTCCAGGGCCTCGGCGAGGGCGGACGCCAGCGCGGTCTTGCCCACGCCGGCGTCGCCCTCGCAGAAGATCGGACGCCCGAGCCGCAGAGCCAGGAAGCAGGCGATGGCGAGACCGTCGTCGACGAGGTACCCCGTCTCCTCCAGGCGGGCCCGCACCTGTGCCGGACCGGCCGGCCGCCGGGCGGTGTCACTGCTGATCGGCGCTCACCCCATCCCGGCCGCGGCCAGCACCGCGCGTCTCGTCAGCACCCGCGCCAGGTGCGCCCGGTACTCGGGGGAGGCGCCGATGTCCCGCGACGGCCGGGTGCCCTCCGCCGCCGACCGCGCGGCCAGCGCCACCGCCGCCGCGTCCCCGGCGCCGGACAGGGCCTGCTCGGCGGCCGTCGCCCGCAGCGGCACGGCGCCCATGTTGGTCAGGCCGACCCGGGCCTCGGCGATGTGCCCGTCGTCGCTCCTGACCAGGGCGGCCACACCGACGACGGCATAGGACTGGGCGACCTGGTGGAACTTCTCGTAGTGGAAGCCCCAGCCCTCCTTCTTGGGCACCCGCACCTCCACCAGCAGCTCGTCGGGTCCCAGAGCCGTCTGGAGGTAGTCGACGAAAAACTCGCGGGCCGGGATGCTCCGCCGCCCGCCGGGGCCCGCGGCGACCAGTTCCGCGTCCAGCGCGAGCGCCACCGCGGGCAGGTCGCCAGCCGGGTCGGCGTGGGCGAGGGAACCGCCCAGGGTGCCCCGGTGGCGTACCGCGGGGTCGGCGACGGTGGCCGTGGCGGCGGCCAGCAGCCCGGCGTACCGCCGTACCAGCGGGTCGTGCACCACCGCGTGCTGGGTGGTGAGGGCGCCGATCACCAGCGTGTCGCCCTCCTCCCGCACGCCGCGCAGGTCGGGGATCCGGCCCACGTCCACCACCAGCTCGGGAAAGGCGAGCCTGAGCCTCAGCAGCGGCAGCAGGCTCTGGCCGCCCGCCAGCACCTTGGCGTCCTCACCGGCGTCCGCGAGGAGCCGTACCGCCTCGTCGACGGCGGTGGGGCGGGCGTAGTCGAATGCGGCGGGGATCATGCCGAGGCCTCCTTCCGCGCGGACTCGACCGCGCGCCACACGCGTTCCGGGGTGCAGGGCATCCGCACGTCGTGGACGCCCAGCGGGCGCAGCGCGTCGACGATCGCGTTGACCACGGCGGGTGTCGAGGCGATCGTCCCGGACTCGCCGACGCCCTTGGCGCCCAGCGGGTTGGAGGTCGCCGGGGTCTCGGTGCGGTCGGTCACGAACTCGGGCAGATCGGGGGCGCCGGGCACCAGGTAGTCGGCCAGACTGGCGGAGACCAGGTTGCCCTCCTCGTCGTAGACGGCCTCCTCGTACAGGGCCTGCGCGATGCCCTGGGCGAGACCGCCGTGCGTCTGGCCCTCGACGATCAGGGGGTTGACGACCTTGCCGACGTCGTCGACGCAGACGTACGAGCGGATCGTCGTCCCGCCGGTCTCGGTGTCGACCTCGACGGCGCACAGATGGGTGCCGTGCGGGTAGGAGAAGTTCTCCGGGTCGAGCACGTGCTCGGCGTTGATGGTGGGTTCCATGCCGTCGGGCAGGTCGTGCGAGGTGAACGCCTCGAAGGCGATCTCCTGGATGGACCTGCGGGCCTCCGGGGAACCCTTCACCGCGAACACGCCGCCGGTGAACTCCAGGTCCTGCTCGCTGGCCTCCAGCAGATGCGCGGCGACCTTGCGGGCCTTGTCGACCACCTTCACGGCCGCGTGGTGCACGGCCGCGCCGCCGACGACCAGCGACCGGGAACCGTAGGTGTCCATGCCCTGCGGGGCCGCCTTGGTGTCGCCGTGGATCACCTCGACGTCCTCGAACGGCACGCCCAGCACGTCGGCGGCGATCTGGCTCCAGGCGGTGACGTGCCCCTGCCCGTGCGGGCTGGTGCCGGTGACGACCTCGACCTTGCCGGTGGGCAGCATCCGGATGGACGCCGCCTCCCAGCCGCCCGCCCCGTAGCGCAGGTCCCGCAGGACGCGGCTGGGGGCGAGACCGCACATCTCGGTGTACGTGGACACGCCGATGCCGAGCCGTACGGTGTCACCGCGCGCGTTGCGGTCGGCCTGCTCGGCGCGCAGCGTGTCGTAGCCGAACAGGGCGAGTGCCTTCTCGGTGGCCGCCTCGTAGTTGCCGCTGTCGTAGGTGAGGCCCGCGATGCTGGTGTACGGGAACTCCTCGTGCCGGATCCAGTTGCGGCGCCGCACCTCGACCGGGTCGAGGCCGACCTCGGCGGCGAGTTCGTCCATGGCGCGCTCGATGGCGTACGTCGCCTCGGGGCGTCCGGCGCCGCGGTAGGCGTCGGTGGGGGTGCGGGTGGTGAAGACGCCGGTGCAGTCGAACTCGTAGGAGTCCATCTTGTAGATCGCCGGGTACATGAACGCGCCGAGGATCGGGATGCCCGGGGTGACCAGCATCAGATAGGCGCCCATGTCGGCGATCAGGCCGACCTTGACGCCCAGCAGCCGGCCGTCGCGGGTGGCGGCCAGTTCGATGTCCTGGATCATGCCGCGGCCGTGGTGGGTGGCGAGGAAGTTCTCCGAGCGGGACTCGGTCCACTTCACGGGCCGGCCGGTCCTCCGCGCCACGGCGAGGGCGATCGCCTCCTCGCCGTACACCTGGAGCTTGGAGCCGAAGCCGCCGCCGACGTCGGGGGCGATCACCCGCAGCTTGTGCTCGGGGATGCCGGTGACCATGGCGAGCATGATCCGCGCGATGTGCGGGACCTGGGTGGCGGTCCAGAGGGTGTACTCGCCGGACGCCGAGAGCGGGGCGGCGACGACCGCGCGGGGTTCCATGGGGCTGGGGACCAGCCGCTGCTGGAGGTAGCGCCGCTTGAGGACGACGTCGGCGCGCTCCCGTACGGCGGCGAAGTCCTCGCCGGTGCGCAGCGGCCAGTCGTAGCAGCGGTTGGTGCCCTTGTCCGCGTGCACCAGCGGGGCGTCCTCGGCGAGGGCGGCCTCCAGGTCCAGGACCGGGGGCAGCGGGGTGTAGTCGACCTCCACCGCCTCCAGGGCGTCGGCCGCCGCGTACCGGTCGCGCGCCACGACGACGGCGACCGGGTCACCGGCGTGCCGCACCTCGTCCACGGCCAGCGGCGGGTGGTCGGGATGCACCATGTCCTCGGTGACCGGCCACGCGCACGGCAGCGAGGCGAGCCCGTCGGCGAGGTCGGCCCCGCTGAAGGCGGCGACCACACCGGGACGCTCCAGGGCGGGGGAGACATCGACCCGGTCGATGCGGGCGTGCGCCATGGGGCTGCGCAGGATCGCCATGTGGAGCAGGCCGGTGACGGTGATGTTGTCGGTCCAGTTGGTCTGCCCGGTGATCAGCCGGGCGTCCTCCTTGCGCAGGCGGGCCCGGCCCACCTCGGCTTCCACGGCCTGGTCGGTCATGCCGTGACCTCCTCGGAGTGCCGCTGCCCCGCCGTCCGGTCCGACGCGTCGCCCGGCGCCTGCCCGGACTCCCGGGCCGTGCCCGGCTCGCCGTCCGCCTCAGCCTCCGCCGCGGCCAGCACCGCGCGGACGATGTTCTGGTAGCCGGTGCAGCGGCACAGGTTGCCCTCGAGGCCCTCGCGCACCTCGTGCGCGGTGGGGTGCGGGTTCTCGCGCAGCAGGTCACGCGCCGCCATCAGCATGCCGGGGGTGCAGTAGCCGCACTGCAGGGCGTGCCGCTCGTGGAAGGCGCGCTGAAGTGCCGTCCACTCGCCGTCCCTGGCCAGACCCTGCACCGTGGTCACCGTCCCGCCGTCCGCCTGCACCGCCAGTACGGCGCAGCTCTTGACGGTCGTGCCGTCGAGCTCGACCGTGCAGGCCCCGCAGTTCGAGGTGTCGCAGCCGATCGGGGTGCCGGTGAGGCCCAGGCGGTCGCGCAGATAGTGCACGAGGAGCAGCCGGGGCTCCACCTCGTCCTCGTACGTCGTGCCGTCCACCTTCACCGTGATGCGGGTCATGGGCCCTCCAGAGCCGTGCGACGGAAGCGAGGGGGAGCGAGGGGAGCAAATAGAGCGAGGCGAGCGAGGGGATGGGGATCGGGGAAGCGCGCGCGGAAGGGAGCAAAGCGGCCAAGTGGCGTGATGCTGGTCACTCTATGTCCGGGCCGTGGCCGGGGCGAGTGGTGCGACAGGTGTTTGTTGACCATTGACCTGTCGGCGCGGACATCTGACTGTAATGAACATGGCAAACTTACGGGCACGTCTGACACGACCGTTCGCCGTCCTCGCCGTCTCCGCCGCCCTCGGCGGGCTCCTGACGGTGACGGGCGCGGCTCCCGCCGGCGCCGCCCCCGCCGGCTCCCTCCCCTTCGACGGCTCACCCCTGACCGTGCAGAACGGCCGCTTCACCGACTCCTACGGCCGTGAGGTCGTCCTGCGCGGCTACAACGTCTCCGGCGAGGCCAAGCTCGCCGAGAACACCGGCCTGCCCTTCGCCTCCGTCGCCGACGCCCAGAAGTCCGCGAACGCGCTGCGCGCCCTCGGCGGCGGCAACTCCGTGCGCTTCCTGCTCTCCTGGGCCTACGCCGAACCCGTGCGCGGCCAGGTCGACACCGCCTACCTGGCCGCCGCCACCGCCCAGCTGCGCGCCTTCCTGGACGCCGGCATCCGCGTCTACGCCGACTTCCACCAGGACCTGTGGTCCCGGTACCTCTTCAACACCGGCAGCTGGTACACCGGCGACGGCGCCCCGCAGTGGGCCGTCGACGCGGGCGGCTACCCGCAGGAGTCGTGCGGCATCTGTCTGTTCTGGGGCCAGAACATCACGCAGAACCAGGCGGTCACCCGGGCCTTCCACGACTTCTGGCACAACTCCTACGGCCTCCAGGACGCCTTCCTCGCCACCGCCCAGACCACGATGGCGTATCTGAAGCAACACCTCACCACCGACGAGTTCGCCGAGGTCGTCGGCTTCGACCCCTTCAACGAGCCGTACGCGGGCAGCTACGACTCGGGGCAGACCAGCCGCACCTGGGAACGCGACCTGCTGTGGCCGTTCTACGTCGCCTTCCGCGCCCGGATGGACGCGGCCGGCTGGCAGGACAAGCCCGCCCTCGTCGAGCCCAACCTGTTCTGGAACGCCAACATCGACACCCAGAAACAGGAGGGCGGCCTGCTCGACGCGGGCACCCTCGGCCCGCGCTACGTCTTCAACACCCACTTCTACGACCAGAAGGCGATCTCCGGGATCCTGATGTGGGGGAAGGCATCCGACGGCCAGTACGCCACCGACTTCGCCACGGTCCGCGACCGCGCCTCGGCCGCCGGGACGGCCGCCGTGGTCAGCGAGTTCGGGCACCCGCTGTCCGGCACGGTCTCCGACAAGGCGCCCACCGTCGACAAGGCGATGTACCAGGCGCTCGACTCCCGCCGCAAGGGCGCGGACTGGTGGACCTCGCCGTCCGGCTCCGGCCCGGTGCTGTCCGGCTCGCAGTGGCAGTGGGACATCTACAGCGGCCGCCACCACGAACTGATGAACGCCAACCCCGACAAGGTGCTGACCTCCGGCGACGCCTGGAACGACGAGGACCTGTCGGCCGTCTCCCTCGACGGCTCCGGGGCGGTGACGCTCCGTCAGGACGCCCGCCTCCTCGACCGTGTCTACCCCGGTGCCACGGCGGGCACCACCCTCGCCTTCACCTACGAGGACCGCTCCCGGGACGGCTCCACCACCCTGACCTGGAACCCGGTGCCGAGCACCCTGCCGAACGTGCAGCAGCTCGTCGGGTCGGGACAGTACGGGCTGCTGGTGTGGCGCTCCAACGGCGGCTCGGCACCCACCGAACTGCACCTCCCGGCGTCCTTCCCCACCGCCACGACCACCGTCGTCTCCGACCTCGGCACGGTCTACGGCCCGCCGTCCTACACCTCCGCCACCCCGGTCGCCGCCGCCGCGGAGCCCGGCGGCACGGGCAGCCGGCGTCTGCTGCTGACCGCCGCCGACTCGGGCGTGCTGCACTACGCCCTGGTCACCAACGGGGCGACGGCACCCTCGGCCACGCTGCTGGCCGCGGCCCGCTCCGAACTGGCGGCGTGGGCCGCGGCCCGGTTCTGACCTCCGGCGCGCTTCCGCTCTTCGCGGGGAGCGCGGGGAGGGGGGAGCGGGGGAGCGGACCGGGCGGTTCTCCGGTCCGCTCCCGTCGCGTCACCGCGCCAGCGGACCCGCCAGGTCCACGATGTCGTCGGACGCGACGTCGTGGAGCCGGATCGCCAGGTCCTCCAGCGCGCGGCTGGCGGCGAGTTCGTCGCCGATCTCGGGGATGGGCCGGTCGACCGGATTACGGCGGGCCACCCCCCGTCCCGTGACGGCGGACGTGTCCCGGGTCCTCAGCACGGCCCGGGCGCGGGTGTCGTCGCCGTCCTCGGTGATGTAGACGTCCACGGTCCACTGCTTGGCTTCCATCGTGATCACTTCCGTGCGGGGAAGGAGGGACGACAAGGAGGAACCACGCGGGGCGAAACAGTTCCTTCCCCTACCTGCCAGCCTGCGCCCGCCCCCCGGCCGGGTCCAGAGCCGAACGGCCTTTTCGCCGCGGTGCGGGGCCTGTCCGGCGGAACCGGCAGTTCCGGTCGCCCCGGGTGGGCAGGGGCGGACCCGGACACCCGCGAGGCGGAGCGGGAACCGACACGCCGACGACCTCTGCCGCGTGGGCACAGCCGAGCGCGGGGGAGCCGGCGACCGAGAGCCGTGCCGCCGGGATCTCCTGTGCGAGGGCCACGCCGCTGGGTTCCCCTGCGGGAGGGCCGTGCCGCCGGGGTCTCCGGGTGAAGAGGGCGGCGGGTGTCCTGGCGCCGGGGGTGCGGCTGCGGGGTGCCCTGTGCGAGGGCCACGCCGCTGGGTTCCCCTGCGGGAGGGCCGTGCCGCCGGGGCTTCCGGGTGAAGAGGGCGGCGGGTGTCCCCGCGCCGTGGGCACGGCTGCGAGGGCCCCCGGCGCCGAGGGCGTGGCGGAGGGGGGCTCGGGGTGAAGGACTCGGCGCCGGGGCCCGCGGCTCCGGTGCGGTTCGCCGGCAGGCGTGGGCGGGAGCGCAAGGGCCCTGTCGTCCCGGGAGGAGGGGACCTGTGGTCCGGCGGTGACCCGGTCGACGCATACCGGATCAACCGTCCGTGATCGTTCCGCGATCGTCCCGCACCGGCCAAGGCCCCCGCCCCCTCCGGTCGTTGGCGGCGGGCGAGCGGCCGGGACCGGCTCCGGCGGTCCGTCCTTCCCGCCGGGGACAGGGACCGTCGGTCCCGCAAGAGGGCGCAACGGCACCCCGGGTGGGGAAGATCGGCCGCCCCGGGCGGCGGGGCCGGTGCGCGAAGCTGGTCCCTGACCGACCCGGAGTCCTCCCGGGTACGACCCGGGCCGCCGCCTCCCTCGCGGCGGTGGGCCGTACCGGGTCCGGACCGGTCGCCCGTCCGGCCGCCCGCCCGTCTGCCCTGACTGCGGGGCGGCCGGACGCATGTGCGGCCCCTTCTCCCGTCCGGCGCGGCGGATGCCGCACCCGGCACCGGCTCCTGGTGCGACCACGGCACCACCCCTCCCCGAGACCGTCACCGGCCCGGGGGCGCCGAGGCCGCCGCACCGCCGGGCATCCGGCCGGTCGGACAGCCTCCCCAGGAGCCCGTACCCGACACAGGGCCCACCGTCGCTGGCGCAGGGCCGGACGGTCCCGTCGCCGGTACCGCACGGCCCTCCACAACCGCCTGGTGGTGACGGAGCGTAGACCCCACGGAGAGAGCCCTGCAGAGGAGCAGAGATGCACACCACGGGAGTCCAAGCCGTTGCCCTGGAGACCCTGATCTCCGCGGCGGTTGCGGCACCGTCGATCCACAACACCCAGCCCTGGCGGTTCGATCCGGACCCGGTCGCCCGCACCATCGAGGTGCGCCTGGACCGTGAGCGGCAGCTGCCGCTCGCCGACCCCCAGCGCCGGGCGATGTATCTCTCCGTGGGCGCCGCCCTCTTCAACCTCCGGATCGCCGCGGCGAACGCGGGCCGCCAGCCCGTCGTACGGCTGCTGCCGCACCTGGGCGACCCCGACCTGGTGGCCATCGTCCACCTGGCCGGCAGCGCCATGTACGAGCGCCCGCTCTACCGCGCCCTCTACGAGGCCGTCGACCGCCGGCACACCAGCCGTATGCCGTTCACGGGCCGGCCGGTGCCCGAGCCGGTCGTCGCGGGCATGGTCGCCGCCGCCCGCAGCGAGGGTGCCCACCTCGACGTGCCCGACATCCTCGGCACCCAGCGCCTGCTGCGCCTCACGGCCGCCGCCGAGGCCCGCAACCGCGCCGACGCCGAGCGGGTCGCCGAGACCCGCGGCTGCATCGCCCTGCCGGGCGACGAGACGCCGTACGGCATCCCGGTGGGCGCCCTCGGCCCCCGCGAGGCCACCGGCCGGGTGCCGATGCGGGACTTCGCCGGCATGCTGCCCGGACTGCGGCTGCCCGTGCTGCCGTTCGAACGGCACGCGCAGGTGGCCCTGCTGTGGACCGGGCGCGACCGGCGCGAGGACTGGCTGCTCGCCGGCCAGGCCCTGCAGCACGTGCTGCTCCTCGCGACCGTGCACGGGGTGCGCACGTCGATCCTGCACCAGGCGATGGAGTGGCCCGACCTGCGGGAGGCCACCGGCGCCGCGCGCCGCCGCTGCTGCCCGCAGCTGATGATCCGCTTCGGCTACGGCCCCGACGGCGGCCCCACCCCGCGCGCCTCCGGTGTCGCCGACGACGCCTCCGCCGCCGAGACGGTGCGTGCCGGGGGCCCGGCGTTCCCGGTGCACGGCAGCCGCTTCTGAGCCGGCGCGCCGCCGGGAACCGTGCCGGTACGGCACCGGCGGCGGGACCGATGCCGTACGCGGGCCGGACCCGCGCCCGCGCCCGGGTGCGGGCGGGTGTCAGCTTCCGGACGGGCCCGTCCAGTCCGCGGACACATGGCCGAGCCTGACCCGCTGCGGATGGTCGCCCACCGGGACCGACAGCACCTTCTGGCCGGTCGCGAAGTCGATCGCGGTCACCTGGTCGGCGCCGCTCTCGGAGATCACGCAGTCCTGGCCGTCGCCGCTCACCGTGGCCCAGTAGGGTGTCGACGCGGTGACCAGCGGGCCCTCCTGGAGGGTGGCCCGGTCGACGACGGTGGCGTAGTTGTCCATCGTCCCCGCGACACACAGCTTGGTGCCCGCCGGGTTCATCGAGATGCCGTGGTGGCGCGAGTCCAGCAGCCAGGTGGTGCGGTCCGTGCTGGTCGCCGGGTTCGAGGGCAGTGTCTTCACCCGGGTGATCCGGTCGGCGGCGACGTCGTACTCCAGGAAGCCGTTGAAGAACGACACCTGGAAGTAGAACTTCGACCAGTCCGGGCTGAACGCGGCGGGCCGCACCGCGTCGGAGTAGTCCTTCAGCCCGATCGCGTCGAGCCGGTCCCGCATGTCGATGACCTTGACCTGCTTGAAGGTCGTCGCGTCCACGACGGTGATGTGCCGGTCGCCCTTGGTCCAGTCCCAGATCGGGTCGTCGAGCGAGGTGGTGACCTCGCCGATCGCCATGTTCCAGATGTACTTGCCGCCGTTGGTGAAGACGTTCTCGTGCGGCTTGTCACCGGTCGCGAACTCGCCGACCTCCTGCCCGGTGTCGATGTTCAGCACCTGCACCTTGTTCGCGGTGGACGCCGAGACCGCGACCCGGGTGCCGTCGGGGGAGACCGCCATGTGGTCGGCGCGGTAACCGGCCACCGGGAAGCGCCAGTTGATCTTGTCCGTGGCCAGGTCGATGGAGACGACGTCGGCGAAGCTCGGCCGGGAGACCACCACGGACTTCCCGTCCGGCGTGGAGTACATGTCGTCGACGTACTGGTCGTGGCCCTGCCCGACCTCGTTGCGGATCCCCATGTAGTAGATCCACTTGATGGGGTCGGCGTTGATCTCGGCGATCCGCTGCGCCTTGTCGGGCACGACGTCGATCTGGCCGACCTTGGCGAAGTCCCCGGAGGACTTCAGGACGGTGGCGGTGCCGTCCCAGTTGTTGCCCACGAACAGCACCTCCCGCAGCGCGGCGGACGAGTCCGCGGTGGCGGCGGTCGCGGGGGCGGCGACGGTCAGTACGAGGGCGGCGGCCACGGAGCAAAGGTGCCTGGGTCTGAAGGCAGCCATGTCTGCTCTCTCCTCTGGGGGCGACGGCATGCGGGGAAAGCCGGAGAACGGGGTGCGCATGCGCAACACACCTGCCCCGGCAGCAACTTACTGAAAAGTAAGGAGGAGTCGCCCCACTTCACAAGACTGCGGACATGACAAAAATCGGGTCCGGTTCGCCGGTGCGGCGCCCCGGACCCGGACCGGTTCCCTCCTATTCGTCCCAGGCCTGGATCAGGATCTCCTCGGCGATCTTGCCGTCGCGCAGCGTGACCATCGACTCGGTGAACACCCGGATGCCGTCCGCGTAGCGGCAGGACTGGCTGTAGGCGGCGTGGTCGCCCTCGACGACGCACCGTTCCAGCTTGTGCGTCATGTCGCGGCTGTAGATGTCCTCGTACATCGCGCGGATCTCGTCCCTGCCGTGCAGCACCATGGGGTGGCTGGGCTGGGTGTTGCGGTCCACGACGCGGATCTCCGCGTCGTCCGCGTACAGGGACGCGAGTGCCGTGGCCGAGTGGCCCTCGACGCCCCGGCGCAGGGTGTCGGTGTCGAACGGGGTGGAGCTTGCCGCGGTGCCCATGCTGACCTCCTTCGAGGATCCGCGGCCCTCGAAGGAGGCGCGGGCCGCGGGTGTCCCACTCTCCGAGACTCCTCCGCGCGGGTGGGCCCGGCAAACGCACGTCGCGCGCACCGGAGGGTAAAATACCCCTAAGGGTATACAGAGGAGAGGGAAGACCGTGGAGCTGCAGTTCGAGAACGACGAGATGAAGTCGGTGCTGAACCGGCTGCGCAGGGCGCAGGGACAGATCTCCGGCGTGATCAGGATGATCGAGGAGGGACGGGACTGCGAGGACGTCGTGACCCAGCTCGCCGCGGCCTCCCGGGCGCTCGACCGGGCGGGCTTCGCGATCATCGCCACCGGGCTGCAACAGTGCATGACGGGCCTGGACCAGGAGGGCGCCGACGGCCGGACCGCGGGCACGGAGGAGATGAAGGGCCGGCTGGAGAAGCTCTTCCTGTCCCTGGCGTAGCCGCGGCGGCGGCGCGGCCCCGGTCCGGCCGGCGGTGACGGCAGGGGGGTCCTCCGCGCCTACCGATCAGTCACCCGTAAGGTCGGGGAGTATCGACTCCGGACAGTGCGGAAGGGGCCAGCACCATGGCACAGGAAGTACGTGGCGTGATCGCGCCGGGCAAGGACGAGCCCGTGCGGATCGAGACGATCGTCGTGCCCGACCCCGGTCCGGGTGAGGCCGTCGTGCGCGTCCAGGCCTGCGGCGTGTGCCACACCGACCTGCACTACAAGCAGGGCGGCATCAACGACGAGTTCCCGTTCCTGCTGGGCCACGAGGCGGCGGGCGTGGTGGAGTCGGTCGGCGAGGGCGTCACCGACGTGGCGCCGGGCGACTTCGTGATCCTCAACTGGCGTGCGGTGTGCGGACAGTGCCGGGCATGTCTGCGGGGCCGCCCGTGGTACTGCTTCGACACGCACAACGCGAAGCAGAGGATGACCCTGAAGGACGGTACCGAGCTGTCCCCGGCCCTGGGGATCGGCGCCTTCGCGGAGAAGACGCTGGTGGCGGCCGGCCAGTGCACCAAGGTCGACCCGGCCGCGGCACCCGAGGTGGCCGGGCTGCTGGGCTGCGGCGTGATGGCGGGCATCGGCGCGGCGATCAACACCGGCAACGTCGGCCGCGGCGACAGCGTCGCCGTGATCGGCTGCGGAGGTGTCGGAGACGCGGCGATCATGGGCTCGGTCCTCGCCGGAGCGTCCCGCGTCATCGCCGTCGACATCGACGACCGCAAACTCGCCAAGGCGCGGGAACTGGGCGCGACCCACACCGTGAACTCCACGCAGACCGACCCGGTCGAGGCGGTGCGCGAGCTCACCGGCGGGTTCGGCGCCGACGTCGTCATCGAGGCCGTCGGCCGCCCGGAGACCTACCGGCAGGCCTTCTACGCCCGTGACCTGGCCGGCACGGTCGTGCTGGTCGGTGTGCCCACGCCGGAGATGAAGCTGGAACTGCCGCTGCTGGACGTGTTCGGGCGGGGCGGTTCGCTGAAGTCGTCGTGGTACGGGGACTGCCTGCCCTCCCGGGACTTCCCGATGCTCATCGACCTGTACCGGCAGGGGAGGCTGGACCTCGGCGCGTTCGTCACCGAGACCATCGGGCTCGACGAGGTGGAGAAGGCGTTCGAGCGCATGCACCAGGGCGACGTGCTGCGCTCGGTGGTGGTCCTCTGATGACCGCCCGCATCGAACGCCTCGTCACCTCGGGGCAGTTCAGCCTCGACGGCGGCACCTGGGACGTCGACAACAACGTGTGGCTCGTCGGGGACGACCACGAGGTCGTCGTCATCGACGCCGCCCACGACGCGGACGCCATCGCCGCGGCCGTGGGGGACCGGCGGCTGACCGCCATCGTCTGCACCCACGCCCACAACGACCACATCGACGCCGCGCCCGCCCTCGCCGACCTCACCGGGGCCACCGTCTGGCTGCACCCCGACGACCTGCCGCTGTGGCGGCAGACCCACCCCGACCGCGACCCCGACGCCCATCTCGCCGACGGCCAGGTCATCGAGGCCGCCGGAGCCGACCTGACCGTGCTGCACACCCCGGGGCACGCGCCCGGCGCCGTCTGCCTCTACGACCCCGGTCTCGCGGCCGTGTTCACCGGCGACACCCTCTTCCAGGGCGGGCCGGGAGCCACCGGCCGCTCCTTCTCGCACTTCCCGACGATCGTCGCCTCGATCCGCGACCGGCTCCTCACCCTGCCGCCCGGGACGAAGGTCCTCACCGGTCACGGCGATTCGACGACCATCGGCGCCGAGGCGCCCCACCTGGACGAGTGGATCGCCCGCGGCCACTGAGCCGTCCGCGGCCACGTGAGCCGCCGCTCCCGGCGGGGACGGACCGCCCCCGCCGGGAGAAACGTAACCATTCGGTCCCAGGACGGCCGTCACCGCAACCACCGCCGCGATCCGCGGGTCCAATGAAACGGAAGGTCCGGACATGAGGAGGGGAAGATCGGCCATGGGGGACATACGCAGACGTGCCGCCGTCGTCCTGGGAGTCACCGGACTGGTGGCCCCGCTGACGCTCGCGGCCACCACGGCGCCCGCACAGGCGGCCACCAGCTGTACGACACAGACCGGCCCGTACCAGAAGCAGGTCGAGAAGTTCCTCGGCCTCAAGGTCGACGGCAAGCAGTCGTCCACCGACTGCAAGGCCGTCCGGGCCTTCCAGAACAAGCACGGCATCACCCCCGCCGTCGGCTACGCGGGCCCGGTCACCTGGGGCGTGATGGACCTGATGAACAAGCAGAAGGCCGTCGGCAAGAACCCCAACAAGGACGGCAAGTGCCCGGTCAACAAGGGCCGTATCGCCTGCGTCGACCTCACCCTCCAGCTCAGCTGGATCCAGGACGGCAAGAAACTCGTCTACGGCCCGGTGCCGGTGCGCACCGGACGTGACGGCTACGAGACCCGCACCGGCCTGAAGAAGATCTACTGGCGGGACATCGACCACGTCTCGACGATCTACGACGTGCCGATGCCCTACAGCCAGTTCTTCGACGGCGGCCAGGCGTTCCACTCCGTCGGCCTCAGCATGTGGAACCCGCCGGGTTCGCACGGCTGCGTCAACATGACCACCAAGGACGCGAAGTCGTACTGGTCGCTGCTGAAGAAGGGCGACGACGTCTACGTGTACGGGCGCAAGCCGGGCACCTGACCGGACCGCCGCCGCCCTCACACCCCCGGCGCGTCCCCGAAGTCCGGGATCTCCAGCCGGACCCCGCCCCGCAGCGCGGACCGGTGGGCGACGATCCCCGGCAGGGTGTAGCGGGCGGCGACCCAGGCGTTGACCGGCGGGGGCGTACCGGTGTTCACGGCGCTCACGAAGTCGTCGGCGAGGAAGTGATGGCTGCCCTCGTGCCCGTTGTGCAGCCCGTCGTACTCCCGCGGCAGCCGTGAGCGGTCGTGCACCGGTGCGCAGCCGGAGGTGAACGCGGCACGCAGCTCCGGCGCGACGTCCCGCAGCGCCGGATCGCCGGGAGCCGTGCCGGGCCCGGGCTCGAGCAGTCCGGTGATGTCCAGCACGCCCTTCTTGTCCTGCCACAGCGCCACCGTGGCCAGCTGTTCCATGCTCGCCTCCGTGCCGAAGAAGCGGAACCGGGACTCACGGATCTGCGAGGGGTAACCGACCCGGCGGAACTCGTTGGTGCGGAACGAGCCGCCGCCCGCCACCTCGAACAGCGCCGTCGCGTTGGAGAAGTCGTTGCCGAACCGGCTGACCGACCGGTCGAAGACGCCGTCGCCGCGCTCGTCGACGACCCCGATCGCCGACACGGTCACCGCGCGTGTCCGCCAGGCGCCCAGCACCCCGCCCACCGAGTGCGTCGGGTACAGCAGCGGGGGATAGCTGGCCGTCTCCTTCCAGTGCTCCCCGCCGCTGTAGCGGTAGGCGTCGTAGAAGCCGAGGTCCATGTCGTGGACGTAGTCGCCCTCGGCGTAGAAGATCCGTCCGAAGGCGCCCCGGTCGATCTGGTCGCGGGCGTGCACGGTGGCCGGGTGGTACTGGCTGGTCTCGCCCATCATGTACGTCAGCCCGGTCCCGCGGACCGCCTCGACGATCGCCGCGATCTCCTCCTCGGTGACGGCCATGGGGACCGCGGAGTACACGTGTTTGCCCGCCTCCAGGGCCCGCAGCACCAGCGGGCCGTGCGTCCAGCGCTGGGTGAAGATCCCCACGGCGTCCACCGCGTCCGACTCCAGCATGGCCTCGTACGACGGGAAGGTGCCCGTGAGACGCTCGGCGGCGGCCAGCCGCTCCGCGCGCTCGGGCAGCAGGTCGGTGACATACACGTCACGGACCCCGGGATGGGCGTGGAACAGTGCGGCGAACCGGCCGGAGAACTGTCCGGCCCCGACGATGCCGAGCGAGAACGTCATACGAGCTGCCCTCCACTGGTCATGGCTGAGGGCACTCACTGTCGGCACGCCGTGAACCGAGCGTCAAGGTGGTACCGGCCGCTCACCGCGGGCGCCCGGGGACGCGGCGGATGCGCCGTTGATTCCCGTCACGCGACGTGATCAGTGACACGTCCGTGATGTCCGTATGGGGTGAACTTATTCACAGCGCCTTCACGTTCGGGCCCGTAGGATCCACAGCATGTCCACCACTGTTGAATCCACCACCGAGCGTTCGGCGGCCGAGGTCAACGAGCAGATCCGGGCCCTGTGGCTCCGGTCGGGCGGGACACTGAACGGCGAGCAGCGCGAGGAGTACCGGCGGCTCGTCATGGAGTGGGCCGCGGTCGCTCCTCAGGTCGCCCGGGCGGCCTGAGCCCCGCCGGCCGCCGTCCTGACCGGCCTCTCGGCCGGCCCGCCCCGGTCCCGTCCGGCGTCGCTGCCGGATCAGCCCCGCGTCATCAGCCCCACGTCGCCGAGTAGTACCGCCGGTAGGCGTTGCGTTCCGCCTCCGCACGGATCCAGCGCGTCGCCACCAGCGCGATCAGACTGCCCGCGATCACCAGCAGACCCGGCCCGACCACGTTCGGGTCGGTCAGCCGCGCGGCCAGCGAGGTGTCCGCCGTCGTCCCCGTGACCGGCGCCGACGAGCCGGGGGAGGCCGCACCCGGCGCGATGGCGCTGTGCGTGGCCGAGGCGGACGGCGCGGGGGACGCCGCCGACTGCCCGGCCGCCGCGCCCTGCCCCTGCGCCTGCTGTCCCTGGGCCGACACCAGCAGCTTGACGTTGAGCGCGTTCAGCGCCTGGGTCACCGGCTGGAAGAACGTCGTACCGCCGGCCGTGCAGTCGCCGCTGCCGCCCGACGTCACACCGAGCGCGATCCCGTCGGAGAACAACGGCCCGCCGCTGTCGCCGGGTTCGGCGCACACCGTGGTCTGGATGAGCCCGGTGACCGTGCCCTCCGGGTAGTTGACGGTCGCGTTGAGCGCCGTGACCTGCCCGTCGTGCAGCCCGCTGGTGCTGCCGCTGCGGAACACCCGCTGTCCCACGGTGGGATCGGCGACCCCGGTGATCCGTACGCCCTTGCCGCCGCCGACCGCGACCACGTCCGCGCCGTCACCCGCCTTGCCCGTCGCGTACTTGACGAGCGAGTAGTCGTTGCCGGGGAAGGTGTCGTCGACGGTCGTGCCCAGCTGCTGGTTGCCCTGGCTGTCGGCGAACCAGATCGACCCGTTCGGGCCGCAGTGCCCGGCGGTGAGGATGAAGTCGCTCCCGCCGTCGGTCACGTTGAAGCCGGCCGAGCAGCGGCCGTTGGTGGAGAGGATCGGTGCCGCGCCGTTCAGCCGGGTGGTGAAGGCGCCCTGGGTGCGCTCCATGCGGACGAAGCCGCCGATGCCGTCGGCGACCCGCTTCAGCCGTGACCAGGCGGCGGCGGACACCGAGCTGTCGGCCTCCACCACCACCCGGTTGGTCGTGTAGTCGACCGCCCAGGCGGTACCGGCCACCCGGGGCGCCGAACGCAACGTGCCCGTGGCGGACGTGAGTTCCTCCATGCTGTGGCCGACCAGCTTCGCCTCGGCACCGGCCGCCCGCACCGCCGAGGCCGCGGCCGCGTCGGTGACCGCGACGACCGGCCTGCCGTCGGCGCCGATCCAGCTGCCCGCCGTACGGGCCGTACCGAGCTTCGCGACCAGCCCCTCGCCGGTGGCCCCCGCCGACGGCGTCGTGCCGCGCAGCACCACCGCGCTCCGCCCCGGGGGCTCGCTCGCCATGGCCGCCTGGGTGACCATCGCTCCCCCCAGGAGAAGTCCGCCGACGGCCGCCAGCCGTGCCACTCGCCGGACGACCCGTCGTCGTGCGTGCCTCATACCTGGCTCCCGAACCCCGAATACGCGCTGTCAACACCGCGGAGCCACAAGCGTGTTGGGCCCGCCCTCCCTTACGTGGCCGGGCACGCCCGCGTTCAGCGCGCGGGTGATCTCCTCGGGCGGCCCCGGCGGCACGGTGCGGACGGGCGTGGCGGCCTAGACTGCGCCCATGGACGACGACACGGCACCGGCCCGGCGGGTGGCCGGAGGAAAGTATCTGCTGGTCACCAGCTACCGCAGGGACGGCACCCCGGTCGCCACGCCGGTGTGGGTGGTGCTGGACGGCGACACGCCCGCCTTCTGGACGGTCACCGGCTCCTGGAAGGTCAAACGGATCCGGGCCCGCGCCGACGTCCTGGTCGGCCCCTGTGACGTACGCGGCAAGCCGACCGGTCACCAGGTCCCGGCCACCGCCGAGATCTGCGACGCCGAGGGCACCGCCCGCATCCGCCGGCTCATCGCCCGCAAGTACGGCATCGCCGGCCGGCTCACCCTGCTGGGCAGCCGGCTGCGCCGGGGCGCGGACGGCACGGTCGGGGTCCGGGTGACCCTCGCCCCGTGACCGCCACCGGGCCGGGCACGGTCAGGTCCAGGCCCGGTACGGCTCGTCGACCAGCTGGAACACCGGCTCGCCGCGCACCGGGTCCTTGGCGGTGGACAGCCGCACCCGGTCACCGCTGTGGATGCCGATCGGCGGCCCCATGACCCTGCCCCGCACCACGAAGCCCTCGGCCATCTCGATCAGCGACACATTGCGCGCGGCCGGGGTGTTGCGGTGCACCACCGTCGAATGGCGGACCGTGCCCATGCCCTCGCTGCGCTCCGTACGCAGCTCGCTGCCCTGGCACACCGGGCAGAGCACCCGGTGGTACATGGCGGTACGGCACCAGGTGCAGCGCTGGTAGACGATGGCCGCCGGGTCCTGGCGGCGGTCGGTGTCGAGAACCCCCACGGGGGCACCGGCGGTTGCGTGAACGGCGTTTCCTGAGAGGTGGTACACGCTGGTCAACTCCCTGCGCTCGGCCGGATCCGCGTATGCCGGGCTGGTCCGGGCACACCCGTATGCCCGGTTCACCGTGCCACCGCGCACGCCCGCCACCGTATGGCACTCAGTGTCAGACGTAAAGATACTGCGTACCCTCAATTTTTCGGATCTGCGGTGCCGGGCGGAGTCTCAGTCCCGGCCGAGGGTGGATTCGATCTCCTGCACGACCCGCCACAGCGGGGCGTCGCGCCGCGAGACGATGACCATGACGTCGTCCGGCTGGGTGGCCACCAGCGGTGCCGCGGTGTGCCCGAACGCCGCCTGGACATAGCCCAGCGCGTGGTCCACCGCGGTGTTCGCGTCGCCCTCGCCGTCCGAACGCAGCCAGGAGCGCAGCGCGTTGTTGTGCGCGGCGACCACGGCCGCCGCGACCACGTCGGCCTGCAGGATCCCGTCCCGCCGCCCGGCGAACCGGCCGCGCAGATAGTCCGCGAGCGCACGCTCGTAGCGCCACACCACCGACAGCTCGTACGCCCGAAGTCCCGGCACCTGCTTGGTGAGCCGGTAGCGCTGCACCGAGAAGGTCGGGTTCTCCGCGTACATGCGCAGCACCAGACGGGCCGCGTCGCACACCCTGCGCACCGGTTCGTCCGCGTCGTGGCTCGCGGCGAGGAACGCCGTCATGTCGGCGAGGCAGCGCTCGTGGTCCGGGAAGACCACGTCCTCCTTGGAGGGGAAGTAGCGGAAGAACGACCGCCGTCCGACGCCCGCGAGGGCCACGATGTCGTCCACCGTGGTGTGCTCGTAGCCGCGTTCCAGGAAGAGCCGGAACGCCGCCGCGATCAGGGCGTCCCGCATGGGCGGCTTCGCGGTCGTCGCCGCGCTGCTGGAGCTCATGGACGTGAACGTAGCATCCGCCGAGCTCGCACGGCACTCAGTGCAGCCCCATGAGGGAACTGAGTGCTCCCGGCCGGGGCGCACGGCACCGGGAGGGCGGGCCGGCCGGAACGGTTGAACCCATCCGCCCCCGTCCGCGTATCACTCTCCGGGGGACGGTCGACACCGCCCGTGCGCACGGGAACCGAAGGAGAGCAGAGTGCCGACACCCGCCGAACCGGGGCAGCCGCCGCAGGACCGCCCGGTCCTCGAACCCATCCGCGTCCTCAGGCCCCGCCGCACCGACGCCCTCGCGGAGCTGATGAGGGACATGCCGAGGGGCGGCGGCTACGAGTCCGTCACCGTCCCGCCCGACGAGCCCGCCCCCGGACGACGGCGGGGGACGCCCCCGGGGGACGCGCGGGGGACGGGACCGGACCCCTCGCTCGCCTTCGACGACGAGACCCAGGAACTCCCGGCCGTCCCTCCGGGCCGCGGCGGCCGGCACCCGGGCTCCGGTTCCGGACTGCGCCGTGCCGCGGTCGCCGTGGGAGTGGCCGCCGCGGCGCTGGCAGGCTTCGCCGCTGCCCTGCTGCTGCCCGCCCGCGGTGACGCCGCACCCGCCGCCCGGGCGTCCTCCCCGGCCGCCTCCGCACCGGCCGGACCGGCCGCGTCGGCCACCCCGGCCGACGGTACCGACCCCGACGGCGCCGGCACGCTCCGCGAGGGTGACAGCGGTCCCGAGGTCACCGAGCTCGAGCAGCGCCTGCTGCGTGTCCCGGACGTCTATCCGAACGGCTCCACCGGCGGCCGCTACGACGGGACGCTCACCGAGGCCGTCGCCCGCTTCCAGCTCTGGTACGGCATCCGCGGCGACGAGACCGGCGTCTACGGCAACGACACCCGCCAGGCACTGGAGTCCCGGACGACCCTCGACGGAGACTGACGGACGACGACGGACGGCGAGGAAGGACGGAGGGCGACGGGGCCGGGGTCTGTACGGCGGCTGCCGGGGCAGCAGACGGGGTGAGGACGACGGAGACGGTGGTGCGGGCATGGCGGACGTGGGCGCGTTCATCGACCGGCTCGACCCCGAGATGTGTGTGGTGACCGCGGTGGCGCGGGGCGAGCGGGCCGGCTGTCTGGTGGGCTTCGCCTCGCAGTGCTCCATGCGCCCCGTGCGGTACGTGGTCTGGCTGTCCCGGCTCAACCGCACCTACCGGGTGGCCCGGTCCGCCGACTTCCTCGCCGTGCACCTCCTGGACCGCGACCGGCGGGCGCTCGCCGCGCTGTTCGGCGGGCGCACCGGCGACCGCGCCGACAAGTTCGAGCGGCTGCGCCTGCGGGAGGGCTACGGCGGCGCGGTCGTCCTCGCCGACGCCACGGCGTGGTTCGTCGGCCGGACGGGACAGCACCTCGACGGCGGCGACCACGTCGGCTTCGTCCTCGACCCGGTCCAGTGGGGCACGCGTGACGGGACCGTCCCGCTGCTGAGGCTCACCGACTGCCGGGGAATCGCACCTGGTCACCCGGTCGACTGACAGCACCCCCGGTAGAGTCGAACACCAGGCAACGGGACGGGAAAGCCGGGATCCGTGCCCCCGCCCGCACCTCATCCTGGGGAGCCCCCATCGCGGCTTCCCGCCGCTCGACCGAAGGCTGCGCCGATGAGCGCCTCCCGCGTCCCGGGCCTGCTGCTGCCCGCCGTGTTCCTGCTGGCCCTGCTGATCGGCGTGCTCTGGTACTGGCGTCACCGTGACGACGACTGACCGCACCCGCACCCGCACCCCGTCCCGGCCTGCCGGAGGACGCCCGGCGGCCGGTCAGGCGTCCCCGGGCTTCTCGTCGTCCACCGGGACCTGGAGGTCCAGTACGCACACGTCGTCGCGCCGTTCGCCCTCCAGCATCGCGGCGAGCAGCGTGTCGAGGGTGCCCGTGCCGTCGGCCGGCCGGCCGGCCACCGCCTCCGCCAGCCGGGCCAGGCCCGCGTCGATGACCTCGGTGGGCCGCTCGACCAGGCCGTCGGTGTAGAACAGCACCCGGTCACCCGGCACCAGCCGGCACTCGGCCTGCTCGTAGTCCGGATCGGCGCTCGCGCCCAGCAGCACCCCGGCGGGGCGGTCGAGGTAGCGCACCTCGCCGTCGCGCACCAGCAGCGGCGGGAGATGGCCGGCCTGCGCCCACACCAGGCGGCGCTCCCCGGGGTCGTAGCAGGCCATGACCATGGTGGCGGTGGCGTGCGGGTCGTGCGAGTGCAGCAGCAGCGTGTTGAGCCGGTCCAGGGCCTGGGTCAGCGAGGAGCCCGTGATGACCATGCCCTTCGCGGTGAAGCGCAGCTGGGCCATGGTGGCGACGGCGCCGACCCCGTGGCCCGCCACGTCACCGACCACGAACAGCGCCTTCCCGTCGGGCAGCTCGATGGAGCTGAACCAGTCCCCGCCGACATGGACCCCGGACTGCGCGGGAAGATAGGCGACCTCCACGCGCAGCCCGGCCAGGGCGACGGCCTCGCCCGGCATCGGCAGCAGCGCGTGCTGCAACCGGGCGGCCAGCGCGCGCTCGGCCCGCAGCACCCCGTGCTGGGTGAGGATGGCCTGCTCGCTCTGCACCAGCGCCAGCTCGGCCCGCCGCAACGTCGTCATGTCCTGGACGAACCCGTGCACCTCGGCAGGCGTGCCGTGGCGGTCCGGCACCGCCTCCGCGACGGCCCGCAGGTGCCGGGTGCCGCCGGCCGCCCTGATCCGCAGCGGCAGGTCGAAGGACCGGCCCTCACCGGCCAGGGCCGTGACGGCGTGCAGCAGCTCGGGCCGGTCCTCGGGCAGCACCAGGTCCGCGAGCCGTTCCAGGGCCACGGGGCCGAGCGCCGGGTCGCGGTCGAAGATGGCGTACATCTGCGGCGACCAGGAGACGTCGCCGGTGGTGAGGTTCCAGCTCGCCCAGCCCAGATTGGCGAGCCGCTGCACGTCCGCCATCCGCTGCTCCAGCGTGTCGGCGTCGTCGTGCCGGATCCAGTGCAGCACCAGCCGCTCGCCGAGCCGTGCCGCCCGCACCGAGTAGAGGGCGGTGCGCGACACCCCGCCGAGCACCTCGTGCGACGTGAACGGCCGTCCCTCGAACGGCTCCCCGGTGGCCAGGGTGCTCAGACAGCCCTGCCACAGCGGCTCGCTCGCGGCGGCCGGGAAGCACTCCAGCAGCCGCAGGCCGACCAGGTCGCGTCCGGTCCTGCCGAGATTGTCGACCGCCTGAGGGGTCGCGGCGTCGATGCGGTAGTCCTCGACGCTCCGTACGGAGGCCGGGTCCGCGGGGCCGTGCAGCGGGGTCAGCAGCACCGTGGCGCCCGGCAGCACGTCGAACACCGCGCGCAGGGGGTGCGGGACGTCTCCGGGCGTGTGCGACGGATCCGCGTCGAAGGTGCGCAGCCGTCCCGCGCACAGCCGGGCCACCGCACGCAGCAGTTCCCGCTGCTCCGGAGCGAACGGTCCCGCGTCACGGCGCAGCACACCGAGTGCGACGGTGGCGGTGTCCTCGCCGGTCGGCACCGGCAGCCAGGCACGGGAGTGCCACCGGCGCGGCGGGTCCTCGATGAGCACGTACCGTTTGCGGTCCTGCTCGGCGTCCTCCAGCCAGTGCGCCTTGCCCGCCTCCAGGGCGTCGACGGCGGCGTACCCGCTGCCCGGCGGCACCCGGCTCCAGCGTTCGGCGAGGCTCCGGCCGACCCCGGCGTGGCCGGCGAGTTCGAGGCCGCCGCCGGGCGCGCGGGTGTAGAGCAGCACCGCGTCGGCGTGGGTGTCCGCGGCGAGATGCTCCAGCAGGCAGCCGGCCAGTTCCTGCGGTGAGCCGGCGCGGATCAGGTCCCGGCCGAGCCGGGCGAGGGCGCGCGCGTGCGTGTCGTACTCGGCGGGGGGCGCCGTGACGGCGGGCGAGGAGGCCACCGCCGGGGCGACGGGGGCGGCGGGCGGTCCGCTCCGCGGGGCCGCGCGGAGGGCGCCGAGGGTGATCCAGCATTCCTCCATCAGGGTGCGGCCGCCGTCCGCGGCCCGCCGCAGCAGTTCGTCGTGGGCGTCGGCCGCGTCGCAGCCGGTGAGGGCCATGAGCGCGCCTTTGGCCCGCTCGAGCACGGCGGTGGTCGCCGCGAGATCGTCCGCCCGGTCCGCCTCCGCCCGCTGTCCGGACACGGCGTCCGGCGGTGCCGTCCGGTCGGGGCCAGGGACGGTACCGCGGTCCGGCGGGTGCGCGGGCTCGCTGGTCACGCGTCGAGCATCGCACATCCGAGCGGGTCGGATCACGGGACCGTTTGCTCCCGGCCCGCCCGGCGGTGGCGGCTCCGGGCAGGCCGCCGGGCGTCCCCCGGGCGAGGTCAGCGGGCTGCGCCGGGACCGACCAGGGCGTCGGTGACGGCGCGGACGCTGCGCGCGATGTGCTGCAACTGGAGGACCTCGGCCGCGTACAGCTTGATCGTGTGCTCGATCACCGACTCGGGCATACCGAGCCGGGGCAGGTCGGCGCGCGCCGTCTGCAGCGCGGTCCTGGCGACCCGGATCTCCTGCTGGACCTGGATCTGCGCGTGCCGGGCCAGCAGGACGGGGTGGCGGAGCAGCACGGGGTAACTGGCGTAGCGCGCCGGGACCAGCTCGCGCAGCCATCTGGCGGCGGAGCGTTCCCAGTCGTAGCTGCCTGGCGTCTTCACCTGGCACGGCCAGTCGGGGCTGAGACGCGTGGTCGTCACGGGCATGGTCATCGCTTCCGGGGGTGCGGCGTGGCGGGGGCGGTCCGACGGGTCCGAGGGGTCGGAAGCGGCCCCGGTCCAGGGGATGACCGGGGCCGCCGTGGGCGGGCGTTCGCACAGGGGACGGCGATGCCCCGCCGGACACCCCAGGCGCCGACGTGGGTAGGCGACGGCGGCCGGGGGTGGGCGTGCGGTGCCCCGGGTGACGGACGGTGCCTGCGCGGCAGCGGGTGCGAGTGGCGCATGAGCGGTCCGTCGGCTTTCTCGGGGCAGGTGGGAATCCGTTTGCAGTATTTATATATGTCGTTCGGTTTGCAAGGCGTATGAAAACATTCATGCGGGATATGAGGTGAATGGGATGAACGATCCGCCTATGTCACCGTGTGACGCCCGCCTCCCGCGACGCCCGGTTCTCCGCCGGGACGGTTCAGTCCTTCAGGAAGAACTGCCGCCGCTCGGCCAGCTGCTCGTACTCCTCGAGCCGTGCCCAGGTGCGCTCCGGGTCGGCGTCGGTCATCGCCTGGAGCAGCGCGGCGGACATCAGGCCGGGTGCCGCGTACGAGTCGAAGACCAGGCGGGAGCCGGTACCGGTGGCGAAGACGACCTCGGCCTCGTCGGCCAGCGGGCCCAGGCCCAGGTCGGTGACCAGTGCGATCCGCAGCCCGGCGGAGCGGGCCACCTGGAGCGCGTTCAGCGTCTCGTGGTGGTGCCGGGGCATCCCGAAGGCCAGCACCCAGGTGCCGCCCGCCTCCCTGGACTGCAACAGGGTGTCGTAGGCGACGCTGCCGCCGTGGGTCACCAGCCGGACGTCCGGGTGGATCCGGCGGGCGGCGTACGCGAAGTACTCCGCGAGCGACACCGAGATGCGCAGCCCGAGCACGGTGAGCGGGGCCGAGCGGGACAGCTCGCGGCCGACCCGGATGACCCGGTCGGGATCGGCGAAGTCGTGGCGCAGGTTCTGGAGGTTGGCGATCTCGGCGTCGACGGCCGCCTGGAGTTCGTTGCTCCGGTCGGTCTCGGCCGCGCCCGGACCGCCCGCCAGCCTGCTCAGGGCCGCCGCCTGGAGTCTCTCCCGCAGCGCCGGGTAGCCGCTGAAGCCCACCGCGGCGGCGAACCGCGTGACCGACGGCTGGCTGACCCCGACCCGGTCCGCGAGTTCCGTGATCGACAGGAACGCCGCCTCGGCGATGTGCTCGATCAGGTACTGGGCGATCCGCCGCTGCCCGGGCGACAGGCGCGGCCCGTCGAACAGCTCCCTGAGCTGGGAGGTCGGCGCCGCCTCCGCCTCCGGCGCGGTCCTGCCCGAGGTGATCGCGGCGGCCTGCGCGCGTGCCTGCTGCGGCGATGGCACGGGTGCGTCTCCTTTGTCTGCCACGATCATTCAACATAGCTCACACGGCGGCCCGGCCGGCATGCCCGCAGGACGGCGCCGGCGGGCGCCCCGGGCCGCCGCGGCCGGTGCGCGGGGCGGCACGGCGCCGCGGTCCCGGCCGGTCAGCGCCGGTAGACGGTGATCGAGTGCCCGACCTCGTCGACCGCCCGGCCGGTGCGGATCAGCATGGCCAGCCGCCCCCGTGCCTTGGCCACCCACGAGTCCGACACGACCAGCAGCCCGTGCACCTCGCCGGGCGGCACCCCGCGGGGGTCGCGCGCGTGGATGCCGTAGTACGACGGCACCCCGCTGCCCTTGTAGACCAGCCACACCCGCTCGCCCGGATACCGCTCGCGCAGCCGGTCGGCGAGTCTGCCGAGGTCCTGGCCCCAGTCGACGTTGGAGTCGTGCAGCCGCAGATGCGTCCCGGCGGGACCGCCGAACGCCTCGTTGGAGTACGGCAGGTAGTACGGGAACGTCAGCAGCGAACTCACCGCGACGTACAGCGCCAGCGCCCCCGTCACCACCGGCGTCCGGCGCAGCCGCACCGTCAGGACACAGCCGGCCGCCACCGCGAGGAACATCGGCAGGAACACCACGTACCGGGTGCCGAAGTCGCGGGTGCCGGTCATGGCGGCACCCAGCAGTACGGCGGGCGGGAGCAGTACGTACGGTGCGGCGGGCCGCAGCCGCCGTACGGCGAGCAGGGCGACGGCGCCCGCCGCCCACAGCGCGAGCATGCCCAGCGGCGTCTTCACCAGGAGCGCCGCGGGCAGGTAGTACCAGCGTGAACCGGTGTAGAGATGCCCGAACAGGAAGCCCTGCCAGGCATGGTCCTCCAGACCGAACTGGACGCGCATCCCGGCCCGGTAGGCGCCCGGCAGCGGCAGCAGCTCCACCAGGCGCTCCCGCAGCCCGTGCACCACCGGCACCGGTGCGACGGGGGAGAAGCGCAGCCGGGGATCCACCGCGAGGTACGACGCCCAGACCACGGCCACCGCGACGGCGGCCACCACGGCGGCCCGGCCGAGCCCGAGGACGAGCAGCCGGCGGCGTCCGGCACCCCGGGCGCCGCGCTCCTCCCACGCTCCGGCGACCGCCAGGAGCAGCAGCACCGGTACGGCGGGCAGCGCGCTCATCTTCGTGGCCACGGCCGCCCCCAGCGCCGCCCCGGCGAGCGGCGGACACAGCCGGGGTCCGCTCGGTGCGACCGTCCGGCCGGTCACCCCGGAGACGTGCCGCGCCCGCCGCAGCAGCCACACCGAGGTGAGCAGGAAACCCGCCATCGGCACGTCCAGGGTGGCCAGCGAGCCGTGGGCGACGGCATCGGGGGAGAACGTGTACAGCGTGAGGGCGAGCAGCCCGCCCCCGGCCCCGGCCAGATCCCTGGCGAACGCGAACACGACGAGACCGAAGGCGAGCGTCAGCGCGATCACCGGCAGCCGCGCCCACAGCATCAGCCGCCAGGGGTCGTTGCCCGACTCGTAGAGCAGATGCCGCCCCAACTGCCCCTGGTCGCCCCGGTAGGAGGCGTCGAAGTGCGGACCGGCCGCCGCCACACCGGCCATGACGACCAGTTTGCCCAGCGGCGGGTGCTCCGGGTTGTAGTCCAGGCTGTGCTCGTGCAGATACACGGCGGCCGTGCCGACGTAGACCGGCTCGTCCACCGTGGGAGTCTGCTCGACCGCCGTGGTCACCATGACCGCGGCCATCTGGGCGAGCAGCAGCGCCACCAGCAGCGGCACCAGCCGGCGGCGGTGCCGCCGCAGACCGCCGGACAGCCGTGAGCGGGCCCGGCGCGGCCAGGACCACCGGGCCGCCGCCGCGGGCCGTGCGGCGCGGGTGCCGTCCGGGCCGCCGGAGGGCAGGTCCGTCTGCTGTGCGCGCACCGTCGTCCACCCCGCGATGACCGCCCCCGGACGGGGCGGGAGCCGGCGGGGACCGCCGTACGGCCCCGCCGCCGCATCGCTCCCGCCGCCCCGCCCGGCGTCACCGCTGCACACGTCGTACCGGCAGACCCTCTGCCGTACACACGGGTACGGCGCACACCCGCCCGGGGTTCAACCGGCGGCGCCGCCGTGAGCGCGGTCAGCCGTCCGCCGTGGCGTCCAGCTCCGTCATCGGCACCCTCAGATCGGCCCGGTCCCCGGTGGCCTCGATCAGGTCGGCGTTGGGCTGGTCGGAGCGCAGTACCCAGGCCACCGCCTCCTCGTGGCCCTTGCCGAACTCCTCGTGACGCGCGATCAGCCGCCGCAGCCGTTCCGGCTCGGGCAGTTCGCAGAACCACACCTCGTCCAGCGCCGACCGCACCCGGGCCCACGCGCCCGTGCCCAGCAGCAGATAGTTGCCCTCGGTCACGACGAGCCGGGCCGACGGCGGCACCGGGACCGCCCCGGCGAGCGGCTGCTCCAGCACACGCTCGAACCCGGGCGCGTACACGACCTCCCCGGCGTCCCCGCCGCTTCCGTCCCCGTCCCTCAACCGCCGCAGCAGCGCCGCGTACCCGGCCGCGTCGAAGGTCTCCGGGGCGCCCTTGCGGTCGCGCAGACCCAGGCGGTCCAGTTCGGCGTCGGCCAGGTGGAAGCCGTCCATCGGGACATGCGCCACCCAGGGATCGCCGGACCCGTTGAGCGCGCGCACCAGCCGTCCGGCGAGCGTCGTCTTCCCGGCGCCGGGGCTGCCCGCGATGCCGAGCAGGGCACGCCGTCCGCCTCCGGTGAGGGCGCGGGCGCGGTGCAGGAGGTCGTCGAAAGTCAGCGGCACACCGCAGAGTCTCGCACCCGCGCGCGGACCCGACGCCGTCCCCGGCGCACAACGGCCGGTGTCCGGACGGCGGAACTTCCCGCGCCGGCGGCGAGTTCCCGGACCGTACGCATCATGTGGTGTGCGCCACCCGGTGGACGGCACCACTCGGGGAAAGGTGCTGTGTATGACAGAGCTCGGTCTGCCCGACGACATCCTGGCCTGCCTCTTCGACCTGGACGGCGTCGTCACCAGGACGGCGGCGGTCCATGCCGCCGCCTGGAAAGAGATGTTCGACGCCTACCTCGAGGACCGCGACGGCCCGGACTTCCGGCCCTTCGACGCGGGCGACGACTACGACCGCTACGTCGACGGACGTCCGCGCGCCGACGGAGTGCGCACCTTCCTCACGTCCCGGGGGATCGACCTCCCCGAGGGCGCCCCTGACGACCCGCCGGACGCCGCGACGGTCCACGGACTCGGCAACCGCAAGAACGTCCTGCTGCTGGAGCGGATCAGGACGCACGGCGTGGAGGTGTACGAGGGCACCCTGCGCTACATCGACGCGGTGCGCGCGAAGGGACTGCGCACCGCCGTCGTGTCCTCGAGCGCCAACACCCTCGACGTCCTGCGCGCGACCGGCACCGAGGACCTCTTCGACGTACGGGTCGACGGCGTGGTGGCCGCCGAGCGGAAGCTCCCGGGCAAGCCGCGTCCCGACACCTTCCTCGCCGCGGCCCGCGACCTGGGCGTCGACCCGGCGCGTGCCGCCGTCTTCGAGGACGCCCAGGCCGGCATGGACGCGGGCCGCTCCGGGCATTTCGGCTACGTGGTCGGCATCGACCGCGTCGGACAGACGGCCGCGCTGTACGCGCACGGCGCCGACATCGTCGTGAAGGACCTGGCGGACCTCGCCGGAGCCGGGGGAGAAGAGTGATCACGCACCGGTCGTACACCGTCGAACCCTGGGCGGTGCGCGAGACGGAACTCGGCCTCGACGTGCTCGCCCAGAGCGAGTCCGTGTTCGCCCTGTCCAACGGCCACGTCGGGTGGCGCGGCAACCTCGACGAGGGCGAACCGCACGGCCTGCCCGGCTCCTACCTCAACGGCGTCCACGAACTGCACCCGCTGCCCTACGCCGAGGCCGGCTACGGCTACCCGGAGTCCGGGCAGACCGTCATCAACGTCACCGACGGCAAGATCCTGCGCCTGCTCGTCGACGACGAACCGTTCGACCTGCGCTACGGCCGTCTCGTAGCCCATGAACGCACCCTCGACCTGCGAGCCGGCACGCTGGAGCGGACCTGCGAATGGGTCTCCCCGGCCGGCACCCGCGTCCGGGTGCGCTCGACCCGGCTGGTCTCGCTCACCCAGCGGGCCGTGGCCGCCGTCGCCTACGAGGTGGAGGCCGTCGGCAGCCGGGCCCGCGTGGTCATCCAGTCCGAGCTGGTCGCCAACGAGCAACTCCCCGACGCCGACGGCGACCCGCGCGCCGCCGTCTCCCTCACGTCCCCGCTGGAGCCGGAGCAGCACTTCGCCGCGGGACACCGGCTGCGTCTCGTGCACCGCACCCGGCGCAGCGGCCTGCGCGTCGCCGCGGCCGCCGACCATGTCGTCTCCGGGCCCGACCGCACCTCCACCGGCAGCGAGTCCACCGCCGACGTGGCCCGGCTGACCGTCAGCTCCGTGCTGGAGCCCGGACAGCGGCTGCGCGTCGAGAAGCTCGTCGCGCACGGCTGGTCCGGCAACCGCTCCCTGCCCGCGATGAGCGACCAGGTCGACGCCGCCCTCGCCGCCGCCGCGCACGGCGGCTGGGCCGGCCTGCTCGCCGAACAGCGGGCGTACCTCGACGACTTCTGGGCCCGTGCCGACGTCGAGGTGGACGGCGACGACGAGATCCAGCAGGCCGTCCGCTTCGCCCTCTTCCACGTCCTGCAGGCCGGGGCCCGCGCCGAACGCCGCGCGATACCCGCCAAGGGCCTCACCGGATCCGGCTACGACGGGCACGCGTTCTGGGACACCGAGACCTTCGTCCTGCCCCTGCTCACCTACACCTCGCCCGACGCGGTCGCCGAGGCGCTGCGCTGGCGGCACGCCACCCTGCCCGTCGCCCGCGAACGGGCCGCCCAACTGGGCCTGCGCGGCGCCGCGTTCCCCTGGCGGACCATCGAGGGCTCCGAGGGCTCGGCGTACTGGCCCGCCGGGACCGCCGCCTTCCATGTCAACGCCGACATCGCCGACGCCGTCGTGCACTACACCGCGGCCACCGGGGACACCGAGTTCGAACGGGACATGGGCGTGGAGCTGCTGGTGGAGACGGCCCGCCTGTGGCGTTCCCTCGGCCACCACGACCGGCAGGGCGCCTTCCACATCGACGGCGTCACCGGCCCCGACGAGTACAGCGCGGTCGCCGACGACAACACGTACACCAACCTGATGGCCCGCGCGAACCTGCTGGCCGCCGCCGACGCCGTACGGCGTCATCCCGGCGAGGCGGCCCGGCTGGAGGTGGACGACGAGGAGAGCGCCGCCTGGCGCGACGCCGCCGAGGCCATGCACGTGCCGTACAACGACGACCTCGGCGTGCACGAGCAGCACGCCGGGTTCACCCGCTACCAGCCCTGGGACTTCGAGGCCACCCGCCCCGACCAGTACCCGCTGCTGCTGCACTTCCCCTACTTCGACCTCTACCGCAAACAGGTCGTCAAACAGGCCGACCTGGTGCTCGCCATGTACACCTGCGCCGACCGGTTCGACGAGGAGCAGATCGCCCGCAACTTCGCCTACTACGAACCGCTGACCGTCCGGGACTCCTCCCTCTCGGCGTGCGTCCAGGCCGTCGTCGCCGCGCAGGCCGGACATCTGCGGCTCGCCTACGACTACACGGCCGAGGCCGCCCTCATGGACCTGGCGGACCTGGAGCACAACACCCGCGACGGGCTGCACATCGCCTCCCTCGCCGGGACCTGGATGGCGCTGGTCGCGGGGTTCGGCGGCATGCGCCGCACCGGTACCGGAGGACCGGCCTTCGCGCCGCGCCTGCCGGAGAACTTCCACCGGCTCGCCTTCACCCTGCAACTCCGCGGCCGCCGGCTGCGGGTGGAGATCTGGGCGGACAAGGCGACGTACACCCTGCTGGAGGGGCCGCCGCTGACGATCCGTCATCACGGGGAGGAACTGACCGTGCGTACCACCGACCCCGCGGTCCGGCCCGTCCCCCTGCCGCCCCAGCGCCCGGCCCCCGGCCAGCCCCCGCACCGCACCCCCAACGGACGCTGACGGCCGCCCGCTGCCGCCCGGGACGTGGACTCCCGGGCGGGAGCGGCTTCCGCGCCGGCCGGGCGCCGGGGCGGCCTCGCGCCTCGCGCCTCGCGCACAAACGTCAACCTCCTGAGGCACCTGACACGCCTTCTTACTCTCCGTACGGGCGACTTTAGTGCTGCTTTTACCGTATTTCGTCAGGGTGTCGCTCCGGCCGCTCCTAGGCTGGCAGGAGGTACAGCGGCCCCCGGCCGCGGAGCAAGAGGAGAAGGATGTCCGGCAGCGCGTACGCCGCTCTCACGTCACGGCCCGTCAGCGGACCCCCACCGGTGTCCGGAGGCGGCCTGTGGCACAGACATCCCCGTCTGCCGCTCGCCGTCGTGGCGGCCGTCTTCGCGCTGGCCCAGCTTCTCCTCGTCGGCCCCTCGACCGGACTGGGCTGGGACGAGACGGTCTACGTCAGCCAGGTCAGCGCCCACGCCCCGGCCTCCAACTTCAGCGCGCCCCGCTCCCGCGGCATCTCCTTCCTGGTGGCCCCCCTCACCAGCTGGTCGTCGTCCACCCCGATGCTGCGCGTCTACCTCGCCGTCCTCTCCGGCCTCGCCCTCTACCTGGCCCTGCGCACCTGGCGCAACCTGTTCCCGGTGCCCGTGCTGGCCCTGGCGGGAGCCCTCTACGCCACCCTGTGGGTGACGCTCTTCTACGGCTTCGCGGCCATGCCCAACTACTGGGTGGCCATCGGCGCGCTCGTCGCCGCCGCCTGCTTCGTGCGGCTGCGCGCGGACCGCGGCGACCGGGCCGCCCTGTGGGGTCTGGGCGCGGCCACGGCGCTGATGGCGCTGATGCGGCCCATGGACGCCGTCTGGGTCGTGCTGCCCCTGCTCGTGCTGGCCGCCGCCACCCGCCGTCCGCTGCCGCTCACCGCCCTCGTCGCCGGACTCGTGGCGGGGTCCGCGGAGTGGGTGATCGAGGCGTACGTCCGCTACGGCGGCCTCGCCCAGCGGCTCCACGACGGCTCCAGCATCCAGGGCGGCCTGGGCTGGAACAACGCCGTCACCGACCAGATGCGCGGCCTCGGCGGACGCATCCTGTGCCGCCCCTGCACCGGGCAGCTGCCGAATCCCGCCATCACCCTGTGGTGGTTCGTCCTGCCCGTGCTGGCCGTGATCGGTCTGGTGCTCGCCGTCCGGGCCCGCCGCACGGCCGCCACACTCGTGCCGTTCGCCTGCGGCGTCTCGGCCGCCTTCCCCTACCTCTTCCTGATCGGCTACGCCGCGCCCCGCTTCCTGCTGCCCGCCTACGCCCTGCTGGCGCTGCCCGTCGCCGACGTGCTGCTCAGGACGGTGACCGCGGCGTCCGGCGTATGGCGTCCGGTGGCGGTCACGCTGCTGGCGGTCGGCCTCGCCGGGCACCTCGCGGTGCAGTACCACGTCCTGGACCGGACCGTGGCCCGGGACCACGCCGGCCGCAACCACTGGTCACGCCTCGCCGCGGAACTGCACCGGCTCGACGTCCGCCCGCCCTGCCTGGTCACCGGCGACCAGAACATCCCGGTCGCCTTCTACGCGGGCTGCCGCTCGGCGGCGGTCAAGGGTCACGACGCCAACATCACCTCCGCGGGGATCCGCGCCACGGCCCGCCGTATGCCGGCGGCCGTCCTGGTGCCCGCCACGTCCCGCCCGCCGGCCTACGCCCGCGGCTGGTCGCCGGTCCGCTACGGCACGATGCGCATCTATCTGGCGCCGCCCCCGGTCAGGTCCACCACCCGGTGACGGTCGGGCCGCCCGGCATCGGCCCAGGACAGCACTGCGCCCCCGGGCCCGAACGGCCCGGGGGCGCAGTGCCGGGTCAGGGGGCGTCGTCGGGCTCGCGGGGAGTCCCCGTCGCGTCGTGGACGAGGCGGGGCGGGAGCCAGCGGGCCGCCGCCGCGAGACACAGGCCGAGCCAGCCCGCCGCGAACAGCCAGCCGCCGATCACGTCGGTGAACCAGTGCACCCCCAGATAGATCCGGGTCAGCCCGACCAGGACCGCCCAGCAGCCCGCCACCGCGCACAGCGCCCCTCTGCCGCGCGGTGCCCGGACGCACAGGGCGACGACCAGCAGTCCCGCGGTCAGGGCCGACGTGGTGGTGTGGCCGGAGGGGAACGCCCAGCCGGAGGCATGGGTCCGCCAGTCGGCGTGCGGGGGTCTCGGCCGGGCCACCAGGTTCATGAGGACGGCCCGCGTGAGCTGCCCGGCCAGCAGACAGCCGAGTCCCAGCAGCGTGGCCGTCACCCGCTGCCGCGCCGTACGGCCGACGGCCAGCCCGGCCGGCACGACCAGCGCGTACGGGACGACGCCGGTGCCGGTCGCCGTCACCCCGCGGGCCAGGGCGACCGCCGCGTCGGGGCGGTGGGCGAGCGACCAGGACAGCAGACCGCTGTCGAGGAACAGCGGTGTGCCGTCACCGCCGACGACGACCATGGTCAGCACGGCGAGCGCCGTCCACGCACCCAGGCCGACGCTGCCCGCGAGCTCCGCGACGTCCCCCCGGTCCAGGCCGGAGACGTCCCGCCGCGTGCCCACCGGGGCGCGCCTCACCGGCGGGCCTCCTCGCCGGAGCCGTCGGACTCCGTGGCCTTGCTGCCGCGCGCGGCGCCCCGGCGGGCCCGTACGACCTCCACCACGACCGGCAGCAGCGAGACCACGACGATCACGGCGACCACGGGCAGGAGGTATCTGTCCACGCCCGGGATCGAGGAGCCCAGTGCGTAGCCCGCCAGGATCAGGCCCACGCTCCACACCAGGCCGCCGGTCACCTGCCACACGGTGAACGTCCGCACCGGCACGTCCAGCGCGCCCGCCATCGGATTGAGCACCGTGCGCACCACCGGCACGAAGCGGGCCAGGACGATCGCCTTCGCGTACCCGTATCGCTCCATCAGCTCGGCGGCGCGGCGGGCGCCCTCCTTGAGCTGTCTCGAACGGGTCCGGGTGAGCAGCGCTCCGCCCGCCTTCCTGCCGATCAGATACCCGCACTGCGAACCGGCCAGCGTGCCGACGGCCGCCAGCACCAGCAGCGGCCCGAGCGACAGGTGCACGGGCCGCCCGGCCGACCCCGTGCACAGCAGCCCGGCGGTGAACAGCAGCGAGTCGCCCGGCAGGAAGAACCCGATCAGCAGACCGGTCTCGGCGAACATGGCCACCCCGACACCGATCACCCCGAAGGCGGCCAGCAGCGAACTCGCGTCCAGTACGTTGACGGCGAGCTGTGACGACAGGGACAGGGCTGCGGTCATCGGCGCGGCCTCTCCGATCCAGGGTGACTACACTCGTGTAGACGAACCTCTGTACTGTAGACGACCGGCGGCCCCGGAAGGTTTCCCCGCCGCCGGGGACACGCCCCGTCACCCGGAACCCGGCCCCGGACACACGACCACCGCCCGGCCGTGCGTGCGGCCGGGCGGTGGTCGTGGACGGGGGCGGCCGCGGACGGCGCGGCCCGGTTCTCACGGCAGCAGCTTCTCCATGGCCGACGGACCCTCCTCGGCCAGCTTGCGCCGGGCCCACTCGAGGGTCTTCGGCGTGATGTCGCGGCCCGTGGCCAGCACCAGGTCCTCCGGCGCCACCTCCGTTCCGGTGTAGGTGTGGAGCAGGGCGTCGGGAGTGGTGCGGTCGTCGGACGACCGGGGTGCGCCGGATGGTGACGTCGTCATGATGACTCCTCCTCGGGTCCGGATGGCTGCACCGGTGCCCGTGCTGAGAGACCGGGGCCACTCTCACGATTCACCGCCGCGCCTTGCACTGCATCCTGAAAGCCCGGTTCCTCACGGACCAGGGGTCTCCCGGGCCGCCCCTCGGGACCGTCCGGCCCCGCCGCACCGGCGCCGGATGTGCCTCCCCGCTGACCCTGCGGCAGCGGCTGCTCCGCCCAGATGATCTTGCCGCCGGGCGTGTACCGGGTGCCCCAGCGTTCGGCGAGCTGCGCCACCAGGAACAGCCCGCGCCCTCCCTCGTCCGTGTTCGCGGCGTACCGCAGATGCGGCGAGGTGGTACTGGCGTCGGAGACCTCGCAGATCAGCGTGCGGTCGTGCAGCAGCCGTACCGTGATGGGCGGGCGGCCGTACCGGATCGCGTTGGTGACCAGCTCGCTGAGGACCAGTTCCGTGGTGAACGCCAGCTCGTCGAGACCCCACTCCGACAGCCGTCCGGTCACCGAGGCCCGGGTCCGCGCCACCGCCGCCGGATCGGCGGGCACCTCCCAGGCCGCCACCCGGTCCGCGCCCAGCACCCGGGTACCGGCCACCAGCAGCGCGATGTCGTCCCTGGTCCGGGCGGTCGGCCGGGAGTCCAGCACCGCCCGGCAGATCTCCTCCGGCGTCCGCCCCGCCCCCGTCAGCGCGACGCGCAGCAGCTCCAGGCCGACGTCGATGTCCCGGTCCCGGTCCTCCACGAGACCGTCGGTGTAGAGCACCAGCCGGCTGCCCTCGGCCAGCTCGAGCTCCGCCGTCTCGTACGGCAGTCCGCCCAGGCCGAGCGGCGGTCCCGCGGGCACCTCGGGGAACTCCGCGGTGCCGTCCGGGCGGACCACCGCCGGCGGCGGGTGCCCGGCCCGCGCCAGGGCACAGCGCCGGGACACCGGGTCGTAGACCGCGTACAGGCAGGTCGCGCCGATGACCGGCGCGCCGTTGCCGGACGGCGTCTCGTCCTCCTGGTCGATCCGGCCGACCAGCTCGTCCAGGAGACCGAGGAGTTCGTCCGGCGGCAGATCCAGGGCGGAGAAGTTGGCCACCGCCGTGCGCAGCCGCCCCATCGTGGCCGCCGCGTGCAGCCCGTGCCCCACCACGTCGCCCACCACCAGGGCGACCCGCGCCCCCGGCAGGGGCAGCACGTCGAACCAGTCGCCGCCGACCCCGGCCTGCGCCGGGAGATAGCGGTAGGCGAGGTCCAGCGCGGACTGCTCGGGCAGGCTGCGCGGCAGCAGACTCCGCTGGAGGGTCACCGCCATGCTGTGCTCGCGCGTGTAGCGGCGGGCGTTGTCGATGGACACCGCGGCCCGCGCGACCAGCTCCTCCGCGAGGGCCAGTTCCTCCTCGTCGAACGGTTCCGGCTGGTCGGCCCGCCAGAAGCTGACCAGGCCCAGCGGCAGGTTCCCGGCCCGCAGCGGCACGGTGATCAGCGAGTGGATGCCGTACGCCACGATCCGCCCCGCCCGCTCCCGGTCCTGCGCGTGCCAGCCGTACGCCTGCGGCAGCCGGGGCTCCAGGACGGCCGCGCCGGTGGCGAGGCCGTGGCCCTGCGGGGAGGTGGCCACGAAGTCGATGCGCCTGCCGACCGGGTACAGCGGCGCACCGGCACGCACTCCGCTCGCCGCGGTGCGCCGCAGCTCCGTGCCCGGCTGCGGTTCCTCGCCGCGCAGCACCGCCTCGTACAGGTCGACGGTGGCGAAGTCCGCGAACCTCGGCACGGCCAGCTCCGCGAGCTCCTCGGCGGTCCGGGTCACATCGAGGCTGGTGCCGATCCCCGTACCGGCGTCGTAGAGCATGTCGAGGCGCTCGCGGGCCACCTCGGCACGGCCGGACACGGCGCGCAGCTCCGTGGAGTCGCGCAGCGTGGTGACACTGCCGGGCGGACCGCCCCGGGCGTCGGTGGGCCGCTGGTTGACCGCCAGCAGCCGGTCCTTGACCAGGTGCACCTCGTCGGTGGCGGAGCGCCCGGACGCGAGCAGCTCGGAGGTGTCGGAGTCCAGACCGAGATCGAGGACGTGGCGCTGCTCCGCGTCCGGCGGCAGCTCGAGCAGCCGGCGCGCCTCGTCGTTGGCGAGCAGCAGCCAGCCGTCGCCGCCGACGATCAGGACGCCCTCCCGCACGGCGTGCAGGACGGCGTCGTGGTGGTCGTACATCCGCGTCATCTCGTGCGGGCCCAGGCCGTGGGTCTGCCGCAGCAGCCGTCTGCTCACCAGCGCGGTGCCCGCCGTGGCGAGGGCGAGGGCGAACGCGGAGGCCGCCAGCAGCACCGGCCACTGCTTCCCGGCCGTCGAGCCGACGTGCGCGGTGGTGATCCCCGCCGACACCAGGCCCACCACCCGGCCCCGCGCGTCCTTCACGGGGACGACGACCTGCACCAGCCGCCCGATCGTGCCGCGGATCTCCTCGATGACGACGCCGCCGGCCAGCGCGGGCCCGGTCGTGCCGACGAACTTCTTGCCGATCCGGTCCGGTCTGGGGTGCGTGTAGCGGATGCCGTCGGTGTTCATGACGACGATGAAGTCGACCCCGGACGCCTTGCGCGCCGCCTCGGCGTGGGGTTGCAGCAGCTTCGTGGGGTCCGGTGCGCGCAGCGCCTCGGCGATCCCGGGGGACGCGGCGAAGGTCTGCGCCACGGCCAGGGAGCGGTTACGGGCCTCCTGGTTGGTGTCATGGCGTGCCTGCAGCACCAGTGCCACCACGGCCGACACGACCAGCAGCAGCACGATCACCACCTGCAGGACGAACACCTGCCCGGCGACCGTGCCCCGGCGCAGTGACCGGCGCGGACCCTCGGCCTCCGGCCGTCCGGGCCCGTCCTTCGCGCGGCCGTCCCCGGGCGGGCGGGGCTGCCGGGACCCGGGCCGACCCAGCAGTCGGACCATGTGCCATGTCTACCCTGCCCGGCGCCACGAGGCGAGAGAGGTGACATCCGGTGACGGGAGGTGACCGGGGGTCACCGTCGGCCGGCGCGCGGGCGTTCCCGCCGGGCCGCGAGCAGCAGGGCCACGTCGTCCGGGCGGTCGGCGGAGTGCCGGGCGTTCGCGGTGAGCCGGTCGGCCGTGCCGGACAGGGACCGGCCGCCCCGGCGGCCGGGCAGCGCCCCCGCCCTGGCGAGCGCGACCCGCAGCGCGGTGATCCCGTCGTCGATGTCGGCGCCGGGCCGCTCCACCAGCCCGTCGGTGTAGAGGGCGAGGACGGCGTCGTACTCGATGTGCAGCTCCGTCATCGGGTACCGGGCGTGCGGATCCACCCCGAGGACGACACCGCCGGGGAGGTCGAGGACCCGGGTGCGGCCGTCTGGGGCCCGCAGCAGGGGCGGCAGATGACCGGCGCGGGCGAAACAGGCCAGGCCGGTCACGGGATCGAGGCGTACGTAGCAGCAGCTGGCGAACTGGCCGGGATCCAGGTCGATGAGGAGCCGGTTGGTACCGCTGAGCACCAGATCGGCCGGCTGGTCGCTGAGGGCGAACGCCCGTACGGCGCTGCGCAGCTGGCCCATGGTGGCCGCCGCCTGCACCCCGTGCCCCTGGACGTCGCCGATGACCAGCGCCAGACCGTCCCCGGCCTCCACCGCGTCGTACCAGTCGCCGCCCACGTCCATGCCCTCGGTGCCCGGCAGATAGCGTCCGGCGGTCTCGACGTGCGGGTGTTCCGTGAGCCGCCTCGGCAGCAGGGCCTGTTGCAGACCGCGGGCCAGGGCGGCCTCGCTGTCGTAGCGCTGCGCGCGCTCCATGGCGTGCGCGATCAGCCCGGCCAGCGCGGTGAGCACGGTGCGCTCCTCGGTGCTGAAACTGCGGGAGCGCTCGAAGCCGAGGATGCAGGAGCCGACGGGGCGGCCGGACGCGATCAGCGGCAGGAAGGCGCGCGATCCCTCGTGCGCGTCCACCGGCATGCCGGGGTAGGCGGCGGTCAGCTGGTCCATCGACTCGTAGAACTGCGGCCGCCCGCTGGTCAGCGTCTCCACCCCGGGCAGCCGGGCGTCCAGGCCCACCCCGTCGAACGGGGCGAGGAAACCCTGCGGGAAGCCGCTCTCCCAGGCGAGGTAGAGATGGCGCTCCTGCAACAGGTAGATGGCGAGCCGGCGACCGCCGAACGCCGGGAGCAGCTCCCGCATCACGACCGCGGACACCTGGCGGGCGGTGACGGCGTCGGTGAGCGCGATGGCGAGGGCGATGGGCCGGTAGAACGGGGCCGTGACCGCGGCGCCGCCGGGCGGTGCCGCCGTGTCGTCCCGGAGACGGGACAGCCGTGGTCCGGTGGGTTCCACCTCATCGGGTTCGGGCGTCTCCAGCCGCCGTACGGGGGCTACGGTGCAGGTCAGGAGGTCCGGCCCGGGATACACGGAGAGGGCGAGCCAGCCGCCGTCGCCCTCGCCGGACGGGGCGGGGGAGTCGCGGCCCCGGTCGTCCGGGCGGCGCACCTGGAAGTGCACCGGTTCCGGCGACAGCAGGGCGGCCCGGAGGTGGTCGTCGCAGGGGGAGCGGCTCCACCACGGCATGGGCTCCCACAGGGGCCGCCCGAGCAGCTCCTCCCGCGCGGGGCCGAGCAGCCGGGCGGCGGGCGGATTGACGTAGCGCACGAGCCCGGTGCGGTCCAGACAGAAGACGCCGCCGGGCAGCAGATCGGCCGCGGAGTCGCCCATGGCGTCCCGGCCCGGGTCGACGACGAGGCCGTGCACCCCGGGGCCCGGGCCGCCGCCCGCGCCCGCCGTCCGGTCCCCGGACGCGGCAGAGGCAGCGGTACGGGCGGACGCCGGGGGCGGGGCCGGGGCGGCCGGGGGAGACGCCGCCCCGCCTTCGGCACGGAGGCAGCCGCCCGCCCGCCCCGGGTCCGGAGGGAGGCCCGCCTCCGGACCCGGGGCGGCCGCTTCGGGCGCCGAGGGCCGCTCCGTCTCCGCCGCCCACAGCTCCACCCACCGGGGTGAACCGTCCCCGGCGTGCAGCCGCAACGGCAGCGCCGGCGGTCTGCCCGCCCCCGTGTCCCGCAGGGCGCCGAGGAACCGCCGGGCCTCGCCGGGAGCCACCGCGTCGGCGAACGCCTCCGCCCGCACGTTCCCGCCGGGTCCGTCGGGCGCGTCCCGCACACCGGGTCCGGTCGGTACGTCCGGCACGTCCTCGCCGGCCGGAAGGGCCAGCATGGCCCGCAACCTGGCGTCCGGTGTCACCGTGCCGCCCGCCGGATCCCAGGTGAAGCGCCCGACGCGCCCCCGCTCGGGCCGCGCGGCCGAGGGCGGCCGTACGTTCATCGGCTCGCCCTCCCAGACGATCGCCGACTCGTCGCCGCCCGCCAGCTCGCGCAGGTCCGCGCCCAGATCCTCGGCCAGCTGGGCGACCCGGTCGCGGTCGGGCAGCCCGGCGACGGCGTCCGGGGCCGCCGGGTGCAGGACCACCAGCACCCCGAACGTGGTCGTCTCGCCGACGACGGGCAGATACATCGAACCGAACTGGAAGGGCAGCCCGGCAGCGAACTGGGGATAGCGGCGCATGGTCTCGGTCGCGTCGGGCAGCACCACCTGGACGCCGAGCCGGTAGGAGTCCGCGACGGGGAACGGGCGGTCCGCGTGCAGGCGCCACCAGGGCCGGAACAGCTGCTTCGGCAGCCCGGCGATCACGGCGAGCCGCAGCAGCCCGGGGGTGTCGGTGCGCAGGTAGACACCGCCCACGCGACCGCCGACCGTGCCGAGTGCCTCGGTGGAGACCTCGGCGAGCAAGGTGGCCAGCCGCCCGCGGGTGCGGTCCTCGTGCTCTCCGCTCCCGTTCATCCGGTCCCGTCTCGTCCGCGCACCTGCACCGCCGGCTGGGTGACACAGCAAGAATGCGCCACGATCCGCTCGGTGCGCACCTGGGCGGACGGGTTCCCTCGCGGGGGCGGTGACGGACGGGCTTCCGTCCCCCGGGGCCCGTACCGGCCTCAGGGGCTGCGCCCCCGGGCCCTCGGCCGGGCGGCTGGATCTCGCCCCCGCCGCCCCTTCCCTTTCCCGGCCCCAGGGGCTCCGCCCCTGAAACCCCCTGAACCGCCCTGAAGCTCCCGGTGGGGCCCTGCCGGGCAGGGGTGGCCCGGACTGCGGGGATCCGGTCCGGTGATGGTGTCAGGGGCCGGCTCCGGCAGGGGCGCGCCGGGGGAGCAGGAGAGGGGTGGCCAGGAGGAGCAGGCCCGCGGCGGCGAGGGCGGTGCGGGTGGTCGTCACGGCGGACAGGACACCCCATGCCGCGGTCAGGGCCGCGATCGACGCCTTGCCGGTCACCGACCACGCCGACAGGGTGCGGGCCGCCTTCTCCGCCGGGGTCAGCTCCAGCCTCAGCGTCGCGAGCACTGGGTTGAAGACGCCGATGCAGGTGATCAGCCCGAACTCCACCACCATGACCAGCACCAGCCCCGCCGTCCCCGGCCGGACGAACGCCAGCCCCAGCGACCAGCAGGCCCGCAGCGCCCCGGCCGTGCGCAGCACCCGGTGGCCTCCGTACCGGGCCACCAGCGGGCGTGACAGCCTCGCGCCGACCAGCCCGCCCAGGCAGGGCACGGCGAAGGCCAGGCCGTACTGCCACGGCGGGAAGCCCAGCGGCCCGAGCATCAGCACCGCCAGCGGCGGCGCCACCGCCATGATCAGACCGTTGACCAGGACCGTGTTGAAGAACAGCGGACGCAGCACGGGGTGGGCGAGGATGTGGCGCCAGCCCTCCAGCACGTCCCGCGGGCGCGGACGGGAACCGGAGGCCGACCCCTTCCCGGCCCGCCCCGAACGCGACCCGCCGCCGGAACCGCCCTCGGTGTCGGGGCTCATCGTGCCGATTCCCGCCGCCGAGAGCAGGTAGCTGACCGCGTCCGCGACGACCGTCGCCACCGGGCCGAACAGGCCGATCGCCGCGCCGCCCAGCGGCGGGCCCAGCACGGTGGTGGTCCAGGTGGTGGACTCCAGGCGCGCGCCGGCCTTCAGCAGGTCCCGGCGCGGCAGCAGCGTCTTCAGGAACGCCCCGCTCGCCGCCCCGAACGCGATGTCCGCCGCCGCGACCACCACCGAGACGACCAGCAGCTGCGCGAAGGTGAGGACGCCCAGTGCGAACGCCGCCGGAACGGTGAGCAGCGCCGCGCACCGGATCAGGTCCATGGCGATCATCACGGGCCGTTTGCGCCGGAACTCCACCCACGGTCCCAGCGGCACCGCCACCACCGCGCCGACGGCCGTCCCCGCCGCGGCCAGCGCCGAGACCTGGGCGGCCCCCGAGTGCAGCACCCGGATCGCGACGAGCGGGAAGGCGTCGAACGCGAGCCGTGTGCCCAGCGAGCTGACCGCGTAGGCTGCCCACAGTCGGCCGAACTCCCCTGCCGGGGAACGCCGCCGGCGCCCGCGCCGGCCGACCTCGAGGTCCGTCACCCCCGTCACCTCGTTCACGCCTCCGTACACCTCGACACCACAACCCCGCGTTGACCGGGTGCCATCCAAGCGGCCAGGACTCCGCGGCGCAAACAACCGACCTGAATCCCTCTCACAACGCACAGTTGTGGGAATACAGTTGCGCCCATGAATCTCGACGCCGTCCGGACCTTCCTCGCCGTGGTGGACTTGGGCCACTTCCACGAGGCGGCCGTCGACCTGGCGATCACCCAGCAGGCCGTGTCCAAGCGGGTCGCCGCGCTGGAGAAGGAGCTGGGGGTACGGCTGCTGACCCGGGCGCCGGGCGGGGCGAGGCCGACGATCGACGGGCAGGCGTTCCTGCCGCACGCCCGCGCGCTGCTGGAGGCCGAGGAACGGGCGGCGGCCTCCGTACGGCCCGGCCGCCGCGCCCTGCGCGTCGACGTGATCGGGCGGCGCCTCGCACCCGCCGCCCTGCTGCGCGCCTTCCACCGCGCCCGCCCGGACGTGGAACTGGACGTCGTCACCCTCTACGACGCCGAGGCGGCCCTCGCCGCCCTGGGCACCGGCGTCATCGACGCGTCCTTCCGCGCCGTCACCCGCCCCGCGCACCGGCTGCCCGACGGCATCCGCGCGACCCGGGTCCTCGACGAGCCGCTGCAACTGCTCACCGGACCCGGCCATGAACTCGCCGCCGCCCGCACGGTCGCACCCGCCGCGCTCGCCGGGCGGCGGATCTGGATGCCGGGCAACACCGCGGGCACCGAATGGGCGCAGTTCTACGACGAACTCGCCGCCGCGTTCGGGCTCACCATCGACGTGGTGGGCCCGCACTTCGGCACCGAGCCGCTCGTCGACGCCCTCGCCGACTCGGCGGAGCTCGCCACCTTCGTCGGCGAGGGCACCCATCTCCTGTGGCCCGCCTCCTACGACCTGAGACGGATCGGGCTGAGCGAGCCCGTGCCGCTCTATCCGCACTCCCTGATCTGGCACGCCGACAACCCGCACCCGGCGCTCGCCCTGCTCCGCGACCACCTCGCCGCCGCCGCGTCCCGCCACCCGGGCGCGGGCGCGGGCAGGGGCAGTGGCACCTGGACCCCGGACTGGGCCCGCTGACCGCCGCCGGGACCGGCCGTCACAGCTCGGCCATCTCGTCCAGCGCCGGAGTCGGCTCCCGCCACGGGTTGGGCAGTTCACCGGTCACCGGGCCGTACACCGCCGCCCCCCGCTCCCGCGCGGTGCGCACCGCGAGCGGTACCAGCGGTTGCGGGACGCCGTAGACGAGATGGCAGAACCGCTCTGGCGGATGCCGTGCCGTCCAGGCCGGCCGGGTGAACGCCGAGACATACGTCGACCAGTGGCCCTCGAAGGTGACGACCAGGTCGGCGGTGCGCAGATAGCCGGGCGCCGGGTGCACCCCGGGGTTGAGCACCACCGGCGCGGCGCCGAGCCGCCGGATCCGCTTCACCAGCCGCCGGCAGGCCGGCAGTCCGGGCGGCCCCGAGGACACCCGGTCCAGGAAGCAGCCGTCGGCGCCGTACCACTCGCGGTGCCGTTCGACGTCGTCCGCGACCTCCGTCTGCGGCCGCTCCCCATACCCGGTGTCGGCGTACCCGAGGACCCGGCCGCCGGCCTCCCGCACCGCGCGGGCCGCCGCCGCGAACGCCGGGTCCGGCCGGCGGCCCGGCCCGCTCGCCGGGTTGAGGACCACGCCGTAGGCGCGGCGGGCCGCCGTGATCACGCGCAGCCAGGCCCCCGGATCCTCGGCCGGGTGCACGTACAGCGGCACCAGCGCACTCACGGACGGCCGCCGACCGGGTCCCGGAGGCCCGCGGCGGCCCACAGCGCGGCCAGCGAGTCCTCCAGCCCGTGCACCGGCCGCCAGCCCAGCGCCTCCCGTGCCGCCGAGATGTCCGAGCACTGCCACGACACCTCGCCGGAGCGGGCCGAGGCACCGCCGTCCTCCTCGATCCGGCCCCGGAACCCGGCGATCCGCGCGAGCCGGTGCACCAGTTCCCGCACCGGCACGGCACCTCCGCCGCCCACGTTGAGCACCGGCGGCAGCGGCCCGGGAGCGGTGGCCGCCGCCTCCGCCGCCGCGGCGACGTCCCGTACGTCGACGAAGTCGCGGTACGCCGACAGGTCGCCCAGCCGGATCACCGCGCCGGGATCGGACCCCGCCGCGCGCAGCAGGGCGGCGAGCCGGCCCGGCAGCCCGGCGTCCGGCGCGCCGGGACCCACCGGGTTGCCCACCCGCAGCACCACCGCGTCCAGCGCCGAACGGCCCACGGCCACCGTCCCGGCCCACTTGGACTCGCCGTAGGCCGACGCCGGCCGCGCCGGGTCCGGCTCGGCCGCCAGGGTGCCGGGCTCGCCCGGCCCGTACTCGGCGGCCGAGCCGAGATGCACCAGCCGGGCCCGGGGTGCCGCCTGCCGGAGGGCGTCGCACAGGGCCCCGGGCCCGCGGGCGTTGACCGCGTGCAGGACGGCGGGGTCGCCGCCGACGGCCCCGGCGCAGTTGACCACCGCGTCGGGGGCCACCGCGCCGATGCTCTGCGCCAGTCGGGCGGGGGAGTCGGCGGCCAGGTCGGCCCGGACCGGCGCGCCCGCCTCCCGGCCGCCGGTGAACAGCCGGACGCCGGGCCGGGCGCGCAGGCGTGCGGCGACATGGGCGCCCAGATAGCCGGTCGAGCCGAGGACGAGAATGCGCATGACGGCGGTCAGGCCCCCTTGAGCAGCAGCGGCTTGCGGGTGGTGAACTCCGCGTTCGCGCGGTCGTAGTCGTCGGGGCGGCCGATGTCCAGCCAGTATCCGTCGAACTCGTAGGCGTGCGGCGGGTCCTGCGTGCCGAGCAGGTCGAGGACCAGCTCGTCGAAGCCGAGCGGCAGCCCGGGTGTGTAGCCGTCGAGCGTGCTGCGGGAGAGACCGTAGACGCCCATCGACACCCGGTAGTCCATGCTCGGCTTCTCGGTGAAGCCGACGACTCTGCCGACGTCCGTGGTGAGCACGCCGAAGTCGATGCGCACCTGGCGCGCGTAGGTGGCGATGGTCAGCGGGGCGCGGGAGGCGCGGTGCCGGGCGAGGACGTCGCCGAAGTCGAGGTCGGTGAGGACGTCGCCGTTCATCACCAGGAACGACTCGGGCAGCCGCTCCCGCAGGGTGAGCAGCGGGCCCATGGTGCCGAGGGGGCTGTCCTCGGTGGCGTAGTCGACGCGCATGCCCCACCGGCTGCCGTCGCCGACGTAGGCGCGGATGATCTCGCCCAGGTGGCCGATGGCGATGGTGGCGCTGGTGAAGCCGGCGCCGGCGAGCTGGCGCAGCACGATCTCCAGGATGGCGTGCTGGTCGCCGATCGGCACCAGCGGCTTGGGCAGGGCGGTCGTGTAGGGCCGCAGCCGGACGCCCTTGCCTCCGGCGAGGATCACAGCGTGCATGAAGTTCTTCCTTCTGGGGTTCGTACGATGTGCCGGACGGATCAGATGTTGTAGATGCCGGTCTTGTACCGGGCGAGGTGGGCCGGGTCGCGGAAGAAGTCCGCGGTGGCGGCGAGCCCCTGCTCCAGGTCGTGCGCGGGCTCCCACCCGGTCGCGGCACGCAGCCGGGAGGCGTCCGCGACCAGGCGCATCACCTCGGAGTTCGCGGGCCGCAGCCGGGCCGTGTCCTCGCGCACCTCGACGTCGGTGCCCATCACCTTGCCGATCAGCGCGACCAGGTCGCCGACCGAGATCTCGCCGCCGGTACCGGCGTTGAAGGTGCGGCCCACCACGTCGGCGGCGGGCGCGGTGCCCACCGCGAGGAACGCGGCGGCGGTGTCCTTGACGAAGGTGAAGTCCCGGGTGGGCCGCAGATCGCCCAGGGTGATGGCGTGCTCGCCCGCGGCCAGCTGGCCGATCACCGTGGGGATCACCGCGCGCATCGACTGCCGGGGCCCGTAGGTGTTGAACGGCCGCAGCGTCACCACGGGGGTGCCGAAACTGGCGTGGTAGCTGTCGGCGAGACGGTCGCCCCCCGCCTTCGAGGCGGCGTACGGCGACTGGGTGTGGATGGGGTGGTCCTCGGTGATCGGGACGGTCTGCGCGGTGCCGTAGGTCTCGCTGGTGGAGGTGTGCACCAGACGCGGGACGTCCAGCGCGCGGACCGCCTCCAGCACGTTGAGGGTGCCGGTGACGTTGGTGTCGACGTAGCTGTGCGGCGCCCGGTAGGAGTAGGGGATCGCGATGAGGGCCGCCAGGTGGTAGACGCAGTCGGCCCCTTCGGCGAGGCCCCGGACGGAACCGGGGTCGCGGACGTCGCCGAGGACGATCTCGACCTGTTCCAGGACGTCCTGCGGCAGGGTCTCCAGCCAGCCGTAGGAGGAGAAGGAGTTGTACTGGGCCATGGCCCTCACCCGGTGTCCGGAGGCCACCAGGGCCTCGGTCAGATGGGAACCGATGAAGCCCTCGGCTCCGGTGACGGCGGCGAGCGGTGCGCGGGTCAACTCTCTGGTCCTTCCCGTTGATGGTGCGATTGATGGTGTGATGGTGTGAAAAAAGAGGTGGATCGGGGGCGTGACAGGGCCGGGCGGGGTGTGAACGGGTGCGGACGCCGGTGGCCCGAGCGGGTGTGGTTCAGCCGTGTGCGGCGGGGCGTCCCAGGGCCCGCAGCGCACAGAGCGCCAGGCCGGCCGAGGCGGCGCCGCAGCACAGCGACAGGGCGGCGGGGCCGGGCGGGGAATGACGCAGGGACAGCGCCACGGCGGCGACGGCGGCCAGGCCGCACAGCAGCGCGGGCGGCCACGCCACCCCGAACGCCTGGAGCAGCAGCGCCGTCCACAGCGTCGCCGCGAGCAGCAGCACCGGCAGTGGTTCGGCTCCGGTGAGCAGCGCGGCGGGCAGCAGCGGGGCGAGGTACAGGGCCAGACAGAGCGTCAGGACGGCGGTGGTGCGCAGCAGGAAGCCGCGCGGGGTGGCGGTGGCGCGCAACGCCGCGACCGACAGACCGCGGAAGCGGTACAGCAGCCACTCGGCGGGACCCATGCTGACCGTCAGCGCGATCACCGTCCACGGGTGCGGCCGCCCCTCCAGCAGCACCAGCACCCCGGCCGCCAGACCGAACACACCGTACGGCAGCGACCGCAGGGCGGACGGGCGCGCCGCCTCCGGGACGGGGGCCGCGGTGAGCAGCGCCCGGACCGCCCATCCGGCCGCGCCGGCCGCCGCGCACAGCGAGACGAGCGGCAGTGCGATCCGCAGCGGGTCGCCCGGCTGCCACCAGGGCAGTGCCGCCGCACCGGCCGTCACGGGGCCGAGCGCGGCCAGCAGCAGCCACTCCCGGTGCAGCACCAGCAGCACCCCGGCCGCCGCCAGGTAGACCGACTGGCCCGCCGCGAACAGCACGGGCCCGGGCTCGCGGACGAACGCCGCTCCCGCCGCCGTGGCCAGCGCGGCGCCCAGCGGGGCGCCCAGCAGCAGGGTGCGGCCCGCCTCGTGCCGGCCGGCCGCCAGCCGCAGCCCGGCACGGTGGCCCAGCGCCTGGCCCCAGGCCCAGGAGACCAGACCGGAGACGATCAGTGCCCAGGTGCCGTGCCGGCCGGTCTGCCACAGCTGTCCGAGCAGCAGGTACGCGAGACCGGGCAGCGCGAACAGCGCGCCGCGCAGCGCGCACCGCACAGGGTCGGGCCGCCAGGGATCGGCGGGCCGGAGAGGTTCCGGGAAGCTGCGCGGCACCCGCTCGTACAGGGCCGCCGCCAGCGAGAACAGATCGGGATGGCCGTAGCGCTCGCGGATCGCCTCGACGGTGAGGCCCTCCGACTCCAGGAGCGCCGCCACCTCGTACGGATGCACCGCCGGTCCGACCCGGTCCGCGAGCTCGGCGGCCAGCAGGTCCACCGCGTCCTCGCGGGGACCGGCGACACGCAGGGCGAGCGTGTCGCCGTCCTGCCCGGTCCGCCGGAACGCGCGGGTGCGGTCGTCGGCGAGCCGCAGCGACAGTGTGTCGTTCCGGTCGCCGCCGTCCGGTTCCAGTGCCATGGGCCCGCTCATCCGGCCACGCTCCGTAACGCGAGGGTGCCGGCCGGCGCGGCCTGTACCGCCGCACCGAGGTCCGCGCCCCCCGCGGCGGCGGGCGGCACGACCGTGCCCCGTACCGCCAGGTCGAGGTAGATCGCGCGGAACGCGTCGACGGTCTGCCGCAGCGTGAACTGCTCGATCACCCGCAGCCGGGCCGCCTCTCCCATCGCCCGCCGCCGAGCGGTGTCGGCCAGCAGCTCCAGGGCGGCCGCGGCCATCGCGGCCGGATCACGCGGCGGTACGACCAGACCCGTGCCGCCCACCGCCTCCCGTACCCCGCCCACATCGGTGGAGACGGTCGCCCGCCCGCACGACATGGCCTCGATCAGGGTGAACGGGAAGCCCTCGCTGATGCTGGACAGCATCACCACGTTCCCGGCGGCGTAGGCGTCCCGGATGTCGTCGACACGGCCCTCGAAGGTGACGGCGTCACCGTGGCCGAGCCCGGCCGCCAGCGCCTCGCAGCGCTCCCGGTAGGCCTCGCCGCCGCGCGGGGTGCCGCCGAACAGCCGCAGCCGCGCGTCCGGCAGCCGCTCGCGCACCAGCGCGAAGGCGCGGATCAGGGTCTCCAGGTCCTTGATCGGGTCGACCCGGCCCGCCCAGCTCAGCACCGGCCCCTCGGGCTCCGGGCCGGCGGCCGGGAAGGCGGCCGGGTCCACGCCGTTGTAGACGGTGCGGATCAGCGCCGGGTCCGCACCGCCCTGCTCCTCCCAGAGACGGTTGTAGCGGTTGCCCGGCGTGACGAGGGCGGCGCACCTGTAGGTCTCCTCGGCCAGCAGCCGGAAGAAGCCCAGCACCAGCGCCTTGACCGGCCAGCGGTACGGGGCGGTGCGGTAGCCGAGGTAGCGCTCGCGCAGATACACGCCGTGCTCGGTGAGGAGCAGGGGCACACCGTGCCGCCGCAGAGCCGTCAGCCCGGGCAGGACGGCCACACCGCCGCTGACGGCGTGCGCCACCCCGCTCTTCGGCGGGGGAGTGGCCAGCGGGCGCAGGGCGTGCTCCAGGAGGGTCGTCGCGGTGAGCGCGTCGTGCAGCGTCGGCCGGGCCTCGCGCACGACGAGACCGGGACGGTTCCACACGCCGGTGAGGACGCCGAGAGCCCGGTCGCCGCGCAGGAAAGGGCTCAGTCGCCCGTCCGTCGCGGCCGCCGCCAGGCCGTACAGGGCGGCGGGGAAGCCGTCCTCCGCGCACGGGTCCAGCAGGGCGGTGACGAACTGCTCGTACGTCGCGGTGAGCCGCCGCTCCGCGCGGCCGGTGACCGGCCGGCCCGCGGGGGCGGGACCCCACATGGGGGCGGAGACGACCCGGGAGACCTGCGCGGGCAGGTCCCACACGAGGGGTTCCCGGCCGGTGCCGGTGACCGCGATGACGTCGAAGCCGATGTCGGGCATGCCGGAGACGAGCTGGTCGCACCACACGCTCACGCCGCCGTGGCTGTGTGGGTAGGTTCCTTCGGTGAGCAGGGTGACGCGCGTTGCGCCGGGACGGCGCGCGCCGTGGAGAACGTGCATGGGTGTTGTCCACCGCCGAGTTAGTGGGGAGGCTTCCGGTCCCGGCCGCAAAGGGGCGGCCCGGATCCGTGCGGGGTGGCGGAGCGGTCAGCTCCGCGGGGCGTACGGCACCTCGCGGGCGGTCCCCGCGGTCGCGGCCGGCACCGCCGCGCCGGCCGCCGACGACGGCACGGTCGCCGGGACCGACAGGCCCGCCGGGGCCCCGACGGGCGCCGCGGAGCCGATCCGGTGGGCGGTCACCTGACCGGCGTCCGGCGCGGCCTGCCGGGCACCGCGGCGCCGGAGTCCGGTGCCGGTGTCCTTCGTCCGCGGGTTCGCCCCGGGGGCGACCGGGTACCGCGGCCCCGCCACCGGCCCGAGGCCGATCCCGGTGTACGGCGTGCCGGACGTCCTCGGGCCGGCGGCGATCCCGGCCGTGGCCGGTCCGCCGTCGCCGGCGGCCGGGACCCGTGAGCCGGTACGGGGCGTGGCGTCGTCGGCGTGGGCCGCACCGGCCGGCAGGGCCGGCGAGGCGAGCAGCGCGCCGGCCGGGCACAGGGTCGTGCGTATGGTCCGCTTCATGCGGTGAAGTCCCTCCCCAGGGCGGGCGGGCATCGCTCCGCCACGGACCGACCCCACCCCGGCGTGGGCGCCGCCACCCCCCTCAGGCGGGGTCACCCACATCCGACCTGTCACATGGTGGTACTTCTGTGCGGCTTTTGTGTACGTACCGCGAGACATGACGGAAAAGTATGCGTATTCAACGACCCCTGTCTGCCGTCTGAGAGATCGGGAGCGGGTTTGGCCGAGGAGCGATCATCACGGGTGCCGGCCGGTGCCCGGGGACTTCTCCGTCCGCCGCCGTACCGCGGACGGCACGATGTCCGGGCTTCCCGCCGGGAGGGCGGCCCGCATGCTCCGCAGGGCGAGCAGCAGCACACCGATGTCGTCCAGGTAGACCGGGTCGGGCAGCAGGTCGGTGGGCAGGACCAGGTAGACGACCGCGCCCCAGAACACCCAGCGCGACCCCGCCGGCAGTCCCGCCCGCTCCAGTGACCGGCGGGTGCGGACCAGCCGTACCAGGAGCCGGACGGCCACGCCGAGCAGCACCGCCGCCAGAACGGCCGCCACGACGATCGCGGTCCAGGTGATGTCCATGCCGTCCATGCGACCTCCGTGGTCCGAGGGATGTGCGGGGCCGTCCCCGCCTCCTTCCCGCACTCCCCGCCTTCCCGCTCCGGGCCGCCGTATCGCGGACCGTGCGCGGGGTGAGGGGGGTGCGGTACCGGGGACGGTCAGGCCCCGGCGTCCGGTTCCTGGCCGGGAAGCCCGGGGGAGGACGCGGGCGGAGCGGGGGCGGGAGGGGGCGCCGGAGCCGGGGGCGGGACGGACGCGTCCGGTACCTGTTCCGCCGCCCCCGGCTGCTCGGCAGCCGTCCCCGGGCGGAGGCCCAGCGCGGAGCCGCGGAACCGTTCCAGCGTGCGGGTCAGCGTCCGGAACGGTGACGCCGGGGGCTCCTCGGGCCGCTGCGGCTCCTTCTCGGGCAGGGTGAACCCGGCCTCCCGGTAGGCGGCCAGCGCCTCGTCGGCCCGCTCGGCGGCCTCCCGGTACAGGTCCCTGGACTTGGTCATGGCCTCCAGGGCGTCGGCGTACATCGCCACCAGCCGCCGTTCCCGGGCCAGTTCCTCCTCGACGGTCAGCAGCGTCCAGTGGTGGCGCAGATCGGCCAGTGCCGCCGCCGCGTCGTCCGGGAGCTGTCGGGGCAGGTCGGCGAACCCGCCCACCGCGGTGACGAGTTCGAACGGTTCCGAGCCGTCCAGGAACACGCTGCGCACCGAGTGCGCGGCGCTCTCGTAGCCCGCCGGGGGCGGCACCGTGGGCAGCACGACCGCCCCGCCGCGCGGCACCTCGACATCCAGGGGACGCAACGCCCAGTTGAGAGAACGCAGTTGCTGCGGGGCGGCGCGGTGCTCGACCACCCGGTGCCGCAGTCCCGGCGGGAACATCTCCGTCAGCGGGCGCTGTCCGCGCGCGTCCGGGGTCATCGCCTCGTGGACGACGACATGGATGCCCCAGCCGTCCCGGGCGCAGTCGCGGAACAGCCGCCGTATCTCCTTGTCGTCCTCGGGCAGCGGGTTGACCGCGCAGAACCGCAGCTCGGGCAGCTCATGGTGGTGGTCCCAGCCGGCGCCGGGGGAGACGGCCGGGTCCGGCCAGAACATCGTGGCGGGCGACGGCCACCCGTGCCGCCACAGCCGTTCCGCCTCCGCGACCAGGGTCCACGGCCGGCCGGCGAGCGGGTCGTCCGGCGGCGCGAGCGTGAGCCGGGCCCGCACCGTGACGTCGCCGGGCACCCGCCAGCGTGCCTCGAACACCCGGACGGGGCCGCCCCCGTCCGGACCGGGCTCGGCGAAACCGTCGAGGACACCGCTTTCCGTGAGCCGCCGGAGGTTGTCCCGCAGGACGTCCTCGACCGAGGGGCCGGGCGGCCCGATGTGGCGGCCGCGCGTCAGCCAGATCGTCCTGGGGCTGGTGTCGGGGCCGGTGTGAGGGTCCGCAGGGTGGCCGGTGGGGTGGCCCGTGCTGTGCGTGGGGTCGAGAGGGGAGTTCGCCATGAGCCGATCTGCCGGAGGGAAGAGGATCAGCTTCCCAGTATCCCCGCCCGGCGCGCGCGGGACACGGTCCGGGTGCACGAAACGGCGGGCGCCGTGCCGCCGGGACGGTGCGCGCGGGGCGCGGCCGGTGGCGTACCGGTGTGCGGTCGTATCGTGACGGCCCCGCCCCCGCGACCCTTCACACCCCGTGCGCCCGTCGCGCCCGGGGGGTGCGCGGCGCACTCCTGACGGCGCCGTTCACCCGTGTACCCGGTATGCCGCCGTCCGCAGAATGGGGCCGGGGAACGGGGCCCGCCCACCATCCGCATCGGGGCGGACCCCGTTCGCTCGACCACCGCGGTGTCCGGGAGGGACACCGGCGGGCCGGGCGGGCCGGGTGGCCCCGGCAGGAGGACGACCGGCCCCTACCGGACACCCGCGGCCGGTGGTGACGGTGGAAGCGGCAGCGCGCGCCGCGTCCCTCCGCACCGTTCGGAGTCCGCATGAGCAAGAAGGCCACGTCACCGCCCCCGGGCGACCGGCCGGTCCCGACCGCGCCGCCGCCCCCGCCCGCCTGGCGGCACTGGCTCTGGCCGCTGGCGCTGATCCTCGCCGCCGGACTGTGGATCGTGCTGCCCGGGACCCACTTCAACGAGACGGCCAGGACCGGCGTCACCTACTCGACGTTCCTCACCGACGTCGACGGCGGCAGGGTCAAGGCCGTCACCATCAAGTCCGACGGGAACGTCACCGGCACCTTCAGGAACGGCGACGGCTTCACCACCGTCGTCCCCGTCCAGCTCGCCGGCGACCAGCTGCTCAACCGCCTGGAGCGGCACAAGGTGACCGTGTCCGCCACGCCGCCCTCCACCTCGCCCTCCGCCGGCTCCCAGCTGATCTCCTGGATCCTGCTGCTCGCGCCGTTCCTGGTGATCGTCTGGTTCTGGCGCAGACTGTCCCGGGGCGCCGCGGGCCCGGTGCAGGGCATGCTCGGCGGGGTCGGCAAGGCCAGGGCGAAGGTCTTCGACGCCGAGCGCCCGGAGACCACCTTCGCCGACGTCGCCGGGTACGAGGGCGCCAAGGCGGAGATCGCCGAGGTCGTCGACTTCCTGCGGCGCCCCGAGCGCTACCGCAGGGCCGGGGCCATGGCGCCGCGCGGTGTGCTGATGGTCGGCCCGCCCGGCACCGGCAAGACCCTGCTCGCCCGTGCGGTGGCCGGCGAGGCCGAGGTGCCGTTCCTGTCCGTGGCCGGGTCCAGTTTCGTCGAGATGTACGTCGGTGTCGGCGCCGCCCGGGTCCGGGACCTGTTCGCCGAGGCCCGCAAACGGGCACCCGCCATCGTCTTCGTCGACGAGATCGACGCGCTCGGCGGCCGGCGCGCCGCCGCCGGGCAGATCGTCTCCAACGACGAACGCGAGCAGACCCTCAACCAGCTGCTCTCCGAGATGGACGGCTTCGAGGCGGCCGAAGGCATCGTGGTGCTGGCCGCCACCAACCGGCCCGAGGTCCTCGACCCCGCCCTGCTGCGCCCGGGCCGCTTCGACCGCCAGGTGACCATCCCGCTGCCCACGCTCGCCGAACGCGCCGCGATCCTCGCCGTGCACTGCAAGGACAAACGCCTCGACGCCGGCACCGACCTGGCCGTCGTGGCCCGCGGCACCCCCGGCTTCTCCGGCGCGGACCTCGCCAACCTCGCCAACGAGGCCGCCATCTTCGCCGTGCGCGAGGACCGCGAGGTGCTCACCGCGGCCGACTTCGGCGCCGCCCGCGACCGGATCCTGCTGGGCCGCCGCGAGGGCTCCAACGTGCTGCTGCCCGCCGAGAAGGAGGCCGTCGCCGTCCATGAGGCCGGGCACGCCCTGGTCGCCGCGCTCTCCCCGAGCGCGGACCCGGTCGCCAAGGTCACCATCCTGCCCGCCGGACAGGCCCTCGGCGCCACCGAGCAGCTCCCGCTGGTCGAACGGCATCTGTACGGCGAGGACCACCTCGTCCAGACCCTGGCGGTACGGCTCGGCGGGCGGGCGGCGGAACTCGTCGTGCTCGGCCAGGGCTCCACGGGCGCCGCCAACGACCTCGCCGGTGCGACGGAGCTGGCCACCAGGATGGTCCGCGAGTTCGGCCTCTCCCCGGCCCTCGGCCCGGTCGGGTATCCGCAGGGCGGGTCGGTCTTCCTGGGCGGCGGCGGGGCCGCCATGAGCAGCCGCCCCTTCGCCGAGGCCACCCAGGCCGCCATCGACGCGGAGGTGGCCCGGCTGCTGCGCGAGGCGGAACGCCGGGCCGTCGACCTGCTCACCGGGCACCGCGCGCACCTCGACCGGCTGACCCGGCTGCTGCTCAGGGAGGAGACCGTGGACGGCTCGGTGGTCTACGGCATCCTCGGCGCCGACGCCCCGCGGGCACGCCCCGCCGGAGAGACGATCGCACCCCACCGGGTCACCGTCACGAAGGACGCCGCCCACCGCCCCGGACCCGCGGCGGCCTGACCCCGCGCACGGACAGGCCCCGCACCGAGGGATCGGTACGGGGCCTGCGCGATGCTGCGGTGCCGGGTCCCGGCCCTCGTACGGCCGGGCCCGGCAACGGGCGGGCGCCGGGGTGGATCGCATCGCGGCGCCGTGCCCACAGTCAACCCGAGCGGCACGGCGGCCGGGAGGGCCGTAGGTCCCGCGCACCGTTCCGAGGGGCCCTGCCGCAGGTCCCCCGTTCCCTCGCCCTCACGCCGTCGCCGCGCGTCCGCCGTCACGGGCGGGACCCCCGCGCGTTCACCCGGTGCGGGGGTGTGTGACGTACCGCGCTTGCATGACCATGCAGTGGTCTGCATATACTTAACCCATGTCCAAGGTGCTTACCTCCCTCCCTGTCGGCGAACGCGTCGGAATCGCCTTCTCCGGCGGACTCGACACGTCGGTTGCTGTCGCGTGGATGCGCGAGAAGGGTGCGGTCCCCTGCACCTACACGGCTGATCTGGGCCAGTACGACGAACCCGACATCGCCTCCGTGCCCGGCCGCGCCCAGGTGTACGGCGCCGAGATCGCGCGGCTCGTCGACTGCCGGGCGGCGCTGGTGGAGGAGGGGTTCGCGGCCATCGCCTGCGGCGCGTTCCACATCCGCTCCGGCGGCCGGACGTACTTCAACACCACCCCGCTCGGCCGCGCCGTCACCGGCACCCTGCTGGTGCGCGCGATGCTCGACGACCAGGTCCTGATCTGGGGCGACGGTTCCACCTACAAGGGCAACGACATCGAGCGGTTCTACCGCTACGGTCTGCTCGCCAACCCCGCCCTCAGGATCTACAAGCCGTGGCTGGACGCCGACTTCGTGGGCGAGCTCGGCGGCCGCCACGAGATGTCCGAGTGGCTCACCGCCCGTGACCTGCCCTACCGGCACAGCACCGAGAAGGCGTACTCCACCGACGCCAACATCTGGGGCGCCACCCACGAGGCCAAGTCGCTGGAGCACCTCGACGCCGGCATCGAGATCGTGGACCCGATCATGGGCGTCCGGTTCTGGGACCCCGAGGTCGAGATCGCCACCGAGGACGTCACCATCGGCTTCGAGCAGGGCCGCCCGGTGACCATCGACGGCAAGGAGTTCGCCTCCGCCGTCGACCTGGTCCTGGAGGCCAACGCCATCGGCGGCCGGCACGGCATGGGCATGTGCGACCAGATCGAGAACCGGGTCATCGAGGCCAAGAGCCGCGGCATCTACGAGGCCCCCGGCATGGCGCTGCTGCACGCGGCGTACGAGCGGCTCGTCAACGCCATCCACAACGAGGACACCCTCGCCAGCTACCACACCGACGGCCGCCGCCTCGGCCGGCTGCTCTACGAGGGCCGCTGGCTGGACCCGCAGTCGCTGATGCTCCGTGAGGCGCTGCAGCGCTGGGTGGGCTCCGCGGTCACCGGCGAGGTCACCCTGCGGCTGCGCCGCGGCGACGACTACTCGATCATGGACACCACCGGCCCGGCGTTCAGCTACCACCCGGACAAGCTCTCCATGGAGCGCACCGAGGACTCCGCCTTCGGCCCCGTCGACCGCATCGGCCAGCTGACCATGCGCAACCTCGACATCGCCGACTCCCGCGCCAAGCTGGAGCAGTACGCGCGGCTCGGCATGGTCGGCGGCAGCCCCGACCCGCGTCTCATCGGTGCGGCGCAGGCCGCCTCGACCGGGCTGATCGGCTCGATGGCCGAGGGCGGCGCCGAGGCGATCGCCTCCCGCGGCGAGGTCACCGAGGGCGACGAGTTCCTGGACCACGCGGCGCTGGAGTCCGGCACGGACTGACGAGCCTTTGGGAGCCCCTCCACGGTCCTGTTCCGCACGGCCCCGCACTGCGCGGGACCGTGCGGAACAGGACCGTCCGTGCGTACCGCGGCCCGTGGTCCCGCCGCCGGACGTACCCGGAGCACGGTGGCGACAGGGCCGCCGGATGTGCCCCGGGCGGGGTCCGGTGCCGGGACCGGTCGGCCCTGTTCCCGTCCGGCGGCCGGGCGCAGGGTGGAGGGAAACCGAGCGGAGGAGGCCGCCATGACACCCACCGAGTCGCTGGCGCACGGCCTCGTCGACGAGTTCTTCGCGGAGTTCCGGCCCCGGCACGACAAGGCCGAGGCCCGCTGGCGGGACAAGGGCGAGCTCGACCGGGTCACCGTGAGCCAGCTGCGTCTGTGGGCCGCCAACCGGGCGCTCGCGGCCCTCACCCCCGGAAGCCCCTCGGAGGCGAGGGCACGCACCCGGAACGAACGGCAGCTGCTGGGCCGCTGGCTGACCGAGAACAACCACCGGGGCCTGGACCGCGCCGGGCTCGGCGGCCCCGAGCAGTGACGGGTCAGCGCCGGGTGTAGATGAGACCGATCTTGTCGACCTCGTCCCCGGCCCGCCCGTGGAATCCGGCGAGCTGCCACCCCGACGGGGCGGTGCGGGTGACGCAGTCGGACGTCGCGGTGCCGCCGGCGAGGCCGCGCCCCAGACTGGTCGTGAAACCGGCGTAGAAGATCCGGGTGTGGCCGTCCTTCACCCCCTCGCACAGCCGTACGGACGTCAGGTACTCGCCGCTCGCCAGCGTCAGGGACGCCGCCGTGCCGCCGGTCCCGCCGTGGGTGAGCACGGTGCCGTTCGCCAGGGTCAGGCCCAGCTGGTCGACGCGGGCCCCGCCGCGCAGCGAGACGGCGGTGACCCGGGCGCCGTCGGGGACGCTGTCGATGTCGTCGAAGTAGTCGCCGTGCGGGCCGCCGAACTGGTCGCTGAACTGGAAGGCGGGGTTGCGCGACCAGGCGAGGTCGACGGTGACCGGGTCGTGGTCGGAGAGCATGAGACCGTCGTCCGTGAGGAACTTCGCGTGCTCGTTGTTGTAGTACGTGGCGTTCAGTGAGACGAGTCTGCTGCCGCGGTAGAGGACCTTGTCGACGACCTCGCAGGCGTTGGTGACCGCGCTCTCGTCGCAGACCAGCGCGTCGCTGCCCTGGGCGGGCGCGCTGCCGCCCCGGACGAGCCGTACCCAGGCGTCCGTCAGGCCGTTGGCCGCGGCGAACCCGGCGATGGTGTCGCCGGTGCGGGTGTAGCGGGTGTTGGTGTCGCCCATCACCACGACCGCGTTGCCCGCGGAGTGCGTCGCGATGAAGCCGCTCAGCTGGCTGAGGTTGTCGGCGCGGGCGGCCAGGTCGCCGTCGCTGGTACCGGCGTTGGTGTGCACGTTGTAGAAGTCCACGTAGACGCCCTCGGCGAGCCGCTCCCGCATGAACGTGAAGCCCTTGGGCGTCAGGCAGTCACCCGAGTCGTACTGGCACGCGTTCCAGTGCACCCGCTCGAAGTCGTCGGTGTCGTACGGGAGGTCCGACAGCGTGTTGAGCCCGCTGCCGATTCCGGCTCCGCCGCTGGTGGGGGTGCGGTAGGGGTGGGAGTCGGCCGCGTAGAGGTTGGCGTGGTAGTTGAAGTCCTCCTGGACATGGACGATGTCGTACGGCCCGAGCCGCCCCCCGAGGGCGGTGGTCGCGGTGTCCCGGGGGGTCGGGGCGCTGGAGAGGCCCTCGGGGAGCCCTGCCACGTTGTAGCTGAGCACGCTGAACGTGCCCGAGTCGGCCGCGGCGGCGCCGGGGGCGCCGGCGACGAGCCCGCCGAGGGCGGCGGCGGCCGCTGCCAGGCAGGCGAGGAGTCTGCGCATGAGGTCTCCTGGGGTGACGGATGCGGGTGTGAGCCGGACACGGGTGCGAGCGGGATGAGCCGGACGAACCGTGAGATGCCGTAGAGCGTGATGCGAGCATGACAGAACTGACGGTCGGTCATCTGAAGATTGCGTGTCCCGGGACTTGCCGGGCGTAAGTCCTTATCAGTTAAATCAAGGTGTGAACTAAGCCGGGGATCCGGCCGGTTCATGTTCCCGCACGCCACCCCACAACCCGCAGGGACACATGGCATGAGACTCAGACACCTGGGCGTCGCGTTCGCCGCGACGGCGGCCCTGGTCACGCTCCCCGCACAACACGCCGCCACCGCGGCCGCCTCGCCGCTGTCGCAGGGCAGACAGGCCACCGCGTCGTCGACCGAGAACGCCGGCACCCCGGCCTCCGCCGCCGTGGACGGCGACACCGCGACGCGCTGGTCGTCCGCCGCGAGCGACGACCAGTGGCTCCAGGTCGACCTCGGCGCCACCGCCACCGTCACCCAGGTGGTCCTCGACTGGGAGACCGCGTACGGCAAGGACTACAAGATCCAGCTGTCGGCGGACGGCAGCACCTGGAACGACGCGAAGACCGTCACCGGCGGCGACGGCGGCACCGACACCCTGGACGTCTCCGGGCAGGGCCGCTACGTCCGGCTGCAGGGCGTGCACCGCGCCACCCAATGGGGCTATTCCCTCTGGGAGTTCCAGGTCTTCGGCACCACCGGCTCCACCCCCGCCTCCTGCGACCCGGCCGATGCCGCCAAGGGCCGCCCGGCGACCGCCTCCTCCACCGAGAACGCCGGCACCCCGGCCTCCGCCGCCTTCGACGGCGACAGCGGCACCCGCTGGTCCAGCCAGGCGTCCGACCCGCAGTGGGTCCAGGTCGACCTCGGCTCCGTCAAGGACCTGTGCGGCGTGGACCTGAACTGGGAGGCCGCGTACGGCAAGGACTTCCAGATCCAGTCCTCCTCCGACGGCAGCACCTGGAGCACGCTGAAGAGCGTCACCGGCGCGACCGGCGGCACCGCCTCCTACGACGTCTCCGGCTCCGGCCGCTATCTGCGGATCAACGGCACCGCCCGCGGCACCGTCTACGGCTACTCGCTCTGGGAGGTCGCGGTGCACACCGGGACCACCACCACCGGACCCGTCCAGGGCGGCGGCGACCTCGGCCCGAACGTCATCGTCGTGGACCCCTCGACGGCGAACCTCCAGCAGAAGTTCGACGACGTCTTCGCCCAGCAGGAATCGGCCCAGTTCGGCTCCGGCCGCTACCAGTTCCTGCTCAAGCCGGGCACGTACAACAACATCAACGCCCAACTCGGCTTCTACACCTCGATCTCCGGACTCGGCATGAACCCCGACGACGTCCGGATCAACGGTGACATCACCGTCGACGCGGGCTGGTTCAACGGCAACGCCACGCAGAACTTCTGGCGTTCGGCGGAGAACCTCTCCCTGAACCCGGTCAGCGGCACCGACCGCTGGGCCGTCGCCCAGGCCGCGCCGTTCCGCCGGATCCACGTCACCGGCGGACTCAACCTCGCACCCGCCGGCTACGGCTGGGCCTCCGGCGGCTACATCGCCGACTCGAAGATCGACGGCACCGTCGGCCCGTACTCCCAGCAGCAGTGGTACACCCGCGACAGCTCCGTCGGCGGCTGGACCAACGGCGTGTGGAACATGACGTTCACCGGTGTCCAGGGCGCCCCCGCCACCAACTTCGACAGCGGCCCGTACACCACGCTCGACACCACCCCGGTCTCCCGCGAGAAGCCGTTCCTCTACCTGGACGGCAGCGACTACAAGGTGTTCGTGCCCGCCAAGCGCACCGACGCGCGCGGCGTCTCCTGGCCCGCGAACGCCGGCACCTCGCTCCCGCTCAGCCAGTTCTACGTCGTCAGGCCCGGCGCTACCGCCACCACCATCAACGCCGCGCTCGCCCAGGGTCTCAACCTGCTGTTCACCCCCGGCGTCTACCACCTGGACCGCACCATCGAGGTGACCCGGCCCGACACCGTGGTGCTCGGCCTCGGCCTCGCCACCCTGGTCCCGGACGGCGGCGTGGACGCGATGCACGTCGCGGACGTCGACGGCGTACGGCTGGCCGGCTTCCTCATCGACGCCGGAGCCGCCAACTCCGACACCCTGCTCCAGATCGGCCCGGCCGGCGCGAGCGCCGACCACTCCGCCGACCCGACCACCATGCAGGACGTCTTCGTGCGGATCGGCGGCGCGGGCCCCGGCCTCGCCACCAACTCCGTCGTGGTCAACAGCGACGACGTCGTCATCGACCACACCTGGCTGTGGCGCGCCGACCACGGCGACGGCGTCGGCTGGGACACCAACCGCGCCGACTACGGCCTCAAGGTCAACGGCGACGACGTCCTCGCCACCGGTCTGTTCGTGGAGCACTTCAACAAGTACGACGTGCTGTGGAGCGGCGAACGCGGCCGGACGATCTTCTTCCAGAACGAGAAGGCGTACGACGCCCCGAACGCCGCCGCCATCACCCACGACGGCATCACCGGCTGGGCCGCCTACAAGGTCGCCGACACCGTGACCACCCACGAGGCGTGGGGCCTGGGCAGTTACTGCAACTACACGTCCGACCCGTCGATCGTGCAGGCCCACGGCTTCCAGGTGCCCGTGAAGTCCGGCATCAAGATGCACGACCTGCTGGTGATCTCCCTCGGCGGCAAGGGCCAGTACGCCCATGTCGTCAACACCACCGGCGCACCCACCTCGGGCACCGACACCGTCCCGTCGAAGGTCACGCTCTATCCGTGACCCGAGCGCTCACCGGGCCGGGACCCCGCGGGGTCCCGGCCCGGCGGCGGGGCGGCGGCGGCCCCGGGGCCGGGCGGCGCCGCCCCCGCGCCCCCCGGGGCGGGCACC
>NZ_JBEYWE010000018.1:132049-167916 GCF_040644295.1 Streptomyces sp. NPDC047000
CCACGCGGGCATGCTGCCGACGTTCAAGGAGGTCGTCGAGGAACTCTTCGTGCGGGGCCTGGTCAGGACGGCTCCGCCGCCGAGACCGCCGTGGCGGTCACCGTGTCGCCGCACTCGGCGAACACCCCGTCGTCCAGCGCCACCTGGTGCTGCCCGGCACCGGGCAGCCCGATCACGATCGTCGGGTACGACGACGGGGTCGCCCCCGACACGCAGTAGCCGTCGGCCTCGCCCTGCACCTGTACGAAGGTCAGCTTCACCCAGCCCGTGCCGCCCGGCGCCAGCGTCACCGGGGACGCCGGGCCGCTCGGGGTCACCGCCAGCGGGCGGTTCTTGCCGGGGGAGCCGTTCCCGGCGCCCGCCACGGTCGGACGGCCCTGGAGCACGCAGGGCTTGCCGGAGGTGTTGCGGAACCCGACGACGGCCGCCCCGGTCCCGGTGCCGTCGGGACGGACGGCGGCCTGCCGGGCGGACACCTTCAGGGCCGACGCCGCACAGCCGGCGGCCGACGCGCCCGGCGCGGTGGTCGCGGTCGCCGCGGAGGCGGTGCTCTTCCCCGGTCCGGACGGCGCCTTGGACACGGGGGCCGCGGGGGAGGCCTTGGCGGCGGGGGAGGAGGAGGCCGGAGCGGCGGTGCCCGGTGCCTTCGGCGCCGTGCCGGCCGTTTTGCCGGTGCCCTTGCCCGTCCCGGCGCCGTCCGCGGCCGGCTGGCACGCGGTGACCGCCAGCGCGGCCGTGACCACGGCCGTCGTCGCCACGGCCCGGCGGATGCCCTTGAGGTGCTGCATGAAATCCCCCGAATGTTCGGATCGCGCGGTTCCGGCAGGTTCGCCGCAACTCGGCGGGGGAGACACCGGGGAGGGCCGCCGGGTTTCCGCTGTGAGCCGGCTGTGACAGGCCGGTGACACGATCAGGGCCGGACCGGCACGCGGACACGTGCGCGGCCCGGCCCTGCCGGCGAGCCGGAACCGTGACCCCCGGCGCCGTCCACGGCCGGGGGCCGGACCCCTCACCCCCGGCCGGCGCCCTCGCGGGGCATGGCGACGGTGAGGTCGGCCTGGCGCAGTTCGGCGAGCAACTCGTGCTGGCCCACCAGCAGCTCGGTGAGGATACGGCGGGCCGCCCGCAGCAGTTCGGCCACATCGCCCCCGGCGAGCGCGTAACTCACCGTCGAGCCCTGCCGGATGGAGACCACGATCCCGGACCGGCGCAGCACGGCCAGCTGCTGCGAGAGGCTCGAGGGCTCGATCTCGATCTCGATGAGCAGATCCCGCACGGTGACGGGGCCGCCCTGCAGCAGCTCGAGAACCCTGATGCGCACCGGGTGTCCGAGCATGCGGAAGAACTCGGCCTTTGCCTGATAGAGGGGGATCTGCATGGTGAAACGCTCGCTCCCTGCCGCTTTCCTGGGGATGTGCTCCCGGCGGTGGTACGCCGGCTTGCGCGCGGGCCGCCAGGAACGGGTCCTGCGGCCCGATCCTGGCGGGTGCGGGCCCCGCACACCCGAGGGATGCGCTGATCTGGATGTCTCGACATGAAGAAATCTTCAATTCGAGGACGTGCGGAGACCCGGTGCGCGCTTGCGGCTAGACCTCGAGCTCGGACTCGATGCGCTTGAGCTGGTGCCGGGCCATGGCCAGGTTGGAACGGGCCCGGTCCAGGACGACGTACAGGAACAGCCCGTTGCCCGAGCGTCCCTGCACCAGCCGGATGAGGTGGTACTGGTTGCCGAGCGTGATCAGGATGTCCTCGATCGCGCCCTTCAGGCCGAGGTGCTCCATGGTGCGGACCTTGGCCCGGATCACGTCGGTGTTGCCCGCTGCGGCGACGCTGAGGTCCAGGTCCTTGCCGCCCCCCAGCGTCCCCAGGGCCATGCCGCTGGTGTAGTCGACCACGGCGGCGCCCAGCGCACCCTCGACCGCCGTCATCGTCTCCTTCAGGGACACTTCCACATTGGCCATGACGTCTGCTCCTGCTGCCACTTGGGCCGGCCGCTCCGGCCCAACTCGTGCCCCGAACCGTACGGAGCGGTCCGGCCGGGACGGCACCGTGCTTTGGGACTGGCACAAGGAGCTTCGAAGTACGACGGAACGCGCCGGTTTCCCGACCGGGTCTGAACGACTGCCGCCCTTACCCGACCGGGCGCCGCTGCGGCGTGCCCCGCCGGTCCCGCGGGGGTCTCAGTTCCACAGGGGCAGCGTCTCGACGGCCTGATAGCCGTCCGGCCTGCCGTCGGGGTAGTACAGCCGCATCCTGGTGAACTGCATCAGCGCCGGATGCCGCTTCCAGGTCTCGGCACGGTCCAGCCGCACGGTCACGCGATAGGCGTGGAACTTGCCGACCGCGCAGTACGGCTTGCAGTCGTTCACCCAGTTCACGCCCCGGCCGGTCGCCGAGTGCACTCCCCAGGACGACCAGTGCAGCGAGTCGAGGAGGCTGTTGCCGTCGCCGCAGGCGAGTATGAAGTCCTTGGGCTGCACCCGTGCGTGCCAGAAGCAGTCGACCAGGACGGGCCGTTGCACCGGCCGGCGGACGGCGCTCTGCCCGCCCGTCACCGCCGCGGTGGTGGTGGTCCGCGCCGCGGTCGCCTTCCGCGCCGCGGTCGCCTTCCGCGCCGCGGGGGCCGGGGCCGCGGGGGCCGCCGATGCCGCCGTCATGGCGGCGGTGAGCAGAGCGGCCACGCCGAGCGCGACCGCTGCCGTCGGTACCGTGCGTGTGGCCATGTCCGCTCCCGACCGCGTCGTTCTGCGACCGCGGTCCCCCGTCCGCCGTCTTTCGCTCCTTCGACGCTACGACCCCCGGGCGCGATGCACCACTCGCACCGCCCCGGGTCACCCGTGCCGGTCAGCCACGGGACACAGGTACGACACGAACCGCACCGGCGCCGAGGAATACACCGGTTCCCGGACAACGCCCCCGCGCGGTCACCCGCCCCTCTAGGGTGTACGCGTGTTCGGAAAGGTGTGGGCGGTGGTGTGCGGCGCGGCGGGGGAAGCGGCCGGGGAGCGGGTGATCCGCCCGGTGGCCGGATGGTGGCGGAGCCGTGGTGAGACGGCGCGGGACGGGGCACTCGCCCTGGCGCTGGCGGCGGTGGCCTTCCTGCCCGGGCTCGCCGCCAACGGGATACGGCTCGGCGAGCTGGCGGAGCGTCGACTCGACCTCTGGGGCGTGCTGCTGGGCCTGGCCCAGTGCCTGCCGCTGGTGCTGCGCCGGCGGTCACCGGTGCTGTGCCTCACGCTGATCGCCGCCGCCTTCGCGGCCGACCAGGCGCTCGGCTACCTGTCCTCCTTCGGCAGCGTCGGCCTGCTGCTCGCGCTGTACTCGGCCGGTGCCCACGCACCACGGCGCCGCAGGCCCGTGGCCGCCGTGGCGACCGTCGCGTACGCCGCCCTCGCCGCCGTACTGCACCGGCTCGGTTCGCCCGAGCGGGCCGTCGAGTTCGTGACCTTCTGGCTGGTGCTCGCCGCCTGCTGGACCGCGGGCGGCTGGATGCGCGCCCGGCGCCGACACGAGGAGGAACGGCGGCTGCACACCGCGCAGTTGGCGGTGGCCGAGGAACGCGCCCGGATCGCAAGGGAGTTGCACGACGTGGTCACCCACCACGTCACCGCCATGGTGGTGCAGTCCGACGCCGCGCGGTTCCTGCTGCCGACCGCGCCGGACCGGGTGGCCGACGGACTCACCGCCATCGGCTCCACCGGCCGCCGTGCCCTGGTGGAACTGCGTTTCCTGCTCGACGTGCTCGACACCGGCAAGGACGCCGGGACCACCGGGACCACCGGGGACGCCGCCGTCCGCACCCCGGGACGGATCGGCGATCTCGTGGCGGCCGCCCGGGCCGCGGGACAGCCCGTCGAGTTCGCGGAACGGGGCGATCCCCGCCCACTGCACGGCACGGTCGCCCTGGCCGCCTACCGGGTGGTCCAGGAGGCCCTGACCAACGCCGTGAAACACGCTCCCGGCCGCCCCGTCCGGGTGCGGCTGAGCCATGATCCGGAGGGGATCGAGATCGACGTGACCAACGAGGGCACCGCGCTCGTCGCCGCGGGCGCCCGGACCGGCGACGCCGGATCCGGCGAGGCACCCGCCGTCCTCCCGCCGTCCGTCCTTCCGCCGTCGGGCGGGCGCGGTCTCGCCGGACTGGGTGAGCGCGTCGCCGCGCTCGGCGGCGACCTGACCGCCGGACCCACCGGCGACGGCGGCTTCCGCGTCCGCACCCGGCTGCCGCTGCGGGATGTGCGGTGACGCCGCCGGTCAGGGTGCTGGTCTGCGACGACCAGGCGCTGGTGCGCGCGGGCTTCTCCGTCATCCTCGACGCGCAGCCCGACCTGACGGTCGTCGGCGAGGCGGGGGACGGCGAGGAGGCCGTGGCCCTCGCCCTCGCCCTGCGCCCCGACATCGTCGTGATGGACGTGCGCATGCCGCTGCTGGACGGCATCGAGGCCACCCGCCGGCTCGCCGGACCCGGCGTCGAGACACCGGCGAGGATCCTCGTCGTCACCACCTTCAACCTCGACGAGTACGTCTACGAGGCCCTGCGCGCCGGGGCGAGCGGCTTCCTCCTCAAGGACGCCGGACCCGCCGAACTGGTCGGCGCGGTCCGCACGGTGGCCGCCGGAGAGGCTCTGCTGGCGCCCGCCGTCACCCGCCGTCTGGTGGGCAGCTTCGCCGCCCGGCTGCGCCCGCCCGAGCAGCCGCCGCCCGGCCACCAGCGGCTCCGGTCCCTGTCCCCGCGGGAGACCGAGGTGCTCAGGCTGATCGCCGCGGGACTGTCCAACGCGGAGATCGCCGCCGCCATGGTGCTCAGCCCGGAGACCGTGAAGACGTACGTCTCCCGCATCCTCACCAAGCTCGACCTGCGGGACCGGGTCCAGGCGGTGGTCCTCGCCTACCGGTCGGGCCTGGCCGACGTCCACGGCTGACGCCCGCCGCCGTGTCCCCCGCGCGAGCTACACGGGAGTGTCCACCCGGAGGGGAATCGCCCCCCGCCCCGCGGCTCATAGCGTTCCGGTACGCACCGCGGCCCGGCAGGACGGGCCGCGTACCTACCCGGAAGGACCCCGTCATCGTGAGGGAACCTGTCGTCGCACCGGCCGCCGTGGACGTCTCACCGCGGGACACCGCCCGGGTACGGCGCTGGGCGGCCGCCGCCGTCGCGGCCAACGCCGCCTTCGTGTTCTTCTGGCTGCTCGCCGCCTCCTGGCAGGGACCGCGCTACAGCGTCACGGCGCACACCATCAGCGACATGTACGCCGAGACCGCGCCCGGCGGCGCCTTCCTCGCCGTGGTGATCACCCTGTGCGGCGCGGCGGTGCTGCTGTTCACCCGCTTCTCCGTGTGGCCCGCGCTGCGGGCGGCCGGCCGCCCCGCCCTCGTCGGCACGGTGCTGCTGGCCACCTCGATCTACGGCCTCGGTGACCTGCTCAGCCTCTTCGAGCGCGAGGCCTGCCGGCAGGCCGACCCGGGCTGCACCGCCTCCGACCAGCTCGCCAACGCGGGTGGCGCACTGGACGCCACCCTGAGCCCCCTCGGCGTCCTGTCGCTGGTCGCCGCCGGGTTCTTCCTCGCCGCCGCCATGAAGAAGCTCCCGGCCTGGCAGGACCTCGCCGCCCCCACCCGCAGGGCCGCCTACGTCCTGCTCGGCCTGCTCGCCCTGAACGCCGTCTTCGGCGGCAGCGGGATCGGCGGGCTGTGCGAGCGCCTGCTGGCCGTCGCGGGCGCCGCCGCCCTCAGCCTCCTCGCGATCGAGGTACGCCGCCGCACCAGGTGAGCGACGCCGCCCCGCCGGCACGAGCCCTCCTCCCGCACTGCCCGACGATCCGCACTTGCCTATAGACTTTAGGCAAGTGCATAATCGACTGAGGCAGAAAGGAGGAGGGCTGTGGCACGTGCGGGACTCACCGCGCAGCGGCTGGTCGCCGCCGGTGCGGACCTCGCCGACGAGGCCGGCTTCGAGCAGGTCACCCTCTCGGCGCTGGCCAGGCAGTTCGACGTCAAGGTGGCCAGCCTCTACTCCCACCTCAAAAGCTCCCAGGACCTGCGGACCGGCATCGCCCTGCTGGCCCTGCGGGAACTCGCCGACCGCGCGGGGGACGCCCTCGCCGGCCGGTCCGGGAAGGACGCCCTCGCCGCCCTCGCGGACGTCTACCGCGACTACGCCCGCGACCATCCCGGCCGCTACACCGCCGCCCGGCTGCCCCTCGACCCCGAGACCGCCGCCGCCAGCGCGGGCGTACGGCTCGCCCGGATGACCCGGGCCGTGCTGCGCGGCTACGACCTCGGGGAACCCGACCAGACCCACGCCGTACGGCTCCTCGGCAGCGTCTTCCACGGCTACGTCAGCCTGGAACTCGCCGGCGGGTTCAGCCACAGCGCCCCCGGCAGCGCCGAGACCTGGCCGCGGATCGTCGACGCCCTCGACGCCCTGCTGCGCAACTGGCCCCCGCCCGCCTGACCGGTGCCCCCGCGGCCACCCCCACCGCCCCCGACCGCACCCACAACGGAACCGCACATGCACACCGACCCCACACCCGAGGACCACCGGACCACCCGGCTCCTCGCCACCCCGGTCACCGCCGGCCTGCTGCGCGGCGCGCTCGAGGTCGAACACACCCCGCAGGGCGTGCTCCCGCACCGGCTGCCCGCCCGGGCCCGCGCCCAGTGCGCCGACGCCCAGCTCGCCATGGCCGAGTCCCAGCCCTCCGGCGTACGGCTGGTGTTCCGCACCCGCGCCACCACCGTGGAACTGGACGCGCTGCGCACCAAGCGGGACTACGTGGGCGCCCCGCCCCGCCCGGACGGGGTGTACGAACTGCTGGTCGACGGCCGTCCCGCGGCCCGCGCCACCGCGACCGGCGGCAACGTGCTCACCATCGACATGGTCAAGGGCACCGCCGACAGCAGGCAGGGCCCGCCCGGCACCCTGCGCTTCACCGGGCTGCCCGCCGGACCGAAGACCGTCGAGATCTGGCTCCCGCACAACGAGACCACCCACCTCGTCGCCCTGCGCACCGACGCCCCGGTCGAACCCGCCCCCGACCACGGCCGCCGGGTGTGGCTGCACCACGGCAGCTCCATCAGCCACGGCTCCGACGCCGCGGGCCCCACCTCGATCTGGCCCGCCCGTGCCGCGCTGCTCGGCGGCGTCGAACTGATCAACCTCGGCCTCGGCGGCAGCGCCCTGCTCGATCCGTTCACCGCCCGCGCGATGCGGGACACACCCGCCGACCTCATCAGTGTGAAGATCGGCATCAACCTGGTCAACGCCGACGCCATGCGGCTGCGCGCCTTCGGCCCCGCCGTCCACGGCTTCCTCGACACCCTGCGGGACGGCCACCCCGACGTCCCGCTGCTGGTCGTCTCGCCCATCCTGTGCCCCATGCACGAGGACACCCCGGGCCCCAGCGCACCCGACCTCGGGGGTCTCGGCGAGGGACGGCTCGGCTTCGTGGCGATGGGCGACCCGGCCGAACGCGCCCTGGGCAAGCTGACCCTGAACGTCATCCGCGACGAACTGGCCCGCATCGTAGAGCAGCGCTCCGCCGAGGACCCGAACCTCCACCACCTCGACGGCCGTGAGCTCTACGGCCCCGCCGACGGGGACGGGCTGCCGCTGCCGGACGGGCTGCACCCGGACGCGGCCACCCACCGGCTCATGGGGGAACGCTTCGCCGCGCTCGCCTTCACCGCCCCCGGCCCGTTCGCCGACCGGACCGCCTGACGGCGGGAACGTGAGGCGGGAATGCGCCGGGGGAGCAGACCGTTGGGAGAGGCGTGATGACATGCGCGGATCAAGAAACCCGGGGTCCGCGCGATGTGATCGAAGAGAGGAAGACATGGCACGCAGCACCACGCGTCCCGTCGTCCGGCTGAGGTCGACCGCCGGGACCGGCACCGCTTACGTCACCCGCAAGAACCGTCTCACCCACCCCGACCGGCTCGTCCTGCGCAAGTACGACCCGGCAGCCGGCCGGCACGTCCTGTTCCGCGAGGAACGCTGAACGGCGCGCGGCAGCGCCGAGGGCCGACGGGAGCGGGCAAGGGCCGACGCCGGCGGGAGGGGGCGGACGCCGCCCCCTCCCGCCGATCCCGATCAGTCGCCCATCCCGATCAGTCCGGCCAGGTAGCGCCACAGCGACGACCGCCGCTGCCCGGTCCGGTCCGCGGCGGCGGTCGCACCGTCGCCGGGGTCCTGCGCCGGCTCGGGCGCCGCCGTCTCCGGCGCCCCGGCCGTCTCGGCGGTACCGTCCGCCGCCGTATCCGTGTCCGTGTCCCCGGGCTCCGCCGTCCCCGGCGCCGCGCCCCCGGTGGCCGCGGCGAGCTCGTACCGCACCGGCAGGGACCGCAGACCCCGCATGAACGGTGAGGAGCGCCAAGGCAGTTGGTCCACCGGCAGGGCCAGATCGAGGTGGGCGAAGCGTTCGAAGACGCGGCTCACGCCCACCATGGCGATCGTGGACGCCAGTTCCTTCGCCGGGCACTGGCGCGGGCCCGCGCCCCACGACAGGTGCGCACGGCTGCTGATGGTGGAGTCCGGCGTCATCTGGTCGGCGAACACCGGGTCGGCGTGGGCGGCGGCGGACGACACCCACACCGGATCGCCCGCGCGGATCGTGTAGGCGCCGAGCCGGGTGTCCTCGGCGGCGAACCGCGGGACGAAGTTGACCAGCGGCGGTTTGCGCATCACCACCCGGTTCATGGTCTCCCGCACCATCCCGGCGGACAGCACGGCCCGCACCCCGCCCTCCGTCTCGCCGGAGATCACCTCCACGACGGTGTTGGAGATGAGGATCCCGACGTGATCGGAGGTCATGCCGAGCAGCATGAACAGTTCGCGGGCCAGTTCGCCGGCCGTGAGGTCCGGGTGCGCGGCCAGCAGCGCGGAGGGGAAGTCGTCGCCCGGCCGGCGCATCTTGGCCACCGCCAGCGCGCCGAGCGTGTCCAGCAGCCGGGCCAGCGCGGGCTCGGCGTCGGGGCCCGCGTCGAGGACGCGCCACATGTCCATCAGCGCGTCGTCGCCCTGCGATCCGGGGAAGCCGAGCAGATGGCTGGCGGCCATCAGCGGCAGCGGCCGGGAGAACTGCGCCGACAGATCGGCGAGTCCGGTGGGGCCGCCCCGGGAGAGCAGGGTGATCAGCTCGTCGGCGTACTCGGTGACGGCCGCCTTGAGCCGCTTGGCCTCGGGGCGGCGGGGGTCCTGGAACGGGCGCAGCGCCGCGTCCCACGCGGTGCGCAGCCTGCGGTAGCCCGAACCGCCCTGGATCAGGATGTGGTTGACGTCGAGCGACGGGGCGAGCGGCCAGTCGGCGGGCACCCGGCCCTCGTTGCGGGCCTTCCAGTTCTCCAGTCCCTTGGGCCAGCCGGCGTCGTCCTGGAGCACCTCGAGGGACTCGCGGTAGCCGAGAACCAGCCAGGCCGGGACCCCGAGCAGATCGACGGGGGCGACCGGCCCGTGCCGCTCGCGCAACTGCTCGTACACCAGGGCCGGTCGCACCTCGTAGTCCCGGGTGAGCAGGGGCTGCGGGGCCAGTTCCTCCAGCCGTACGCCGTCCAGGTCCGACCCTTCGCCGACCAGGTGCGATTCCATTGTTGTGCAGCCCTCCGACACTCCCCGCGACGACCCGTTCACCGATGGGCGGCCGCGAACCGGAGCAGACCCTACCCCAGGAACACCGCTCTTCCCAGGCCGGGTACCGGTGGGTAGCAAGAATACTCCCTGTCGGCGTCAACCCTCTTTCCGGCGGATCGAGTTGGCGGCCGAGAGAGGGCGGCCCGCGCGGCCCGGACGTATCGCCGGCCCGCCGTCCGGACGGGCGGTACGGGGGGTGACCGGCGACGGGGCGAGCAGCTCCCGGCGGTCGTTCTCGGTCATCCCGCCCCACACGCCGTAGTCCTCGTGTCCCGCCAGGGCGAACGCGGCGCAGGGCTCCCGCACCGGGCAGCCGGCGCAGATCGCCAGCGCCCGCTCCTCCCGGTCCCGCCGGGATCTGCCCCGCTCGCCCTGCGGGGAGTAGAAGTACGAGCTGCCCGCACCGCGGCAGGCGGCGTGCCGCTGCCACTCCCAGAGTGTCGTGATGGGCCGGAACCGTTCTTGTGGCTTCATGCTGGGCCACCCCCGCGTCGCGCCGTCGCAGAAAGGATTCCTCAGACAGTACGCGGCTACCGGCCGGTTGGGGTCGTTTTGGGGAGATCCGGCCTCTTCCCGAACCGGCCCTCAACCGCCCGAACCGGTGTGCGGACGGTCCGGTGGGGACCCCCGCCCCGGCGGCGGTGCGGTTCAATCGGGCCATGATCTATCACGTGGTCACCCAGGACGCCTGGCACGCCGACCCCGACCGTCCCTACGCCCCCGCCTCCCTCGCCCAGGAGGGCTTCGTGCACTGCTCGCCCGACGAGCGGACCACGCTCGCCGTGGCCGACGCCTTCTACCGGACGGCACCGAGACCGCTGCTCGTCCTGCTCGTCGACGAGAGCCGGCTCACCGCCCGCTGCGTCTGGGAGCCCGCGGACCCCGCACCGCCGCCGGGCGTGCCGGAGGGCACCCTGTTCCCGCACGTCCACGGCCCCCTCGACCGGGCCGCCGTGACCGGGCTGGCCGAGGTCCGGTGGGACGGGGAGGGCCGGGCGGCGGGTCTGACCGCGCTGTAGACCGGCCGGGCCCGGGAGCCCGCGGTCCTCCCGCGGCCCTCACAGCATCCGCCGGTGGACCATCGCCGAGAGCACCAGCGCCCCCGGGACCAGCGGCACCCACACCGTCAGCACCCGGTAGGCCACGACGGTGGCGGTGCCGAGGGCGACCGGGGTGCCGTAGGCGGCGGACAGGGTGAGGACCAGTGCCGCGTCGACGGGCCCGATCCCGCCCGGCGCCGGTACCGCCCCGGTGGCGGTGCTCGCGACGAGGAAGGCGAACACCACCTGGGCCCAGGACAGTCCGAGACCGAGGGCCGCCCCGGCCGAGGCGATCACACTGGCCTGGAGCACCGGGGTCGCCGCCGCCCCGCCCCACAGGGCGAGCACCCGGGCGGGCCGGGTGTGCAGCGTGCGCGCGTCGTGGAGGGCGGTGCGCAGGAACGCCAGCAGCCTGCGCCGCAGCGGCCGTACCGCCGCGAACAGCACCGCGGCCGTGGCGGGCGCGATCGCGGCGCCCGCCACGGTGAGGAACAGTGCCTGTCCGCCGGGCAGCAGTTCACGCAGCCGCAGCATGCCGGGGAACAGGACGAGGAACACCACCAGGACAGCCGTCTTGGCGACCGGCTTGACCAGCGAGTACAGCGCGATCGAGGCGCTGGCGCGGGCCAGCGGGACGCCCTGCCGCTGGAGGAAGCGCAGGGTGACGGCGTGGGCGCCGATGCTCGCCGGGAGCAGATGGTTGGCGGTGCCCGCGGCGAACTGCGACGCGAGCAGCGGCCCCGGCGGCAGCCGTTCCACGACGGCGCCCTGCCGTACGCACGCCGCCGCCACCCAGCCCAGACAGGTGCACACCACCGCGGACAGCAGCCACCAGGGATCGGCCGCGGGTATCCGGGCCGCGTTGTCGCGCAGCGAGCGGGAGTCGGTCACCGCCCACGCCGTGATCAGCAGCAGCGGCAGCAGGACCAGACCGTGGCGGGCCGGCCCCGCCGACCGGGCGAGGAGCGGCGGGCGGGGGAGACGGACCGGCCCGCGGGGGCCTTCGGCGGGGGAGGGTTCACGCGCGGGGACCGCGTGCCCGTCGGAGGGGTCTTCGAGCGGCAGCAGGGACACGGCGCACGGCATCCTTCCGCGTCACGCGCCCGGCGGGTACCGGGGGCGAAACGGATCCAGGACGGGCCAGAGGGGGACAACCAGAATCTCCCCGGCCGCCGTGACCGCCAAGTGTCCGGAAACCGAAGAATCGCGGGCGGCCCCGCATCGGACGCCGGTGAACGCCGCTACGGCGTACGACGGTACGGCCGTACGGCAGGACGACCGTCCCGGGTGCGAACTCCGGTCACGGGGATGGTGCCCGCGGGGCCGCGCCGCAAGGATGTGGCACGAGCACGGCGAGCAGCAGCACAGGCACGGACGCGAACGCGCCGCACCGGGCGCGGGCACGAAGGACGACGACGCCGGTGTCCCCCGGGCGGTCGAGGGAGTCTTCCGATGGGCTTGCACGCAGCGCCGCACCACCCGCGCCACGCCGGTCCGCCCCGCCCCACGGGTCCGCCCCGCCGCGCCGAGCGCCCCCGCCGTACCGGCCGCGCCCGCCCCGCCGACCACCACCGGCACGCGGCACGGTCCCGCCGGACCCGCCGTACCCTCCTGGTGGCCCTCGGCCTGCTTCTCGTGGCCGCCTTCCTCGGCATCCCGCGTGCCGACGGCGCCCCGGTAGCGGCCGACGCCTGCCGCGGCGGCCCGGTGACCGAACTGCCGCACGGCGACTGCGGGCCCTTCTGGCAGGTGCTCGCGGAGGACTTCGACGGTGATCGCGTGCCGTCGGGCTCGTTCAGCGACTGCGACCACCACGCCGACACCTCCGCCGCCTACTGCGGCGGACTGAGCGGTGCGTACCGCGACAACTGGTGGGCCTACCCGACGGGCTGGCCCGACACGGCGGCCGGCCGGGGCCGGGCCGTCACCGGCGTCTACCACCCCGAGGACACCGTGAGCGTCGGCCCGGCCGCCGACGGCGACGGACGCATGTACATCCGGATGTGGCGCCCGCGGGACGGCGGGCCCGTGCACTCCGCCGCCGTCGTACCACGCGCCGCCATGCAGATGACGTACGGCAAGTTCACCGCCCGTATCAAGGTCACCGAACCCGCCCCCGGTTACAAGTCGGCCTGGCTGCACTACGGCGGCGGCTGCGAGACGGACTTCCCCGAGGGCGAGTGGACCGGCACCCTCAGCGCCTTCCACCATCCCTGCGGGGGCGGTGAGCAGGGGTACTTCGCGGGCGCCGCCGACTGGACGCACTGGCACACCGTCTCCACCGAGTGGACGCCGGGCCGGGTCCGCTTCTACGTCGACGGGCGGCTGATCGGACAGGACACCCGGGGCGTGGCGGACCGGCCGCTGTCCTGGGTGCTGCAGAACGAGAGCGCCCTGGAGGGCCCGGGCGCCGCTCCCGGCAGCAGTGCCCGGCTCGACATCACCTGGGTCGCGGCGTACGCCTACGGCTGGAAGTGACGTACGCCCCGATGTCCGGGCCGGGAACGGAGCCGGTCAGCGCACCGGGAACCCGAAGGTGTAGCCCTGCTGCTTCAGCCACGGCAGGACCTCGCGCAGCGCGGCCGCCGTCTGCGAGCGGTCGCCGCCCGCGTCGTGGAACAGGATCGTCGGGCCGTTGGCGACCTCCCGCTCGACGGTGGCGACGATGGCCGCCGTTCCCGGCCGCTCGAAGTCCTTGGAGTCGACGTTCCAGCCCAGCGGCCGCATCCCGTGCGACGCCGCGAGCCCCCGGCTGTACGGCGTGAACGCGCCGCCGGGGGCACGGTAGTACAGGGGACGGACGCCCCCGGACGCCTTGATGATCATCTGTTCGGCGTCCAGGATCTCCTTCTTCTGGTAGCTCTCGGGCTTCTTGTCCATCGTGGTGTCGTGCGACACACTGTGGTCGCACAGCCGGTGCCCGGCCGCCACGACGGCCTTCACCAGATCGGGATGCGCCTCGGCCTGGACGCCCGTCATGCAGAACGTGGCCTTGACCCCGTTCTCCTTGAGGATCTCCAGCATCTGCGGGGTCCAGGTGGGGTCCGGGCCGTCGTCGACGGTGATGTTGACGCCGTGGGCGCCGGCGTCCGAGGCGTGGGCTATCTCCACCGACACCGGCTTCACCGCCGGGGTGCGGGCCTTCTTGCCGGCACCGTCCTCGACGGGCCCCGCCTGCGCGACCCACACCGAGGCCGCCGCGGCCACCGCCGTCACCCCGACCGCCGCCGCGATCACCCGGCCGTACCAGCCCCGCCCGCCGCCGTGCCCTGACATGTTGCCCCGATCCTGATGGTGTCGATCAATCCCCCGCACCTGGGAGGACGACACAACTCACCGTTCGGATCCCGCTGTTACGGACCAAAAACAATTCGAGGGGAATCCGGCGCCAGGGCCTGCCGGGCCATGCGCGCACGGCGGCCGGTACCGGCGGGCAGGGCCGGTCGGGCCCGCGGCGTGAGGGGGCGGCGGATCAGCCGAAGCGGCCCGCGACATAGTCCGCGGTCCGCCGGTCCCGGGGCGAGTGGAACACGTCGTCCGTCGGCCCGTGCTCGACGATGCCGCCCGGGGTGCCCTGTTCGGCGAGGAAGAAGGCGCACCGGTCGGAGACACGGGCCGCCTGCTGCATGTTGTGCGTGACGATCACGATGGTGACCTCGCCCGCGAGTTCGTGGACGGTCTCCTCGACCCGGCGGGTGGACGTCGGGTCGAGCGCCGAGCACGGCTCGTCCATCAGCAGCACCCGGGGCCGTACGGCGAGCGCGCGGGCGATGCACAGGCGCTGCTGCTGGCCGCCGGAGAGGGCACCGCCCGGCTTGCGCAGCCGGTCGCGGACCTCCTTCCACAGCCCGGCCCGCGTCAGCGACTCCTCGACCAGCTCGTCCTTCGCGCGGCGGTTCGCCCGGGTCCCGGTGAGCCTGAGGCCCGCCACCACGTTGTCGTAGATCGACATGGCGGGGAACGGGTTCGGCTTCTGGAAGACCATGCCGATGCTGCGGCGGGCGTCGGTCAGGCGGCGCTCGGGGGCGTAGACGTCCTGGCCGTCGAGGCGCACCTCGCCGCCGAAGGCCGCGCCCGGGATCAGCTCGTGCATCCGGTTGAGGGTGCGCAGGAAGGTCGACTTCCCGCAGCCGGACGGGCCGATCAGGGCCGTCACCCGGCCCGCCGGCATGGTGAGCGACACCTGGCTGAGCACCTGGTGGCTGCCGAACCAGGCGGAGACGGCGAGCGCCTCGAGGGCGGCGGGAGCGGTGGGCGGGACGTCGGCGAGGGGGAGTACGGCGGTGTCGGTCACGGTGGGTTCCTCGGGCTGCGCGGCGGGATCGGGCGGCGGGGCCGGCGGGGATCGGGCGCCGGGTACGGCGGGAGTTCGGTGGGCTTCGTGGGCTGCGGCGGGGCTGCGGTGGGAGTCCGGTGGGGCTCCGTCGGGGGTCGGGTCGGCTCGCGGGACGGGTGAGCCGGCCCGGGTCAGAGCAGGTTGGGCAGCAGTTCGGTGGCTCCGGTGGCGACCTGGAGGCCGAGCACCGCGACGACGGGCGCGAAGACGAGCCACGTCTGGTGCCGCCCCCAGCGGTGCCACGTCCACACCGCGGCGACGGCCGCCGCCAGCAGCGCCTGGAGCCACATCACCAGCGGCCACGGCACCCCGGACGGCCGGGCCAGCGGCTCCTCCGCGTCGGGCAGCGTGCCCGGCCGGATGACCGCCGCCGGGGTCTGGAACGGCGCGGACACCAGCTCGGCGTCCACCCGCAGCACCCCCGCCGGCATGAAACGCGGCCCGGTCGCGGTGACCAGGACGACCCGGCCGCTGCCCGCCGCGAGCGCCGCCGGTGCCGGGTCCCCGGCGCGGCGCACGTCGGCCACCCGGTAACGTGCCCTGCCCTGACCGGTGGTCACGGTGAACGTGTCGCCCTCGGCGAGCCGGGCGAGCCCCCCGAACGGGCCGCCGTAGGCCGCCGCGCGGCCCATCAGCACACTGGTCCCGGTCTGGCCGGGCATCGGGGTGTCCCTGCGGTGTCCGGGACCGCCGGTCAGCACGGCGGAGTCGGTGCCCTCCAGCACGACCTGGCTCATCCCCAGCTTCGGCACCTCGATCAGGGCGACCGGGGAGCCGGGCGCGAGCAGGCTGCCGTCGAGGCCGGTCTGCGCCACCGGGGCGGTGCCCAGGGCGAGTCGGTTGCGCAGCTCGTCGTAGGCGCTGTGCTGGGCGTTGTGTTCCTGGATGCCGCTGACCAGCAGCAGCTGGGCGGTGACGCCGAGCAGCAGCGCGGCGAGGCTGAGCAGCGCGCCGCGGGCGAGGTGGCGGACGGCGGTGACGCCGTGGACCCGGGCGCGGGGCACGGCCGGGGCGAGCGGGGCAGGTGCGACGGCGGTCACGGCGGCGCGCCTCCTCAACTGGACTGGTTCTGGACGGTGGCGGGAGTGGGGCCGGGGAGACCGCGGCGGCTCGCGGTCTCCCCGGCCGGGCGGGTCAGGTGGACCTGATGACGAAGTCGGCGCCGGTCTTCGCGTTCACCGTCGACGAACCCGTGTACGTGGCGTGCAGCGTGTGCTTGCCCTTGGCGAGCTTCGGCAGGGTGACCGTCACCTTGCCGCCGCTGAGCGTGCCGGTCGCGAGGACCTTGGAGCCCTCGTGGATCCGCACGGTGCCGGTCGGGGTGGTGCCCGTCGCGGTCACCTTGGTGGTCACCTTGGCGCGGGCCGTGTGACTGACCGAGGCGGGCGCGGAGACGCTCACGGACGCCGTCGCCTTGGTGACCTTCAGGGAGAGGGCCGCCGAGGACGAGTACAGCCCGGACGTGCCCGCGTAGGACACCGTCAGGGTGTGCGTGGCGACCTTGAGGTGGCTGGACAGGCTCACGGTGACCTTGCCGGAGCTGTCCAGGGTGCCGGTGCCGAGGACGGTGGAGCCCTCCTTCACCGTGACCTTGCCGGTCGGGGCCACACCGTGCGAACCGGCCACGGTGACCGCGATCTTCGGGGCCTTGCCGTACGCGGTGGTCGCGGTGGTGGCCTTGGTGGTGCTGGTGTACTTGACGGCGCCGGTCCAGCCGGCGGGCGCGCCGGTGCCGTTGAGGTTGGCGGCGGCGACCGTGGCGCTGTAGCTGCCGGTGGCCAGGCCGGTGAGGGTGACGGAGGTGGTGGACGCCGGGACGTCCTTGACGGCGGCGACGGCGCCGGCCGACGTGGTCAGCGTGATCCGGTAGTCGGTGACCGGCAGGCCCGGGGCCGCCGGGGCGGTCCAGGACAGCTTCACGCTCGCGTCGCCGGCGGTGGCCTTGAGCGCCGGGGCGGCGGGCGTCGACAGGTCGATGCCGGACTCCTCCAGGCCGCCCAGTTTGGCGTGCTTGGCCACGCTGACCGAGCCGTTGTACGGCTCGTTCACGAAGCCGAAGTCGGCGATGACCTTCTCGGCGCTGTCGGAGGCCAGCTGGGCGCTGTGGCTGCCGGAGGTGACGAAGACGTCGTAGAGGTCCTTGTCGAAGAAGACACCGGTCGGGTCGATGGCCCGGCTCGGTACGACGTTGTAGACGTCGCGGCCGAAGGTGGAGTTCTCGTAGTAGGCGTTGACCGGGGCGATCCTGCCGTTGACGGTGGTGACCGGGCTGGTGGCGCCGGAGTCGCCGGGCAGCGTCACCGCGGCCAGGTGACCGCCGGCCGCCGCCGCGTCCTTGCTGTAGTCCGGTGCGACACCGTTGATCTGGGCGATCCAGCTGCCCACGGAGAACGGCGCCAGGGCGCCGTCCTCGGTGAGGGCGGCGTCGGCCTGGTTCTCCTGGACCGTCGGGACGGCCGGGGACAGGGTGGAGTCGGTCAGGCCGATCGCGGAGAGGAAGAACTTCCGGGTGCCGGAGCCGCTCTGCGGGATCTTCGGGTGCAGGGTCTGGCCGTTCAGCACGGTCAGGGTGCCGGAGTAGATGTCGTGCAGCTGGTCCACCGACAGGTCGCCGAGCGCGGCGCCCTTGACCGCGATGCCGACGGCGTCCCGGGCGAACGGGATGTACGTCAGGGCGGTGCCGGAGGTGCTGGGACCCGAGGAGGAGCGGGCGAAGTCGACCTGGCCCTTGATGGTGACACCGGAGCTGTCCGGGTACTTGTCCCCGGTCAGGGCCTCGCTCAGCGCGAGCCGGCCCTTGCCGGAGCCGTTGGGGCGCAGGAAGGACGGGCCGCCGGAGCGGGTCGTGATGTTCGAGCCGGCGGAGCCGGTGCCGGGCTCGATCGCGTCGTAGGAGGCGATCCCGGCACCGTTCGCCGACTTCACGGCGGACGCGGTGTAGCTCTTGCCGTTGACGTCGTCCCCGGCCAGGGCGTTGAGGACGTCCTGGGTGGTGTCGGAGCCCGTGCCGACGAGCTGGCGGAAGGTCCCTGCGGGGGTGGGGTCGGCGTAGGCCGGGCTCGACAGAGCCAGGCCGCCGGCCACCACGGCGGCGGCGACGAGCGCCGCCGAGGAGCGCGTGCTGCGCATCGGGTGTCTCCTGAGAGTAGTGCGAGGCGGGGAACAGGGGCCTGAGACAGGGGCCCGGGACGGGTCTCCGGGACAGGGGCTGACCCGGAGACCCGACACAGGATCTGCACCAGGGATCTGGCAGGGTGGAACCGGCCGTCCGCCCCGACTGCCTTTCGGGGCGGGCGGTCGTCTGTGGGGGAGCGCCGCGGGGCGCTCCGGTCCGCGGCTAGGGCAGTCGCCTGCGCAGCCGCTCCGGGACGGACAGCGCGGGCAGCACGGTGACGGTGCGTCCGCCCGGCAGGGGCACCCGCAGCGGGAGCCGCAGCCGGCCGCCGCCCGCGAAGGGCGCGCCCACCCCGGCCAGCGCGCCGAGCGCGGCACCGGCCGGGACGGCGTAGCGCAGCGGGTTCGCCGGGTCGGCGGGCGTGGTCCCGGCCGCCGTGGTCTGTACGGCGGTGCCGCCGTCGTACGACACCTTCGGGGCGGGCGAGCCGGAGGCCCCGGCGCCGGTCGCCGCGCCGCCGGAGGTGCCGCCCGTACCGGTGCCGCCGGACCCTGTCCCGCCGCCGGCGGTGCCGCTGCCGCCGCCGGTCGTGCCGCCGCTGCCGGTGCCGCCCGTGGCGCCTCCGCTGCCGGACCCGGTCGCGGGACCGGTGTAGTGCAGCAGCGCGTTCGCGGCCCGCGCGGTGCGCTCGCGCAGCGAGGCGGACAGCGGGGCGTACCCGGCCGGAAGGCGACCCGGGTCCGCGCCGCTGACCTGCCCGGCGCCGGCCGCGTAGGTCAGCAGTGCCGCGTAGTCCTTGCGGGCGTCCGCCTTCAGCGCGCCGGGGCGCACCGCCGCGTAGACCAGCTGGGCGAGCGGATAGGCCGACTTGGCCGCGGCGCCCGCCGGGGTGATCTCGGCGAGGTCCTTGCCCGCGGCGCTCTGCGCGGCCGCCGTCAGAGCGGCCGCGGTCGGTGCGGTGAACGAGCCCGCCGCGTTGCGGAGTCTGGCCGTCTGGAGCCCGTAGCGTGCCGCGGAGGCCGCGTCGGTGACGGTGACGACGAACCGGGAGCCGACCGTCTGGGGACCGGTGCTCTTGTAGGCGGGCGGGTTGGCGAGCGCGTCCCAGCTCGACTTCCACAGGGTGTCCGCGCGGCGGGTGTGCAGGGCGCCGGAGTGCAGGTTCTCGACGTACGGGTGGAAGTCCGTCATGCACTGCTTCGCCTCGGCGGGCGCGTCGGTGCCGGGCGGCACCGTGCACCACGGGTCGCTCTTCGGGTAGTCGTCGACGGTGTCCGGCGCGAAGGCGAAGCCGCTCGGGTTCAGATCGGCGGTGGTGCCGTAGTACGGGTTGACCCGCATGCCCCAGTCGTCGGGGACCCCGGCGAGGAACTGCCGGGCGGCCTTGTCCGACACGATCCACTGCCACAGGGCGCGGGCGCTGTCGGTGTGCCCCAGCGAGGTGAGCAGATCGGTGTCGGTGGCGGGTGTCTCGGCGACCGAGAGGTACGCGAACTCCGGGTTCAGGGAGATGAATTCGGGGTCGCTCGCCAGGCCCGCCGGATTGTTCCGCGCCCAGCCGTACCCCGTGGCCGTCTTGTCGCCGACGACCGCGCCCCAGGGGGAGTTGCGGTACGACTCGGTGAGCAGCTTGGCCACCAGCCGCGGGGTGAGGTCGATCGACTCGACCTTCGTCCCGGCCCGGGCCCGGACGTCGTCCGGCGCCCCGGCCTTGGGTCTGCGCTCGATGGTGAAGCCGATGACCGTGCCGGACAGTGCGACCGGCGCGTACGTCGTGGTGCCGGACGGCGCCGTCGTACCGGCGTCTGCGCCCAGCGCCCGGGTGGTGAACGCCAGCCCGGCGGAGCCGTCGGAGGTCAGCCGGGCGCGGGTGTCGGGCTCGCCGAGCTCCGTGTAGCCGTAGACCTTCCCGGCCGGGCACAGCGCCGCCTGCCAGCTGGTCATCGCGTCGGCCGCGAGCTCGCTGCCCGTCGTGGCGCGCTCCTTCGCGCCGAGCGCGCAGTTGGCGCCGACGGAGTTGAACTGCAGCGGGACCGCTATGCGGTTGCGCCAGTTGGTGGAGGACACCGGCGAACCGGCGTTGACCTGGCTGTGGTCGGCGTACGGGGTGCCGTCCAGGTCGAGGCGGCCCTGCGGGACGATCACCAGCCAGCAGGAGCGCGGCCTCGTCACGCCGTTCCTGGTCACCGGCAGGCCGCAGCCCAGGTGCGGGGCCTCGTTGGCGGTCTGCACCTCGAAGTACTCCCGGCCGGTGCCGTCGGCGCCGGTGCGGGCGAAGTCGACCTCGTTGGTGGTGTTGCGGTTGAAGAAGGCGTTGTTCTGGGTGCCGGTGGTGATCGTCGTGCCGTCGACCGCCTTGAACGGCACCTCGGCCGGGGCGTTGGGGTCGGCGGCGCCGTAGCGGTCGTCCTGGCCGTAGTCGGCGGGGTCGGCGCTGTAGAAGACCTGCCGGGTGTCGTCCTGGCCGTTGCCGGGCCAGTTGCCGCGGTCGGTGGTCGGGGAGGCGCCGTACTGGCACTGGGTGCGCGGCGGGCCGGGATTGGACGGGACGGTGCCGTCGTCGTCGCCCCAGCACTGCATGATCTGCACGAAGTCCGTGTCGAACAGCGTGCCGGCGAAGGTGGTCGCGGTGCCGCCGGTCCAGGACACCGTGACCGCCTGACTGGTGAGGCGGGTGGTCTGGCCGACCGTGAACCGCATGTCCTTGAACTCGCCGCGCCCGGAGACGGTCACCGCGGAGCCGGTGGCGCCGGTCGCGGCGGTCGCGGAGGGAGCCGCCTGGGCCACGGCGAGCCCGGCGAGGGCGCCGACGGCGGCGCCGGCGACGAGCCGGACCAGGGCGCGGCGGATCCGGGCGCGGTACGACCGCGTGCGCAGTGAGATCACCGGGAACTCCCTTCCGGGTCACGGTCGTCGGGCCGCCCGTCGGGTCCGGCGCCGGAGCGGGAGCCGACCAGCCTCGACACCGCCGAGGGCAGCAGCAGCAGCGCCAGGACCAGGAATCCGGCGAGCAGCATCAGTGTCTGGGTGGCGGTCCAGCCGTGCCGTCCGGCCACCGCGACCGGCTGGGCGAGGGCCACGGTGCCGTCGGCCGCCGCCGCAGCGGCGCCGCCCGTGCCGCCCGACCCGGCCGCGCCGCCCGGCGCGATGGTCTGCCCGGTGTCGGGATCGACGGACGGCTGTGCGCTGCCGCCGCCCGTGCCGCCGGACCCGGCCGCGTCGCCGCCCGTGGCGCCGCCGGTCCCCGTGCCGCCCCCGGTCGAGGCGCCGGCAGCGCCCGTACCGCCGGAACCGGAACCGGACCCGGAGCCCCCCGAACCCCCGCTCCCGCTGCCCGCCTTGGCGCCCCCGCTGCCCGACGTGCAGGGCGCGGCGCCCTTCTTGTCGCAGGCCGCCGGATAGGGCGCCGTCTGGGCCAGCTTGTTGGCGCCGGACGTGCTGAACGTCGGGTTGTTGCAGCCCTTGATGTTGATGTTCTGCGCCGCGACGCCCGGGATCCGGCGGATCTGGTCGAAGCCCGCCTTCACCAGGTTGATCGGCAGCGGTGAGTAGCCCAGCTGCGGCGCCTGCTGCTGGCCCTGGCACATGAAGTAGTAGGAGAACGCGCCCAGCGTCTTGCCCTTGGCCGCGGTGAAGGTGCCCTGCACCTTCAGCGGCAGGATCATGTACGAGTAGCTGGACAGCGGGTAGTTGCGCCGGTCGCTGTCGGCGTAGACGCCGTCGAGCTGCTGGGTGAGGTAGTCGGCGGACGACCTGTCGGTGTCGATCCTCGCCTTGAGCAGCGAGACCGCGACGTTCTGCGGGGTCGGTTCGGTGTAGTAGCCCGCGTGGTTGAGGACCTTGGCGACCGGGAAGTGCGCGTTGAGCGCGTACGAGTAGTTGACGTAACCGATCGCGCCCTCGCCGTAGTTCTGCGCGACGTAGCCCGCCACCCCGAGGTCGCCGGACTGGGCGATCATGCCGGACACCGTCGGGTAGTACGAGGTCTGCCCGCACGCCCCCGAGCGGCCGACCTTCCCGCAGTAGGCCTGCCACAGCGCCTTGTGCTGGTTGGCCATCCACAGCGTGAACTGGGCCGTGGAGCCCGAGCCGTCGGAGCGCACCACCGGCACGATGGTCCGGTGCGGCAGCTGGAGACCGGGGTTGTCCGCCTTGATCACCGGATCGTCCCAGGTCTTGACGACCCCGGTGAAGATCTTCGTGACGACGTCGCCGGACAGCCGCAGATTGGTGACCCGCTTGCCGCCCACCGTCAGGTGGTACATGAACACGGTGCCGCCGGCCACGATCGGCATGTAGGCGTACGAGCCCGCGCCGGGCCGCTCGGCCGCGGAACCGTCGGTCGGATGCGTCTGGAACGGGATGTCCGAGACCGCGAAGTCCACGGTGCCGCTGAGGAACTGGCGCCGGCCGTCGGAGGAGCCGGTACCGGCGTACGAGATCCGCATGCCGTACTGGTTCACGGCGCGCCGCCACTCGTCCACGGCGTTCTCCGCCCAGGTCGAGCCGGCTCCCGCGATGGGTGTGTAGCTCTCGGCGGCGGCCGGCGTGGCCGGCGGGCCGCTGAACACGCACAGCAGCGCGCCCAGGATCCCGAGGGCCCGCAGGCGGCGCGGGCGGGTGAGGTGGCTGGGCATCAGTCGGTCTCTCCGGGGGTCGGTGCGGTGGACTCGGGGGAGGCGTCGGCGGGCTCGGGGAAGGCACCGGCCGTCTCGGGGGCGGCGCCGGCGGGGTACAGCCGTTTGTCGAAGCGGTCGCCGAACAACGACAGCCCGGGGGAGTGGAGTTCGGCGAAGCGCCGGACGTCGCGCTGCGAGGCGCGGGCGGCCCGGCGGGCCTGCCTGCGGCTCTGGTGCCCGGGACCGCGACCGCCGATGACCCGGGCGATCACGAACAGCACCAGCACCAGCGCCATCAGTACCGCCGCCGCGCCGAACCCGCGCGCGATCATCGTGGGCTCGGGCGACTTGACGAAGTTGAAGACGGTCAGCGGCAGCGACACCATCGGCCCGTTCAGCGGGTCGGCGTTGAGCGCGGCCGTGAAGCCCGCGGTGAGCAGCACCGGAGAGGTCTCGCCGATACCGCGCGCGGTGCCCAGGATCACGGCGGTGGCCAGGCCCGAGCGGGCCGTCGGCAGCACCACGTGCCACACCGTCCGCCAGCGCGGCGCGCCGAGCGCCTCCGCGGCCTCGGTGAGCGTGCCCGGCACCAGCCGCAGCACCACGTCCGCCGCCCGGATCACGATGGGCAGCATCATCACGCTGATCGCGAAGCCCGCCGCGAGCCCCGACTTCTGCATCCCGAGGCCGAGGATCCAGACGGCGTACACCATCAGACCGGCGACGATCGACGGCAGCGCGGTCATCGCCTCGACGACGGTGCGCACGAACCGGGAGAACCGGCCGGGGATCTGGTCGAGGTACACCGCGCAGGCCAGCCCCAGCGGCACGGTGATCACCAGTGCGATGACGATCATCGTCAGGGTGCCGGTCATGGCGTGCGCGACACCGCCGTGGGACAGCGGGTCCAGCGGGCCCGCGGCCTGCATGTCCTGGGTGAAGAAGTTCAGGTGCGGCAGCGCCTCGCGGCCCCGCCACGCCGTGAACCCGACGACCATGGCCAGCGCCGAGAACAGCAGTCCGGCCGCCGTCCACAGCACGGCGGTCATCACCCGGTCCCGTACCGCCTGGCCGTTCTCCTCCAGGCCGGTCAGCACCGCGTAGAGCACCAGGAAGACCAGGTACGCGGTCACGGCGAAGCCCAGCGCCCCGGTGAACGGGGCCAGCCGGCCGAAGAGCAGCACGGTCACACACAGCGCGGACAGGGCGGCGCCCAGCAGGGACAGCACCCCGGAGCGGGTGGGCCCGCCGATCCGCCGGGGTACGTCCGGCGGCCGGGGAGCCGGTGCGGCGGCGCCCGGCGCGATGCCCGGGGAGCCCTGGAATTCCTCGACGACGGTCATGTCATGCCTCGCTCTGCGCGCCGGACCGGGAACGGGCCACGATGGAGGAAGCCGTGAAGTTGACCGCCAGGGTGAGCAGGAACAGTGCGAGCCCCGCCGCCATCAGCGCCGACATGCCGAACGGTGAGGCGTCGCCGTAGTGCAGGGCGATCAGCGACGACACGGAGTTCGAGCCGGTCTGCAGGATGTGCGGCTGGATCGCGAAGACCGGCGAGATGATCAGGTAGACCGCGATGGTCTCGCCGAGCGCCCGTCCGAGCCCGAGCATCGTGCCGCCGATGACGCCGCCCACGCCGTACGGCAGGACCACCGCGCGGATCATGCCCCACCGGGTGGCGCCGAGGGCGTAGGCGCCCTCCCGCTCACCGGCGGGGGCCTGCGCGAACACCTCGCGCATCACCGAGCACTGGATCGGCGCCACCATCAGCGCGACCACCAGCCCGGCGACGAAGGTCGACGCGGTGTAGACGCTCTCGGAGGCGAGCGGTTCACCCGGCTTCGCGCCGTCCACGGTGAGGAACGGGATCCAGCCGAACCAGTCCGACAGCCACCGTGACAGGCCGATGACGTGCTGCTGGAGGAAGAACAGCCCCCACAGCCCGTACACCACCGACGGCACGGCGGCCATCAGGTCGACCAGGGTGACCAGGGTGCGGCGCAGCCGGCGCGGCGCCACGTCCGAGATGAACAGCGCCGTTCCGACGGCCAGTGGCACCGAGAGGGTCACCGCGACGGCGGCGATCAGCAGGGTGCCGGTGAGGACGGCGGCGATGCCGAAGTGGTGCACGTCCGGCTGCCACACGGCCGTGGTGAGGAAGGAGAACCCGCCGGTGCGCAGCGCCTGGGCCGCCCTGATCAGCAGGAAGACGCCCACGGCCGCCATGATCGCGAGGACCGTGACGCCGGTGGCGGTCAGCTGGTACCGGAAGAGGCGGTCGCCCAGCCCGCCGGCCGCGTGCGGCCGTCGTGGGACGGGTCTTTCGGACTCCGGACTGCCGGAAACTGCTGGCGCGGACACGCGGGTGCCTCCCGGGACGGAAACGGCTTCGGCGACGAGGGGTGCGGAAACGTGCGGGACGAGCGGTGAGCGTTACGGATACGGCTGTGCACACACCGCGATCCGGCGTGGTGACGGGGAGAGTCAATGGCCGGATACTTTCGGTCGGGCCCGTCCGATGTGGAGAAATAGTGAACGGTCGATGTCGTTTCGGTGGGGGTGCTGTGTGTCCGGTGCCGGTGCGCAGGCCCGCCCCCGTCCCCTCCCGTCCCCTCGGGTCGTTTCCCCGCCGGATGACGAGGCAGGATGAGACCCAGACCGAACGATCAACCGACGCGGAGGAACGGACCCATGCCGCACGAACGAGCAGGCAGGCCGGCCGGCCCCGACGACCTGGTGGACGTGGCCCGGCTGGTCACCTCCTACTACGCCCTGCACCCCGACCCGGCCGACCCCGGACAGCGGGTGGCGTTCGGCACCTCCGGGCATCGCGGCTCCTCGCTGCACACCGCGTTCAACGAGGACCACATCGCCGCCACCAGCCAGGCCATCTGCGAGTACCGCGCGGCCCAGGGCACCGACGGCCCGCTCTTCCTGGGCGCCGACACCCATGCCCTGTCCGAGCCCGCCCGGGTCACCGCCCTCGAGGTGTTCGCCGCCAACGGCGTCACCGTGCTGATCGACGAGGCCGACGGCTACACCCCGACGCCCGCCGTCTCGCACGCGATCCTGACCCACAACCGGGGGCGCGCGTCGGGCCTCGCCGACGGCGTGGTGGTGACGCCCTCTCACAACCCGCCCGCCGACGGCGGCTTCAAGTACAACCCGCCCAGCGGCGGCCCGGCCGGTTCCGGGAGCACCTCCTGGATCCAGGACCGCGCCAACAAGATCATCGCGGCGGGCCTCAAGGACGTGCGCCGCGTCCCGTACACCACCGCCCTGGCCGCCCCCACCACGCAGCGCTACGACTTCCTCGGCACCTACGTCGCCGATCTGCCGGGCGTGCTCGACCTGGACGCGATCCGCGCGGCCGGGGTGCGCATCGGCGCCGACCCGCTGGGCGGGGCGTCCGTCGCCTACTGGGGCCGGATCGCCGAACAGCACCGCCTCGACCTGACCGTGGTCAACCCGCACGCCGACCCGACCTGGCGGTTCATGACGCTGGACTGGGACGGGAAGATCCGGATGGACTGCTCCTCCCCGTACGCGATGGCCTCCCTCATCGAGCGGCGCGACAGCTTCACCATCGCCACCGGCAACGACGCCGACGCCGACCGGCACGGCATCGTCACCCCGGACGCGGGCCTGATGAACCCCAACCACTACCTCGCCGTCGCCATCGCCTACCTCTTCAACCACCGCGACCGCTGGCCGGCCGGTGCGGCCGTCGGCAAGACCCTGGTGTCGTCCGGCATGATCGACCGTGTCGCCACCGACCTCGGCCGGGAACTGGTCGAGGTGCCGGTCGGCTTCAAGTGGTTCGTGGACGGCCTGGCCGGGGGCACCCTCGGGTTCGGCGGCGAGGAGTCGGCCGGCGCCTCCTTCCTGCGCCGGGACGGCTCGGTGTGGACCACCGACAAGGACGGCATCCTGCTGGCGCTGCTCGCCTCCGAGATCACGGCGGTCACCGGACGCACCCCGTCGCAGCACTACGCGGCGCTGACCGAGCGCTTCGGCGAACCCGCCTACGCCCGCATCGACGCACCCGCCTCCCGTGAGGAGAAGGCGCTGCTGGCGAAGCTGTCGCCCGCCCAGGTCACCGCGCGGTCCCTGGCGGGGGAGGAGATCACCACCGTGCTCACCGAGGCGCCGGGCAACGGGGCGGCCCTCGGCGGCATCAAGGTGGTGACCGCGAACGCCTGGTTCGCGGCCCGCCCCTCGGGCACGGAGGACGTCTACAAGGTGTACGCCGAGTCGTTCCTCGGCCCGGACCACCTCGCCCGGGTGCAGGAGGAGGCCAGGTCGGTGGTGCTGGCGGCCCTCGGCGGCTGAGAGCCACCGCGGCGCGCCCCGCTCGGCGGCGGGCCCCGACGCCCACCGGGGTCCGCCGGTGCGCCGGGGCCCGACGGCACACCGGGGCCGGCCCCGCCGCGGCTACTCCATGTCGGCGACCACCGACCCGACCCGCTCGGCGAGCCCCGGATCACGCCGCACCAGCAGCGCGGCGTAGGCGACCGAGCCCAGCAGCGCGGCCAGCGCCACCACCGGGAACCAGTTGTACGGCGCGGGCTGGCCGGGCTTGGCCAGGTAGTACAGCGGCACCAGGATCGCCAGCGCGCCGATCGCCGGCAGCACCAGGTGCCGTACCGTGCGGAACTCCTGCGGCCGGTAGCGGCGGTAGTACAGCGGCAGGGCGATGTTGGACGCCAGGTACACCAGCAGGATCAGGAGGGAACCCAGGCTGGAGGACTCCGTGAAGAACACCACGGGGTTCATCGGCCCGTCGGCCGCCCCGACGAGGTGCCCGAGCCCCCACACCCCGATGATCAGCAGCGAGGTCCCGGCGAAGGTCACGATCGCGTTGTCCGGCGTACGGCGGGTGGGGTGCACATACCCGAGGAACGCGGGCAGCAGCCCCTCGCGCCCCGCGTTGAACATCAGCCGGGCCTGCGAGTTGATGCCCGCGATCAGCACGCCCAGGGTGGAGGTCAGGCCCCCCAGGTAGGCGAGGAAGGCCAGCGCGCCCAGGGTGCCGTGGGCGACGTCGACGAAGGGGATGCGGGCGGCGCCGAGCCGCTCGACGTCGTAGTCGAAGGCGGTGACCGTGGCGTAGGCGAAGAGGATGTAGCTCACCGTCATGATCGCGACGGAGAAGAACACCGCGCGGCCGACGTTGCGCCGCGGGTTCTCCGTCTCCTCGGCCAGCGCCGCCGAGTTCTCCCAGCCGATGAACAGGTACACCGCGAGCGGGAAGCCCGCCGCGAGACCGGTGACGCCGTGGGTGAGGTGCGTCGGCAGGAACGGCGCGGCGGACAGCCGGCCGCCGTGCTCGGCCAGCGCCGCCACGGACACGGCCACCAGGACGAGCATCTCCACGCCGAAGAAGTAGCCCGCCCACTTGGTGGACACGACCACCCCGCGCACCATCAGCAGCACCGCGCCCCCGGTCAGCAGCAGCGTCCAGACGATCCACGGCAGGTCCACGCCGGTGTAGTGGTGCAGGGTGATCTGGACGAACCCGCCGGAGACCGCGATGACGGCGGCCATCCCGATGATGTAGCCGAGCCCGGCGAGCAGCGCCGTGGTCACCGCGCTGACCGGCCCGAACGTCTTGCCGACGAAGGTGATGAAACTGCCCGCGGAGGGGTGGGCGCGGGAGAACTGGGCGAGCGTGTTGCCCAGCAGCGCCACCGCGACGCCCGCGGCGGCGATGGTCAGCGGGGAGGCGACGCCTGCCGTGGTGGCGAGGAACGCGAAGCCGAAGAAGAAGCTCATCGCCGGGCCCACGTTGGCCATCGTGGCGGCGGCGATGTCCGCCATGCCGAGGACGCCGCCGCGCAGCCGCTGAGGAGCACCGCGGGGCGGGCCCGCCGCCGGCGGTGGGCCGGCGGCTGCTCCGTGGTCGGACATGGCGGCTGCTCCTTCTGCGGTGCGGTGCGGTGAGGCGGGGTGGTGAGGCGGTGAGGGGCGGTTGTCCTTGCGGCGGGGCGGGGCGGGGTTCCGGGTGCGGGTGCCTGCCGGGTCGCTGCGGGCGGGGATCAGCCGGAGGCGGCAGGGGCGTGACGGTGCGCCTTCACCGCCCGGACGGCACCGTCCAGCGCGCCGCCGTGGAGTTCGGCGAGTAGATCGGCGTGGCAGCGGTTCAGCTCCCGTACGGTGCCGGGGTCCGGGGCGGCCCGGACCAGGCACAGCCTGCCGAGCAGGTCGGCGGTGAGCTCACGCATCCCGGCGCCGCCGAGCGTCTCGGCGAGGTCGAGGTGGAAGCGGGTCTCGAGTTCGCGCAGCCGGGCCGGATCGCCGGCCAGGGCCGTCTCGTCGACCAGCGCCTGGAGCCCGTCGAGCGCGCCGGGCGGCAGCTCGCCGGCGCCGTGCGCCACGAGCCCGCACTCCAGCAGCAGATGGAAGGCGCCGAGCGACGCGGCCTCGTCGGCGTCGTGCAGCAGGGCCACCACCGTGTCCCAGCCCCGGGCGACGAAGGTGCCGCCCGTCCGGCCGCGTCTGCGGTCGAGCAGACCGTCCTGGCACATGCCCTCCAGCGCGCGGCGCACGGTGATCTCACCTATGCCGAGCTCCTCGGCGAGCACCCCCGCGTCGGGCAGCCGGTCGCCGGGTGCCACGGAACACAGCCGCACCCGGAGAGCGATGCGCGAGCGGACCAGTTCCGCGCCGGTCTGGCCCCGGCCGGGCAGGACCCGGGCGTCGAGCACCGGGGCGCCGGACGCCGGCCGTGCCGGGACCGGCGGGTTGTAGGGCCCGAACTTGCCCGCTGCGTTCACCACGGCGCAACCCTAACCGCGGGTGTCCGGGAGTCACGGGGCACGTCGGCGCCGGATCAGGGGTGTCCTGGGCGACAGGGCCGCGGAGTGGTGCATGGGGGCTCCCACGGGGGACGGACGGGGGCCTTCGGCCGGCCGGGCCGGCGACCGCCCCGGCGGGGCGGTGTCCCGCTGCGCAAAAAATTAGGGCATGGTGAACACTTAAACAAGACCTGGTGGCGGCCGGTGTCCCGGGGCGCAAGGGGCCGGCGGGGAAAAGTCGCCGGCCGGACACCCTTGTTTTTTCTGATCCAGGTGAACTATTTTCCTGACGGCCGGCCCGTCGGCCCGTCGCCGTCCGGACGGCCCGGGGCGGCGGCACCTGTGCAGCATCCACGCAGTACCCACGCAGCGCTCACGCAGTACCCGCGCCGCAGCATCGGTTCCCTGCCGTCACGGCAGCCGTGATCGCGTACCCACCTGCCCGCGGAACGCGACGCGTCGACTTCATGTCCGTCCCCGGCGGACCCCGCGGCTCGCCGCCCGGTCCGCCCGTGCATGTCCTCGTCCGCTCTCCCTCCATGGATGTCGAGATGACCACACCTTCCCCCGCCGCCACCACGACGTCACCGCCCCCCGCCGGCGACACCCCCTCCGCCGACGACGGCCTCAAGGCCGGGCTGAAGAACCGCCATCTGTCGATGATCGCCATCGGCGGTGTCATCGGCGCCGGACTGTTCGTCGGCTCCGGCTCCGGCATCGCCGCCGCGGGACCGGGCATCCTCGTCTCCTACGCGCTCGTCGGCGTCCTCGTCGTCCTCGTCATGCGGATGCTGGGCGAGATGGCCGCGGCCAACCCCACCTCCGGCTCCTTCTCCGCCTACGCGGACCGGGCGCTGGGCCGCTGGGCCGGGTTCACCATCGGCTGGCTGTACTGGTTCTTCTGGGTCGTCGTCCTCGCCGTCGAGGCCACCGCGGGCGCCAAGATCCTCGCCGGGTGGGTCCCGGCGGTGCCGCAGTGGGGCTGGGCGCTGATCGTCATGGTCGTGCTGACCGCCAGCAACCTGGTCTCCGTGGCCTCCTACGGCGAGTTCGAGTTCTGGTTCGCCGGCATCAAGGTCGTCGCCATCGTCGCCTTCATCGCCCTCGGCGCCCTCGCGGTCTTCGGCCTGCTGCCCGGCTCGGACCACCCGGCCTCCGGGTTCTCCTACCTCACCGCGCACGGCGGATTCCTGCCCAACGGACCCGGCGCGATCCTCACCGGCGTGCTGATGGTCGTCTTCTCCTTCATGGGCAGCGAGATCGTCACCCTGGCGGCCGGCGAGTCCCCCGACCCGCGCGGCGCGGTCACCAGGGCCACCAACAGCGTCATCTGGCGTATCGCGGTGTTCTACCTGGGCTCGATCCTGATCGTCGTGTCGCTGCTGCGCTGGGACGACCCCGCCATCCTCAAGCAGGGCTCCTACGTCGCCGCCCTCAGCTCCATCGGCATCCCGCACGCCGCGCAGATCATGAACGCCATCGTGCTCACCTCGGTGCTGTCCTGTCTCAACTCCGGCCTCTACACGGCCTCCCGCATGGCGTTCTCGCTCGGCCGCCGCGGTGACGCCCCGGCCTCCTTCGGACGGACCACCGGGCGCGGTGTGCCGCGCACGGCCATCCTCGCCTCGGTGGTCTTCGGCTTCGTCGCCGTCGCCTTCAACTACCTGTGGCCGGACACCGTCTTCCAGTTCCTGCTCAACTCCTCCGGTGCCATCGCCCTGTTCGTCTGGCTGGTGATCTGCTTCTCCCAGCTGCGGATGCGAAAGATCATCCAGAACGAGGCGCCGGGTTCGCTGGTCGTCAAGATGTGGCTGTACCCGTACCTGACCTGGGCGACCATCGGTCTGATCACCTTCGTCCTCCTCTACATGCTGACCGACACGGCCAGCGGCGGCGGCCGCGACCAGGTGGTGCTGTCCACCCTGGTGGCCCTGGCCGTGGTGGGCGTCTCGCTGGTCCGCCAGCGGTTCGGCCGCTCCCGCGCGGCGGCGGTCCCCGGGAAGGCCACGGTGTAGGGACCCGCGGCTGCCGCGGGCACGGCGTCGCCGGTACGGCGGCGGTACGGCGACACCGCCGTACCGCCGCCGCATTGCCGTCCTGCCGCCGTCCTACCGCCGCCGTACCGGCGACGAGGCCGTCGCGGGACCGGCCGGAGCCCGATTGTCAGTGCCCCCTCCTACGGTGTGATCACTGGGATCCGCCGGAACGGCCGCGGGTCCGTGCGGGGAGGGGACTGCCATGTCTGCCGGTGCCACGGTGTCGACGACGTATCTGGAGCTGTCGCAGGACGACGGAGGAGCGCACAAGTTCTACGAGGTCGCCGTCGACGGGCAGACCGTGACCGTGCGCTACGGCCGGATCGGCGCCGCCGGACAGGTCCAGACGAGCACTTTCCCCACCGCCGACAAGGCCCGCGCCGCCGCCGCGAAGAAGGTGGGGGAGAAGGTCCGCAGGGGGTACGCCCCCGCCGTCCAGGGGCAGCGCGCCCCGCGTGCGGTGACCCGCCGCCAGGTGACCTCGGCGCCCTCCACCGCGCGCGCCGTCGCCCCGGTCCTGTGGCGCTTCCGCACCGGTTCCGCCGCCTTCGGCATCCACGTCGACGGCGAGCGCTGCTGGGTCGGCAACCAGGCCGGGGACGTCTACTCCCTCGACCACGAGGGCGGCATGCTGGCCCGCTTCAGCCTGCCGGACGGAGTGAAGTGCCTGGTCGCGGACGATTTCTGGATCTACGCGGGCTGTGACGACGGCAAGGTCTACGACCTCTCCTCCAAGCTGCCGTTCGCGGCCTACGACGTCGCGGCGGACGTCGACATCTTCTGGCTCGACATCCACGAGGGCGTGCTCGACGTCTCCGACCGCAACGGCGGGCTGACCGTCATCGACCACGAGGACGAGCACCAGTGGTCCCGCCGCAGCCGGGGCGAGCACGCCTGGCTGGTGCGCGCCGACGACCGGGCCGTCTACCACGGCCACCACCGCGGCGTCACCGCCTACACCCCCGACGGCAGCCGCGAACTGTGGCACACCGACACCCGGGGCGCCGTCCTGTTCGGCTGGCAGGAGGACCACGCGGTGTACGCGGGCACCGGCCACCGGGTGGTCCAGCGGCTGTCGAAGGCCACCGGCGCCGTCGAGGCGACGTACGGCTGCGACAGCGCGGTGTACTCGTGCGCCACCTCCCCCGGCGGCCGGTTCGTCTTCGCGGGCGACTCGTCCTCGTCGGTCTACTGCTTCGACCGGGACGGCACCCGGCTGTGGAAACTCGGCACGGGCGCCGGGTCCGCGCTCTCGATGCAGTACCACGACGAGCGGCTCTACCTGGTGACCACCGAGGGCTCCCTGGTCTGCGTCGACGCGAGCGAGGCGGCCGTCGCCGCCGCCCAGCAGGGCGACGTGCCGGTCGCGCGGGACGTCAAGCTCGCCGCCGCGCTGCCCACCTACGTCCCCGCCACCACCGCGACCGCGGTCACCACCGTGACACAGGCGCCCACCGGATCGGTGGTCGTCGAGTGCGTCCAAAACGGCGGCCGGACGCGGGTGCACGTGCTCACCGAGGGCTACGAACCGACGTGGAACGTGCAGTTCCCTCGCGCGATACGCGAGCCCGGGGCACGCTATGTCGTGGACGCCCTGCACACCGCGGCCGGCGGTTTCTACCGGGTCCGCGGCGACATCCGCCGGCTGCTCTGACCGGGGCCGCGTCCCGGTGCCGAGCCGGGCGGGCACGGACGGGCGGGGCGTTCGGTTCGACCTCGTCCGAAGGGGATTGCTCACATTCCGGCCAGGCCTCCGGCGTGGTGAGATACGAGAGCCGCAACGAAGCGAGGAGGGCCTCATGGGGACGTACGCCGACGAGTACCGGCGCAGTCTGGCCGACCGGGAGGGATTCTGGCTGGAGGCCGCCGAGGCGGTCGACTGGTCCCGCCCGCCCACCCGGGCCCTGGACGACTCCCGGGCACCCCTCTACCGGTGGTTCCCCGACGGCGAGCTCAACACGGCGTACAACGCCCTCGACCGGCATGTCGCCGCGGGCCGCGGCGGGCAGGCGGCCCTCCTGTACGACTCCCCGGTCACCGGCACCAAGGCGTCCTACACCTACGCCGAACTGCGCGACGCCGTCGCCCTGTTCGCGGGCGCGCTGACCTCGCTCGGCGTCACCAGGGGCGACCGGGTGATCGTCTACATGCCGATGGTGCCCGAAGCGATCATCGGCATGCTCGCCTGCGCGCGGATCGGCGCCGTCCACTCCGTGGTGTTCGGCGGCTTCGCCCCCAAGGAACTCGCCGCCCGCATCGACGACGCCCGTCCCAAGGCGGTCGTCGCGGCGTCCTGCGGCATCGAGCCGAACCGGATCGTCGACTACAAGAAGATCATCGACGAGGCCCTCGCGACCACCGAGCACCAGCCCGAGCACGTGGTGGTCCTCCAGCGTGAGCAGTCGCCCGCCGAACTGGGCCCCCGCGACCTCGACTGGCAGAAACTGGTCGCCGCCGCCGAGCCCGCCGACTGCGTCCCCGTCGCCGCCACCGACCCCCTCTACATCCTCTACACCTCCGGCACCACCGGCCGCCCCAAGGGCGTCGTGCGCGACACCGGCGGCCACGCGGTCGCCCTCACCTGGTCGATGGCCAACGTCTACGGCATCGGACCCGGCGACGTCTGGTGGGCGGCCTCCGACGTCGGCTGGGTCGTCGGGCACTCGTACATCGTCTACGCGCCCCTCCTGGCCGGCGCCACCACCGTCCTGTACGAGGGCAAGCCCATCGGCACGCCCGACGCGGCCGCGTTCTGGCGGGTGATCTCCGAGTACGGGGTGAAGGCCCTGTTCACCGCGCCGACCGCGCTGCGCGTCATCCGCAAGACCGACCCCGACGCGACCGGACTCGCCCGCTACGACACCTCCTGCCTCACCGACCTGTTCATGGCCGGCGAACGCCTCGACCCCGACACCTACCGCTGGGCCCACGAGAAGCTCGGCGTGCCCGTCACCGACCACTGGTGGCAGACCGAGACCGGCTGGGCCATCGCGGCGAACCTGCGCGGTCTCGACCCGCGCCGCGCCAAGCCCGGCTCCTGCACCGTGCCCGTGCCCGGCTACGACGTACGCATCCTGGACCCGGCCACGGGCGAGCCCCTGGAGGCGGGCCAGGAGGGCGACATCGCGATCGCCCTGCCCCTGCCGCCCGGCACCCTGTCCACCCTCTGGGAGGACGACCGGCGCTACATCGACGGCTACCTCTCCCAGCACGAGGGCCACTACGTCACCGGCGACTCCGGCTACTTCGACCTGGACGGCTACCTCTTCGTCATGGGCCGCACCGACGACGTCATCAACGTCGCCGGGCACCGCCTGTCCACCGGCGCCATGGAAGCCGCCCTCGCCGGCCACCCCGCGGTCGCCGAGTGCGCCGTGATCGGCGTCCACGACGAGGTCAAGGGCCAGCTCCCGCGCGGTCTCGTGGTGCTCAAGTCCGGCGTGAGCATCGACGCCGACACCCTGCGCGCGGAACTGGTCGCGGCCGTGCGCACCCAGATCGGCCCGGTGGCCGCGTTCCACGACATCACCGTGGTCGACGCCCTGCCCAAGACCCGCTCCGGGAAGATCCTGCGCAAGGCCATGCGCGGCATCGCCGACGGCCGCGACGTGGCGACCCCCTCCACCATCGAGGACCCCGCGGTCCTCGACACCCTCCGCGAGGTGCTGCGGGCGAGGTAGGCGCCGCCGGGTCCGGGACGCGTCCGGCCCGTCCGCGGTCCGGTCACCTGTGCGGCGGGGCGCGCATGGCATGCTCGGAACCCCTCGCGTTCCCGCCGATCGGAAGGACCACGACCGTGCCCGCCTACGCGATCGCCCATCTGCAGGAAGCCGCCCCCCATCCGGACCTCGCCGAGTACCTCGAGCGTGTCACCGGCACGTTCGTCCCCTTCGGGGGCCGCTTCCTGGTGCACGCCGCGCAGCACGAGGTGATGGAGGGCGACTGGCCCGGTGGGGTCGTCGTGATCGGTTTCCCCTCCATGACCGAGGCACGCGACTGGTGGGACTCGCCCGCCTACCGGGCGATCGTCCCGCTGCGGTCCCGGCACATCCGGGGCGACATCATCCTGGTCCCCGGGGTCGCCGACGACTACGACCCGACGGCGACCGCCTCGGCCCTGCGCGAGGCGAGCCGCTAGCACCGCGGCAGGCACCGTTCGCCCGTCGCGACGCCCGGCACGCCCTCTCGCCGCACCGGCCGAAAGCCCGAGTACATCCAGTACGAGGACTTCCGGCCGGCACTCCCCCAAGCTCTTCGAGCAGGGGGGACCCCCAGAGAGCACGCACCGGACGCCGC
>NZ_JBEYWE010000019.1:0-167090 GCF_040644295.1 Streptomyces sp. NPDC047000
TTCCGAACCCGGAAGCTAAGCCTCACAGCGCCGATGGTACTGCAGGGGGGACCCTGTGGGAGAGTAGGACACCGCCGAACAATTCTTGAGAAAGGGGAAGCCCCCGCACCATGTGTGCGGGGGCTTTTCTGTTTCTCCGGCGACCTTTGCACGCTGGCCCCCTTTCTCGAGGGGGCCACGAGCCGCGCCTGGTTTCCCTACAGCCGGCCCGCCGCTTTCAGCGCCAGATACGCGTCCGCCAGTGCGGGTGCCAACTCGTCCGGGGTCGCGTCCACGACCGTGACTCCGTTCCTGCGGAGCTGCTCGGCCGTGCGGGCACGTTCCGTCTGCGCCCGGGCCGCCGCGGCGGCCTGATAAACCCCCTCGGTGTCGCCGCGGGACATGGCCATACGCGCGATGTAAGGGTCCGCCACGGAGGCCACCAGGACCGTATGACGCTGGGTGAGCTGCGGCAGAACCGGTAGCAGGCCCTCCTCGACCGGGGCCGCGTCGAGGCTCGTCAGCAGCACCAGCAGGGAGCGGCGCGGGGCCGAGCGCAGTGCGGTCGCGGCAAGGCCGCGGGCGTCGGTCTCCACCAGTTCGGGTTCCAGTGTGGCCATGGCCGCGACCAGTGACGGCAGTACGTCGCGGGCGGCGCGGCCCTGGACGAGGGCCCGCACCCGGCGGTCGTAGCCGAGGAGGTCCACGCGGTCGCCGGCGCGGGACGCCAGGGCCGCCAGGAGCAGGGCCGCGTCCATGGCGGCGTCGAGGCGCGGCACGTCGCCCACGCGGCCCGCGGAGGTGCGGCCGGTGTCGAGTACGAGCAGGATGTGCCGGTCGCGTTCGGGACGCCAGGTGCGGACGGCGACCGCGGAATGCCGGGCGGTGGCACGCCAGTCGATGGAACGGGTGTCGTCGCCGGGGACGTACTCGCGCAGGCTGTCGAACTCCGTGCCCTCACCGCGCTGGAGGAGACTGGTGCGGCCGTCGAGTTCGCGCAGGCGGGCCAGTTTGGCCGGCAGGTGCTTGCGGCTGGTGAAGGGCGGCAGGACACGGACGGTCCAGGGGACCCGGTGGGTGCCCTGGCGGGAGAAGAGACCCAGCGGGCCGTACGAGCGGACGGTCACGCGGTCGGCCTGGCGGTCGCCGCGGCGGGTGGGTCGCAGGACGGTCGTGAGGCGTCTGCGTTCGCCCGCCGGCACGGTCAGACGGTGCCGGGACGCCGTGATCTCCGTACCGGGTTCCCAGCTGCTGGGCGGCCAGGCGTCACGGACCCGGGCACGCAGCGGGCGCGGCGAGGGGTTGGCCAGGGTGAGGGTGACCTCCGCGCTCTCGCCCAGGCGCACGGAGGTGTCACCGGATCGGGTGAGAACGATCCGCCGTACGGGTGCGGCGAGCGCGAAGTCGCATGCGCAGGCGGCCGCCAGGGGTAGATCGACGGCGAGGAGGCCCGTCCAGCTGGGCCCCCACAGACCGACGGGGAGGGTGCCGAGGGCCGCGATGAGCGCGGCGCGTCCGGTGAGCGGCATCAGCGGGGGACCGGGACGTGGGCGAGGACCGCGTTGATGACGGAGTCGGCGGTCACGCCTTCCATCTCCGCCTCGGGCCGCAGCTGGACGCGGTGACGGAGGGTGGGAAGAGCCAGGGCCTTGACGTCGTCGGGGATGACGTAGTCGCGGCCGGTCAGCCAGGCCCACGCACGGGAGGTGGCGAGCAGCGCGGTGGCGCCGCGCGGGGACACTCCGAGGGTGAGGGACGGTGATTCGCGGGTGGCACGGCAGATGTCGACGACGTAGGCGGTGATCTCGGGGGAGACGGTGGTCTTGGCGACGGCGGCGCGGGCCGCGTCGAGGTCGGCCGGCGTGGCGACGGGGCGTACACCGGCGCCCTGGAGGTCGCGTGGATCGAAACCCTCGGCATGGCGGGTGAGGAGATCGATCTCGTCCTGACGGGAGGGCAGAGGGATCGTCAGCTTGAGCAGGAAACGGTCGAGTTGGGCTTCGGGAAGGGGGTAGGTGCCTTCGTACTCGACGGGGTTCTGAGTGGCGGCGACGAGGAAGGGCTCGGGGAGCGGGCGCGGGGTGCCGTCCACGGTCACCTGGCGTTCTTCCATGGCTTCGAGGAGGGACGACTGGGTCTTGGGCGGGGTGCGGTTGATCTCGTCGGCGAGCAGCAGGTTCGTGAAGACCGGGCCGGGCTGGAAGGAGAACTCGGCGCTGCGGGTGTCGTAGACGAGGGAGCCCGTCACGTCGCTCGGCATGAGGTCGGGGGTGAACTGCACCCGCTTGGTGTCGACTTCGAGTGCGGCGGCGAGGGTCCGGACCAGGAGGGTCTTGGCGACGCCGGGGACGCCTTCGAGAAGGACGTGTCCGCGGCACAGGAGGGCGACGACGAGGCCGGTGACGGCGGGGTCCTGGCCGACCACGGCCTTGGCGATCTCGGTGCGCAGGGCCTCCAGTGAGGCTCGGGCCCGGCCCGGGTCCCCGGAGTACGAGGCGTTGTCAGTGGTCGGGGCCATCATGGACGGCGTACCTCTCTTTCGAGGGCGTCGAGGCGGTCGGTGAGGACGACGAGGGCCGTGTCGTCACCGGGTGGAGGGCCGAAGAGGAGGGCGTGCAGGGCCGGTCCGTCGCCGTGGAGGTGGGCGGACAGGGCGGGGATCAGGGCCTCGGGCGTGTGCGCCTGGGCGACGGGGACGCCGACGAGAGGGGCGAGGCGGGTGCGGGTGGCGGCGCGCAGTACGGAGGCGGCGCGGTCGCGGGCGTCGGCCTTGCGGTAGAGGCGGGCACGGCCCTCGACGGTCTCGGAGGCACGGATCGCCACGGGGAGTTTCTCGGGCACGAGCGGGCCGAGCCTGCGGGCCCGCCACAGCGCGGCGAGTGCCGCCGCGACGAAGAGCTGGAGGGTTCCCCAGCGCCAGCCCGCGGGGAGCAGGCCGAGCAGGCCGCGCTGCCCCCGGGGGCCCGCGGCGGTGGTGTCGGAGAGCGAGGGGAGGTACCAGACGAGATGGCTTCGGGAACCGAGGAGTTGCAGGGCGAGGGAGGCGTTGCCCTGCTCGGCGAGACGCTTGTTGAAGAGGATGTCGGGCGCGCCGAGCACGATGGTGTCGCCGGATCCGGCGCCCGCCGGGATGCGCAGCAGGGTGGCCAGGCGCTGGCTCGGGTAGCAGGTGTCGGCGTCGAGGCGGGTGCTGGTGTAGCGCAGGCCGCCGGTGTCGGCGGGGCCCGCGCGCAGGGCCTCGGGCAGGCTGCAGCCGGGGGCGAGTCGCACCTTGGGGCTGATGGCGGGGTCCGCGGTGACTCCGGGGACGAGTTTCTCGACGGACCAGCTGCCGGGGGCGACGAGGACGGTACGGCCGCCGGTGTCGGCGGTCGCCGTGTACAGCCGGGCCTGCTGGCTCTTCGTCAGCAGATCGGGGACGGCGACGAGGAGCGTGGTGTCCGGTCCTGCCGCGGACCGTGCCTGGCCGAGTGTGGTGACCACGCGTGTGGAGACCCCGTGATCGGCGAGGAGTGCGGCGACGGCGTGGCTGCCGTAGGGGTCGGCGGAGCGCGGGTCGAGGGTGCCGTGCCGGGCGTCGGAGCGGATCGCGGCGATGACCACGCCGGCCACGGCGAGGAGGACGAGGGCGAGCGCGATGCCTCGCGAACGGGTCCACACCTGGCGTGCGGTGGGCGAGACCGAGGTGGTGGCCGGGGCGGGTGGAACGGCGGGCCCGGCCGTCGTCGTGGGGGCCGTCACCGGGGGCCTCCCCATCGGCCGCTGTCGGCTGCGGGACGGGCCGTGGCGGCGCTGCCGGCGTGGACGGGTCTGGTGCGTTCCAGGTCGTGGTCGAGTGCGGCGACGTGGCGGTACGCCTCCTCGCTCGCCCTGCGGCCGCCGTACGTCACGTCGTCGAACTCGCGGGCCGCGGCGCGCAGCCGGTCGGTGTGCGCGGGCAGGGCGCGGGCGGCGTCGGCGGCGGCCTCGTCGGCGGTGCGACCGGGGCGGACGTCGAGCAGGGCGCGTTCCTCGAGGGCGCGGACGACAGCGCGCATGCGTTCCTGCAGGGCGGGGTTCCAGTGGCCCTGGGCGGCGTGTGCCTCGGCGGCCGCCCGGTGTTCCGCGGCGGTGCGGGGGCGGTCGCCGAACAGGGCGGGGGCGGAGAGGGCCTGGCGGCGCGGGGTGCCGAGCCGCCACCAGAGGGCCACCACGACGGCCACGACGGCCAGGGCGATGACGGTCAGACCGACGGCTCCGCCCGGGGCGGCGGACGAGGCGGCGCCGAACAGTCTGCCGAGCCAGTCCCAGAAGGCGTTCAGGGCGCGCTCGTACAGGCTGGGGTCGTTCTCGTGGTACAGCCGCTTGGCCAGCTCGCGGCGGGCCGCCTTCTGCGCGGGGTCGCGCGGGACGGTCACGGGCGGTTCGGCGTCGGTGCGGGCCAGGGTCGGCAGGAGGGCGCCGGGGCCGTGCAGCAGGGCGTGTACGGCCGCGCCCGCCGGGTGCGGCAGTGCCGGGACCGCGGTGAGGACTCCCCCCGTCCAGCTCACGCGGTCAGCTCCCCGGGGCGGGCGTGGGGCCGTGGCCCTGGACACCGGCGGCGCGGGCCAGTTCGAGGTCGAGGGCCTCGCGGCGGATGCGCTGGTCGATGTAGAGCAGGACGACCACACCGGCCGTGAGCGGGAAGGTGATCATGGAGCCGATGACGGCGCCGATGCCGCTGATGACGAGGAACGTCCAGCTGACCTGGCTGCCGGTGTCCGTCAGGAAGCCCGTGATGCCGCCGCTGTTCAGCGCCATGCCGATGAAGGTGAAGGGCACGGCGATCACCGACGCCATGATGTTCGCGATGATCATGGCGAGCAGCTGGATGCCGAAGACCCGCCACCAGGAGCCGCGCACCAGCTTCACGGAGCGGCTCAGGGACTTGCGGATGCCCTGCTTCTCGAGCATCAGGGCGGGCGAGGCCAGCGAGAAGCGGATCATGATCCACAGCATGACGACGAAGGCCGCGAGGCCGCCCAGCACGGCGAGGACGGCGCCTGCGGGGCCGGACGCCGTGAAGGCCAGGACGACGCCGGGCGCGGTGCCGACGACGACCACGCCGGTGGCGATGAGGATCAGCAGGGCGATCAGGCCGAACAGCCTCACCACCTGGGGGCGGGCGTCGCGCCATGCCTCGCCCGTGGTCACCGGCTTGCCCAGCACGGCGCGGCTGGTGACGGCCGTCAGCAGGGCGGTGGCGATGACCGTGCCGATCAGGGTGATGATCCAGACGACGCCCAGGCCGGCGACGGTGTCGCCGAGGGCGCGGGCCGTCTCGTCGCTGGTGGCCTTCGGGTCGTCGAGTGCCGCGGTGCTCGTGAGGTCGTTCAGGACGAAGCCCTGGAACAGCACGACGATGGTGCGGGTGACGATCGCGACGGTGAGGGAGATGCCCAGGACCGTGCGCCAGTAGGTGCGCATGGTGGACACCGCGCCGTCGAGTATCTCGCCCACGCCGAGCGGGCGCAGCGGGATGACGCCGGGCTTGGCGGCGGGCGGCGGGCCGCCCCAGGGGACGCCGTAGCCGCCGGGCCGGCCGTAGCCGTACCCGCCGGGGCTTCCGGGACCGCCGTATCCGCCCGGGCCGCCGTACCCGCCGGGGGCTCCGGGGCCGCCCCAGCCCTGGCCGGGCGGTGGCGGGGGAGGTGTACGACCGGGGCCCGGGGCGCCTGCGGGTGCGGACCACTGGCCGGGCGGTGGCTGGTTGCCGGACCACTTGGCGCCGGTGCCGCCCGGGTCCCCGGAGGGTTCGCCGCCGGAGGGCCCGTCGGGGCGGGGCGCGCCGGGCTCCTGCCCGTCGGACGGGGCCGATCCGGGCGAGGCCCAGCCCGGAGTGTCGTTCATCGTCGCTCCTCCACGGTGCGCGTCCGGCGGGCGCCTTGGCTCGTTCGCAGCCATCGTGCCATGCGCAGGTCACAAGGTCAGTGGCCCCCGTATGGGCTGCGTACCTTCAATTGTCCGCCGGATCCGGGGCAGACTGACCGCATGGCTGATCAGTACGCGCGACCCGGCGACGACAACCGGCCCACCGAGATCCCCGTGATCCGCTGGGAGGAGCCACCCGAGGGCCCTGTGCTGGTCCTCCTGGACCAGACGAGACTGCCGGCGGAGGAGGTCGAGCTGGTGTGCACGGACGCGTCGGCGCTGGTCGACGCGATCCGCTCGCTCGCCGTGCGGGGCGCGCCCCTGCTCGGTATCGCCGGCGCCTACGGCGTCGCGCTCGCCGCCGCACGCGGCTTCGACGTGGACGAGGCGGCGAACGCGCTCGCGGCGGCGCGTCCCACCGCCGTGAACCTGTCCCACGGGGTACGCCGCGCCGAGGCCGCCTACCGGGCGGGGCTCGCGAAGACCGGGGACTCGAAGCTGTCGTCCGCGATGGCGCTGGCCGCCGCGCGGGCGCTGCACCAGGAGGACGCCGAGGCCAGCACCCGGATGGCGCAGCACGGGCTCGCCCTTCTCGACGAGCTGCTGCCCGGCGGCGGCCACCGTGTCCTGACTCACTGCAACACCGGCTCGCTGGTCTCCGGCGGCGAGGGCACGGCCTTCGCGGTGGCCCTCGCGGCGCACCGGCAGGGCAGGCTCAGGCGCCTCTGGGTGGACGAAACGCGTCCGTTGCTGCAAGGTGCTCGCCTGACGGCTTATGAGGCGGCACGCAGCGGCATGGCGTACACCCTGTTGACCGACGGTGCGGCGGGTTCGCTGTTCTCGGCCGGTGAGGTGGACGCGGTGCTCATCGGAGCGGACCGCATCGCGGCCGACGGTTCGGTGGCGAACAAGGTGGGGAGCTATCCGCTCGCGGTGCTCGCGCGGTACCACCATGTGCCGTTCATCGTCGTGGCACCCGTCACGACGGTGGATCCGCAGACGCCGGACGGGGCGTCCATCGAAGTGGAACAGCGCCCCGGATACGAGGTGACCGAGGTCACAGCACCCCAGGTGCCGGTGGCCGGAGCGGGAGGCGGGATTCCGGTGGCACCCCTGGGAACCCAGGCGTACAACCCGGCATTCGACGTGACACCGCCGGAGTTGGTGACGGCGATCGTCACCGAGGAAGGCGTCGTCTCGCCCGTGACGGCCGAGGGGCTTGCCACGCTGTGTGCCAGGTCACGCCAGGTAACGATTTAGCTAATGGGATGATGTCGTTTATGAAGGGACGAGTCCTTGTCGTCGACGACGACACGGCACTGGCCGAGATGCTCGGCATCGTGCTGCGTGGTGAAGGTTTCGAGCCGTCTTTCGTAGCCGACGGCGACAAGGCGCTGGCTGCGTTCCGTGAGGCCAAGCCCGATCTGGTACTGCTCGACCTGATGCTGCCCGGCCGGGACGGCATCGAGGTGTGCCGCCTGATCAGGGCGGAGTCCGGGGTGCCGATCGTGATGCTCACGGCCAAGAGCGACACGGTCGATGTCGTCGTGGGCCTGGAGTCGGGCGCCGACGACTACATCGTCAAGCCGTTCAAGCCGAAGGAGCTGGTCGCCCGGATCCGGGCGCGGCTGCGCAGGTCGGAGGAACCGGCACCCGAGCAGCTCACCATCGGTGACCTGGTCATCGACGTGGCCGGGCACTCCGTGAAACGGGAGGGGCACTCCATCGCGCTGACCCCGCTGGAGTTCGACCTGCTGGTCGCGCTGGCCCGCAAGCCGTGGCAGGTGTTCACCCGTGAGGTGCTCCTGGAACAGGTGTGGGGCTACCGGCACGCCGCCGACACCCGCCTGGTCAACGTGCACGTCCAGCGGCTGCGCTCCAAGGTCGAGAAGGACCCGGAGCGGCCGGAGATCGTGGTGACCGTCCGTGGCGTCGGCTACAAGGCGGGACCGAGCTGACATGTCCGGAGACAGCGCCGCTTCGGCTCCCGGCCGGCCCGGGGCCCGCGGGGAGCGGCCTGTCGGCCGGAAAAGGCCGGGCTCACGCCGGGGACGCCTCCTGGCGGGCGGGCTGCTGCAGGGCGGGGTGCAGGGCAGCCCGGTCCTGAGGCTGCTGCTGCGCTGGGTGCGCCGCCCGCTGCTGCCCGTCATGCGGCTGTGGCGGCGCAACATCCAGCTCAGGGTCGTCGCCACGACCCTGCTGATGTCGCTGGGCGTCGTCCTGCTGCTGGGTTTCGTCGTCATCGGCCAGGTGCGCAACGGACTGCTCGACGCCAAGGTCAAGGCGTCGCAGAGTCAGGCCACCGGTGGCTTCGGGGTGGCCAGGCAGAAGGCCGACGAGGCCGCCGCCGGGACCGGTGAGAACACCACGGCGTCGGACGGCAGCCGTCCCTCGCAGAACGTCATCCAGTGGATGAGCGATCTTGTCGAGTCGCTGTCCAGCGGTGGTCAGGGCGCCTTCGACGTGGTGACGCTGCCCGCGGGCGAGGACAGCGGCGGCGGGCGCGGACCGCGCGCCTCCGGCGGCGTCGACCCGAACGTCAGCGTGCCCGAGAACCTGCGCGAGCGGGTCGACCGGAACACGGTGGCCGCCCAGAGCTACACCCGCATCGTCTACAAGGACCAGGTCCAGGAGTCGCAGCCCGCCCTCGTCATCGGCAAGCAGGTCAACGACCCGAACGGCGACCCGTACCAGCTCTACTACCTCTTCCCGCTCACGCAGGAGGAGAAGTCGCTGAGCCTGGTCAAGACGACGCTGGCGACGGCCGGGCTGTTCGTCGTCGTCCTGCTCGGCGCCATCGCCTGGCTCGTGGTGCGCCAGGTGGTCACGCCGGTGCGGATGGCCGCCGGGATCGCGGAGCGGCTGTCCGCGGGGCGGCTGCAGGAACGCATGAAGGTCACCGGTGAGGACGACATCGCCCGGCTGGGCGAGGCGTTCAACAAGATGGCGCAGAACCTCCAGCTCAAGATCCAGCAGCTGGAGGACCTCTCCCGGATGCAGCGGCGCTTCGTGTCCGACGTGTCGCACGAGCTGCGCACGCCCCTGACCACCGTACGGATGGCCGCCGACGTCATCCACGAGGCGCGCGAGGACTTCGACCCCGTCACCGCGCGGTCCGCCGAGCTGCTCGCCGATCAGCTGGACCGGTTCGAGTCGCTGCTGGCCGATCTGCTGGAGATCAGCCGCTTCGACGCCGGTGCGGCGGCCCTGGAGGCCGAGCCGATAGACCTGCGGGAAGTCGTGCGCCGGGTCGTCAGCGGCGCCGAGCCGCTCGCCGAGCGCAAGGGCTCGCGCGTCCGGATCACGGGCGACCAGCAGCCCGTCGTCGCCGAGGCCGACGCCCGGCGCGTGGAGCGCGTGCTGCGCAACCTCGTCGTCAACGCCGTGGAGCACGGCGAGGGCAGGGACGTGGTCGTCCGGCTGGCCACCGCGGGCGGCGCCGTCGCCGTCGCGGTGCGCGACTACGGCGTCGGGCTCAAGCCCGGCGAGGCGACCCGCGTCTTCAGCCGCTTCTGGCGCGCCGACCCGGCCCGCGCCCGCACCACCGGCGGCACCGGCCTGGGGCTGTCGATCGCGCTCGAGGACGCCCGGCTGCACGGCGGCTGGCTCCAGGCATGGGGCGAGCCGGGCGGCGGCTCGCAGTTCCGGCTGACGCTGCCGCGCACCGCGGACGAGCCGCTGCGGGGCTCGCCGATACCGCTCGAACCCAAGGACTCGCGCCGCAACCGCGGCCTCGGCGACAAGCGCGCCACCGTGCCCGCCCAGCCCACCTCCGGACCGGTGCCGCCGCTGCCGCACGGGGCGACCATCGCACCGCGCCCGGTGCCCGGACAGGCGCCCGCCGCCGACCCGGCCGCGCTGCCCGGCAACGGAGGCGGGGCGCGCGTGGTGCCCAGGGCCGCCACGGGCGCCCGCCGCGCCGAGGGCACACCGGCGGCGGACATCACCACGGTGGACACGGCGGCAGCGGACCCGGCGGCCGCCCGCAGCGGCCCGGTCGCCGGACCGCGGGACTCGCATCGGCCAGGGGAGGCATTTCGTGGGCGCTGACCGCGACGGGGGCGCCCGGCGCAGCAGGCCCGGACGCGCCGTGGCCTGTGCCGCGTTCGGCGCCGTCCTGCTGGCCGGCTGCGCCTCGATGCCCGACAGCGGCGACCTGAGCGACGTGGCGTCCACGCCCAGACAGGACACCCAGGTGCGGGTCTTCGCCATGCCGCCCCGCGAGGACGCCCTGCCCGGGGAGATAGTGCAGGGCTTCCTGGAGGCGCTGACCAGCGACGACCCGCACTACGACACCGCGCGCAAGTACCTCACCGATGACGCCGCGCGCACCTGGCGGCCGGAGCGGTCCACGACCGTGCTGGAGACCGGGCCGAGCATCGAGCTCCAGCGCGGGTCGGGCGGCCGGGAGAACGCCGACAGCCTCACCTACTCGCTGTCCGGCACCAGCGTCGCCACGGTGGACGCCCAGCAGGCCTACTCACCGGCCGGCGGCCAGTACGGCAAGCCGGTGCACCTCGTCCGCGACACCAAGACCGACCAGTGGCGCATCGACGGACTGCCGCAGGGCATCGTCATGGCCAAGTCGGACTTCCAGCGCAACTACATGTCCGTGAACAAGTACTACTTCGCCTCGGACATCGCGGCCGGGGACCAGCCGGCGGCGGTGGCGGACCCCGTGTACGTGCGGGAACGCGTCGACCCGATGACACAGGTCGTGCGTTCTCTGCTGGCGGGGCCCACCACCTGGCTCGGCCCCGCGGTCCGCTCGAGCTTCCCCGCCGGCACGGAGCTGCGCAAGGGCGTCACGTCGCTGACGCCCGACGACCAGAACAGGCTGACGGTGCCGCTGGACGTGACGGCGAAGAAGGCCGGCGCCGCCCGGTGCACCGAGATGGCGACGCAGCTCCTGTTCACGCTGCAGACCCTGACGCCCACGGTCGACAGCGTCGAACTGGAGGCGGCGGACGGCTCCTCGCTGTGCACCCTGGGCGAGGGCGCGGCCGAAGGCGTCGCCGCGCACGGCTCCGCGAAACGCCCCGAGTACGTGTACTTCCTGGACGACAGGCACCGGCTGGTGCGCGTCCCGGCCGGCAGCAGCGCCACGACCCCCGAACCGGTGCCGGGCGCGCTGGGCGAGGGCGTCAAGCAGCTGGGGTCGGTGGCGGTCTCCCGGGACGAGCACACCGCGGCGGGCGTCTCCCTGGACGGCAGGTCGCTCTACGTCGCCTCGGTCGCGTCGAGCGGCTCGCTCGGCGAGCCGGTCCTGACCAGCGACGGCAAGACCGCGGACAACGCTCTGACCGCCCCCAGCTGGGACTCCCGCGGCGATCTGTGGGTCGCCGACCGCGATCCCGCCCATACCCGGCTGGTCCTGCTGGCGCAGGGCGCCGGCCAGCCGCTCGTGGTGCGCACACCGCAGCTCGACGGCAGGATCGCGGCACTGCGGGTGGCCGCCGACGGCACGCGGATCGCGCTCGTCGTGGAGAAGGACGGCAAGCGTTCCCTCCTCGTCGGCCGGATCCAGCGGCTGGAGGCCGGACCGGGCAAGCAGCCCGTCGTCTCGGTCCTCGGCCTGCGGTCCGTCGCCCCCGGCCTGGAGGACGTCACGGCCATGTCGTGGGCCGGGGACGGCCGGCTCGTCGTGGCCGGGCACGAGCAGGGCGGCCTGCAGCAGATGCGGTACGTCCAGGTCGACGGCTCCGTGCCGGAGGGCCAGGCACCCGCCGCGCTGACCGGGGTGAAGCAGATCGCCGCGTCCGAGGACGACCGGATGCCGCTGGTCGCCTACTCGGAGGACGGCATCGTCAGGCTGCCGTCGGGGACGCAGTGGCAGAAGCTGGTGAAGTCGGGTTCCGGGCCGGTCTATCCGGGGTGACGGCCGTGCCGGGTGAGGCCCGGGACACCCCGTGGTGAGTTGTCCACAGCACGTTGTCCACAGGGGTGGCCGACCGGTTCCGGCAGAGGCACAGTGGGGTGATGCGGGCGTGGTGGCAGGACCTCACCGACCTGGTGCTTCCGGCTGATTGCGGCGGCTGCGGAAGGCCCCGCGCGGTGCTCTGCCCGCAGTGCCGCCGGGCGCTGACCGGGCCGGCTCCGAGCCGGGTGCGGCCGGTGCCGGAGCCACCGGGGCTGCCCGTGGTGTGCGCGGCGGCGCCCTACGAGGACACCGTGCGCGCGGTTCTCCTCGCCCACAAGGAACGTGGCGCGCTGGCCCTCGCGCACCCTCTGGGCGCGGCGCTCGCGGGCTCCGTGCGCGCGGTGCTCCAGGAGGTGCGGGACGGGCGAGGTGTGCTGCTGGAGGGGCCAGGACGGGTGTCGACGGGGCGTCAGGGGCGCCCGGCGGGTCCCCGCGCGGCGGTACTGCTGGTGCCGGTGCCCTCCGCACGCGGTGCGGTACGGGCCCGGGGCCACGACCCGGTGCGGCGGATCGCGCTCGCGGCGGCGGCCGAGCTGCGGCGGACCGGGACCCCGGCCCGCATGCTCGCGGTGCTGCGGCAGCGCCGGGCGGTGGCCGACCAGTCCGGACTCGGCTCCCGGCAGCGACTGGCCAATCTCGCCGGTGCGCTCGAGGCGGTGCCGGGCGGTCGGCTGCCGGCCGGGGCCCGGGTGGTCCTCGTCGACGACCTGCTGACCACCGGGGCCACGCTGGCGGAGGCGGCGCGGGCACTGCGGACGGCGCCGCGGGCCGACGGGGCGAGTGACGTGAGAGACGTGGGCGACGGGGCGACGGCTGTGTACGCGGCGCCGCTCAGGGAAGGCATGGAGGAACGAAGAGACGGATCGGGGGGAGTGGCGAACGGGGCACGGGGAGCGAAGGGGAACCGCGTGTACGACGCACCGGAAAGGGCGGGTGCGAACAGCGCCGTCCGTCCGGTTACGGCCGCCGTGGTGGCGGCCCCTCCGGATTCCTTCGAAATCCTTTGGAACTGACCGCTGAGGCGGGTCGTTGCAGGTAATGAGAGGGCCAATTCGGCGAAACGGAGGTACTGCTCGATAGAGGGTGACGACATCCCTCCGGGCGAGATATGTTCAGGTTGTGGGGGAAAGGCGCAGGCCATACCCCTCATATCCGAATGCCGTGCGGAGTTTTCCGAATCACTCGCGGTGGCGGGATGGAGATCCCGTCCGTGGGGGAGGAGGAGGTGGAAGGTCACCGAGTCCAAGGTTCCGGGGCTCACCGGAGCCGGGTGCGAAAGGGAGATGCTCCGCCGCTGGGGCGGGGCTATCCGGGAACGGAGTTCTGCGTGGACATCGTCGTCAAGGGCCACAAGACCGAGGTGCCCGAGCGGTTCCGCAAGCACGTGGTCGAGAAGCTGAAGCTGGAGAAGATCCAGAAGCTCGATGGCAAGGTGATCAGCCTCGACGTCGAGGTGTCCAAGGAGCCCAACCCCCGACAGGCCGACCGTTCCGACCGAGTGGAGATCACGCTCCGCTCCCGTGGCCCGGTGATCCGGGCGGAGGCAGCGGCCAGCGATCCGTACGCGGCCCTCGACCTGGCGGCAGAGAAGCTGGAGGCCCGGCTGCGCAAGCAGCACGACAAGCGTTACTCGCGCCGCGGACGCCGTATCTCGGCCGCCGAGGTCCCCGACCACGTCCCGGGCGCGGCCACGCTCGACGTCAACGGCGACATCGTGGGGGAGGAGGACCAGGGCGCGGTACCCACGAAGCGGATCGGCTCGCTGGAGGTGCAGGGCGAAGGCCCGCTGGTGGTCCGGGAGAAGACCCACGTCGCGGCCCCGATGACCCTCGACCAGGCCCTGTACGAGATGGAACTGGTGGGGCACGACTTCTATCTGTTCGTCGACTCCGAGACGAAGGAACCCAGCGTCGTCTACCGGCGGCACGCGTACGACTACGGCGTGATCCACCTGCGGACCGACACCATGATCACCGAGGCACCCTCCCCCGACGCGGGCGGTTCCCTGGGCGGCTGACCCGCACCCGGTCGGCAGAGCCGAGGCGGTGCCCCTGGAGCGTGTGTGCGCCCCCAGGGGCACCGGTGTGCCACCACTTCACCCTCGCGTCGGCACCGTCCTGCCGCGCGGGCATGGAATCATGGCCGTGCGGTCCAATCGGTGGGCCGCTGCCTTGGGTTGGCGATGGCGCAGGACCGCAGGCCACAGCCTTCAGGGGGAGGAACGATGGCGGACAGCTTCGGACCGATGCAGGAGGGGAATGCCGGCGGCGTCGGCACGGGCCCGGACCCGGGTGCGAACACCTCACGCAAGGAGCCGATCAGAGTCCTTGTCGTCGACGACCACGCCCTCTTCCGCCGTGGTCTGGAGATCGTGCTGGCCGCCGAGGAGGACATCCAGGTCGTCGGTGAGGCCGGCGACGGCGCCGAGGCCGTCGACAAGGCGGCCGACCTGCTGCCCGACATCGTCCTGATGGACGTGCGGATGCCCAAGCGGGGCGGTATCGAGGCGTGCACCTCCATCAAGGAGGTGGCACCCAGCGCCAAGATCATCATTCTGACGATCAGCGACGAGGAGGCCGACCTCTACGACGCGATCAAGGCGGGTGCGACCGGCTACCTCCTCAAGGAGATCTCCACCGACGAGGTCGCCACCGCGATCCGCGCGGTCGCCGACGGGCAGTCGCAGATCAGCCCCTCCATGGCCTCGAAGCTGCTCACCGAGTTCAAGTCGATGATCCAGCGGACCGACGAACGGCGGCTGGTGCCCGCGCCGCGCCTGACGGACCGTGAGCTGGAGGTCCTCAAGCTCGTCGCCACGGGGATGAACAACCGGGACATCGCCAAGGAGCTGTACATCTCCGAGAACACCGTGAAGAACCATGTGCGCAACATCCTGGAGAAGCTGCAGCTGCACTCCAGGATGGAGGCGGTGGTCTACGCGATGCGGGAGAAGATCCTCGAGATCCGCTGAGCGGGCGTGGCCGGCGGTCCGGGCGGGTCTCAGAGCAGGGCGGCCAGGGCCGCGGCGAGAGGGGCGCGCAGTTCCGGGGCGTCCACCCGTTCCAGCCGTACGTCCGTGCAGTCCACCCAGCCCGCCGCCTCGGCCAGCGCCTGGGCCGCCGCCGGGACCGCCTTCGGGCCCGCCAGGCTGATCTGCCGGGCGACCAGGACACGGCCCTCCCGCGCCGGGTCCACCCGGCCCACCAGCTGCCCGCCGGCGAGGATCGGCATGGCGAAGTAGCCGTGTATGCGCTTGACCTTCGGGACGTACGCCTCCAGGCGGTGGGTGAAACCGAAGATCCGCTCCGTGCGTGCCCGTTCCCAGATCAGCGAGTCGAAGGGGGACAGCAGCGTGGTGCGGTGACGGCCACGGGGCACGGTCTCCAGGGCCGCCGGGTCGGCCCAGGCGGGCTTGTCCCAGCCCTCGACCGCGACCGGGACAAGACCCGAGTCGGCGATCACCGCGTCGAACTCCTCGCGTCTGAGCCGGTGGTAGTCGGCGATGTCCGCGCGCGTGCCGACGCCCAGCGACCGACCGGCCAGGCCCACCAGTCTGCGCAGACACTCCCTGTCGTCCAGATCGTCGTGCAGCAGCCCGGCGGGGATCGCGCGCTCGGCCAGGTCGTACACCCGCTTCCAGCCGCGGCGCTCCACGCACACCACCTCGCCGTACATCAGCGCCCGTTCGGCCGCGACCTTGGTGCCGGACCAGTCCCACCACGCGCTCGTCCGCTTCGCGCCGCCCAGTTCCGTCGCGGTGAGCGGGCCTTCGGCTCGGAGCTGCTTGATCACCTGTTCGTAGGCGCCGGCCGGGAGGTCGTGGCCCCAGTGCGGGTGAGCGCGGTAGGCGCGGCGGCGGAAGGCGAAGTGCGGCCACTCCTCGACGGGCAGCACACAGGCGGCGTGGGACCAGTACTCGAACGCGTGCGCGTCCTTCCAGTAGGCGTGCTCGACCGTGGTGCGGCCCACCGCGCCGAGGCGGGCGTAGGGGACGAGCTCGTGGGAGCGGGCGAGGACGGAGATGGTGTCGAGCTGGACCGCGCCGAGGTGGCGGAGGACACCGCGGACGCCTGCGCGGCGGGCGGGGGCGGAGGTGCCGGTTCCGAGGAAGCCCTGGGCTCTCAGGACGAGGCGGCGGGCCTCCGCTGCGGAGAGGGCGGTCTGCGGGCGGGGGGCGGCGGGTGTCATGGGCGCACGATAGGCGGTGCCACTGACAGCGGGGGGTGGTTCGGGGGTTCGCGCGGGTGCGGGGGCCGGTGGGCGGAGGTTCGCCCCCGGATTCCTGTCGGCCCTGGACGGGTCTCGTCCTCAGGCGCCGGGCGGGCTTTTCGGGGGGAGGTAGGGGGAGGGGGACGGGAGGGACAGGTCCGAGGGGAGGAGGCCGGCCACCCAGCAGTCCCTGCGGGTGCCCGCGTTGGTGACGGCCGAGCGGAGGGTGCCTTCGAAGGTGAAGCCGGTGCGCTCGGCGACCTTGCGGGAGGCCTGGTTGCCGACCTCGGCACGCCATTCGACGCGATCGAACGACAATTCGGTGAAGGCCCATCGGGTGACCGCCGTGACGGCCTCGGCGGTGTAGCCGTGACCGCGGTGCTCCTTCGTGGCCCAGAAGCCGATCTCCGCGGTGTTCAGGGGATGCCGGGTGAGGCCGATCATGGCCGCCAGTTCCCCTTGCGGCAGGAAGACGCCGAAGGTGAACACGGAGCCGTTCGCCCAGCCGTCCGGGACGAACTGCCCCGTGAAGCTCCGCGCGTGCTCGGCGAGGTAGGGCGACGGGACGGTGGTCCAGCGCTGGATGTCCGGGTCCTGGGCCGCGGCGTACACGGCCCCGGTGTCCTGCGCGCCGACGGTGCGCAGCAGGAGACGGCTTGTGCTGAGAGTGACGGGCTCCATCGGCCGATTCTGCGCGGTGGCGGGTGCGTGTGCCACCGTTTTTCGCCGACTGTGAGCGGATGGTCACGTTTCGCGCCATCTCCGTCCGCGGATCGCGGCACCATCCGGTACCCCCGGCCGTTGTCCATGCGGAGCGCCGATCGAGCGGCGGCCCCGTAGCAGTCGTCACGGCGGGCCTCCCGGCGTGGCCGTGTCCTCGCATACGATGGCCGTTGCTCAACAAGTCCACCGGAAACCCGACCGTCCCAGGCCCGACCGGCAAGGAGACAAGCCCCCGTGTCCGTCCTCTCGAAGATCATGCGTGCAGGCGAAGGCAAGATCCTGCGCAAGCTGCACCGCATCGCGGACCAGGTCAGCTCCATCGAAGAGGACTTCGTCGACCTCTCCGACGCCGAGCTGCGGGCCCTCACCGATGAGTACAAGGAGCGTTACGCCGCCGGCGAGAGCCTGGACGACCTGCTCCCCGAGGCGTTCGCCACCGTCCGTGAGGCGGCCAAACGTGTCCTGGGTCAGCGGCACTACGACGTTCAGATGATGGGCGGCGCCGCGCTCCACCTCGGCTATGTCGCCGAGATGAAGACCGGTGAGGGCAAGACCCTCGTCGGTACGCTGCCGGCCTATCTGAACGCGCTGTCCGGGGACGGCGTCCACATCGTCACGGTCAACGACTACCTGGCCGAGCGCGACTCCGAGATGATGGGCCGCGTCCACAAGTTCCTGGGCCTGGAGGTCGGCTGCATCCTCGCCAACATGACCCCGGCCCAGCGCCGTGAGCAGTACGCCTGCGACATCACGTACGGCACGAACAACGAGTTCGGCTTCGACTATCTGCGCGACAACATGGCCTGGTCGCAGGACGAGCTCGTGCAGCGCGGCCACAACTTCGCCATCGTCGACGAGGTCGACTCCATCCTGGTCGACGAGGCCCGTACGCCGCTGATCATCTCCGGCCCGGCCGACCAGGCCACCAAGTGGTACGGCGACTTCGCCAAGCTGGTCCTGCGCCTCAAGCGCGGTGAGGCGGGCAACCCGCTCAAGGGCCTGGAGGAGACCGGCGACTACGAGGTCGACGAGAAGAAGCGCACCGTCGCCATCCACGAGCCCGGCGTCACCAAGGTCGAGGACTGGCTGGGCATCGACAACCTCTACGAGTCGGTCAACACCCCGCTCGTCGGATATCTGAACAACGCCATCAAGGCCAAGGAACTCTTCAAGCGCGACAAGGACTACGTCGTCCTCGACGGCGAGGTCATGATCGTCGACGAGCACACCGGCCGTATCCTCGCCGGCCGCCGCTACAACGAGGGCATGCACCAGGCGATCGAGGCGAAGGAAGGGGTGGACATCAAGGACGAGAACCAGACGCTCGCCACGATCACCCTGCAGAACTTCTTCCGCCTCTACAACAAGCTCTCCGGCATGACCGGTACGGCGATGACCGAGGCCGCCGAGTTCCACCAGATCTACAAGCTCGGTGTGGTGCCCATCCCGACCAACAAGCCGATGGTCCGCAAGGACCAGTCCGACCTGATCTACCGCACCGAGGTCGCGAAGTTCGAGGCGGTCGTCGACGACATCGCCGAGAAGCACGAGAAGGGCCAGCCGATCCTGGTCGGCACCACCTCGGTCGAGAAGTCCGAGTACCTCTCGCAGCAGCTCAGCAAGCGCGGCGTCCAGCACGAGGTGCTCAACGCCAAGCACCACGAACGTGAGGCGCAGATCGTCGCCCAGGCCGGCCGCCGGGGCGCCGTGACCGTGGCGACCAACATGGCCGGCCGTGGCACCGACATCAAGCTCGGCGGCAACCCCGACGACCTCGCCGAGGCGGAGCTGCGCCAGCGCGGCCTCGACCCCGAGGAGCACATCGAGGAGTGGGCCCAGTACCTGCCCGCTGCTCTGGAGCGTGCCGAGAAGGCGGTGAAGGCCGAGTTCGAGGAGGTCAAGGATCTCGGTGGCCTCTACGTCCTGGGCACCGAGCGGCACGAGTCGCGGCGTATCGACAACCAGCTCCGCGGTCGCTCCGGCCGTCAGGGCGACCCCGGCGAGTCGCGTTTCTACCTCTCCCTGGGTGACGACCTGATGCGGCTGTTCAAGGCCCAGATGGTCGAGCGCGTGATGTCCATGGCGAACGTCCCGGACGACGTGCCGATCGAGAACAAGATGGTCACGCGCGCGATCGCGTCCGCCCAGTCACAGGTCGAGCAGCAGAACTTCGAGATCCGCAAGAACGTCCTCAAGTACGACGAGGTCCTCAACCGCCAGCGCGAGGTCATCTACGGCGAGCGCCGCCGCGTCCTGGAGGGCGAGGACCTCCAGGAACAGATCCAGCACTTCATGGACGACACGATCGACGCCTACATCGGCGCCGAGACCGCCGAGGGCTTCCCCGAGGACTGGGACCTCGACCGGCTGTGGGGCGCGTTCCGGCAGCTCTACCCGGTGAAGGTCACCGTCGAGGAGCTGGAGGACGCGGCCGGCGACCGGGCCGGTCTGACCGCCGAGTTCATCTCCGAGTCCATCAAGGACGACATCCGCGAGCAGTACGAGTCGCGTGAGACACAGCTCGGCTCCGAGATCATGCGCGAGCTGGAACGCCGGGTCGTGCTGTCGGTCCTGGACCGCAAGTGGCGCGAGCACCTCTACGAGATGGACTACCTCCAGGAGGGCATCGGCCTGCGCGCCATGGCCCAGAAGGACCCGCTGATCGAGTACCAGCGCGAGGGCTTCGACATGTTCACCGCCATGATGGAGGGCATCAAGGAGGAGTCCGTCGGCTATCTGTTCAACCTGGAGGTCCAGGTCGAGCAGCAGGTCGAGGAGGTCCCCGTGGAGGAGGCCAAGCCGGTGGCCGACCTCGAGAAGCACGACGCGGTGCCCGCGCAGGCCGGGGCCCGGCCGGAGATCCGCGCCAAGGGGCTCGACGCCCCGCAGCGGCGGAACCTGCACTTCTCGGCGCCGACCGTGGACGGCGAGGGCGGCACCGTCGAGGGCGAGTTCGACGCGGACGACGAGCCGGTGCGCTCCGAGGCGGACGGGCTCACCCGGGCGGAGCGGCGGAAGCAGGCGAAGGCGGGACGGCGGCGGCGCAAGTAACCCGCCGGCGTCCGCTCGTCCCGGAAGGGCCGTGCCCCCACTGTGGTGGGGCGCGGCCCTTCCGCGTGCGCGGGCCCGCCAGTGGGCTCGGCCGCCCGGACTGTGGCCGTCAGGCCCGGCGGGGGGCGGCCGGGCGCGGGCGGCGGCCCCGTGTGTCCGGCGGGGGCGGGTTGTCGCCCCCGCCGCCCCTTCCCGTCCCGTCCCAGGGGCTGCGCCCCTGACCCCGCCGGGGCTGCGGCGCATGGCCTCGTTCGGCGGACCGGGGTTCGCGTACCGGCGGTGGAGTCTCCGGCTGTGCCGGGACCCGCGGCTCCGCGCCGGGCGCGCGCCACGGGTCCCGGCACGGGCGGCCCGCCGGGCGTGCCCGGCCCGCCCGGTTCGGGTGCTTCGGGTGGTTGGTGTCGGGTGGGTCACTCGTCCTGGTCGCGGGGTGGGCGGGGGCCGCCGAGTTCCACCGCGGTGCAGCGCCAGCGGAGGTCCGGGCCCCGTTCCAGCCGGAACGCCATGGCGCGGACCTGGTCACCCGCGCCGATGCGGGCGAACGCCTCGACGGCGCCCCGGCGCGGTACGAAGTAGCCGATGTCGCGGACGACGGGCAGGGTGCCGCGAGTGGTGCGCAGGGTGCCGCGTTCCGCGAGGCGGGCGAGGTCGTCGTAGGCGTGGCCCGCGGTGTGCCGGAGCATCCAGTGCACGGGCCGCCGGCCGCTCAGTACGGCGAGGAGACGGTCGGCGAAGAGGTCGGTGGGGCGTGGGGCCGGCGAGGGCCGCAGGACGGCCGGTCCGGCCGCCGGACGGTGGCCGCCGCCGGGACGGCGCTGGTCGCGGCGGGACGGTGGACGCTGGGCCGGGCGCTGCGCCGCTCTGGTCATGACCTTGTTCATGGCTCCCCGTGACGGACGGCCCGGCGCGTACCGGGCGGTAACTTTCTGTTGCGGACCTTGTACGGGCTCCGGCCGGGCGGCGGCAAGCAGCGCCGCGTCCGTGTCGGGCGGCGGAAAAGTTCCTCTGTGAGGGTGAGCGGGGCGGGCGGAAGCCTGTGGCGGCGGGCCGGTGAGGGGTGAGCTGCCGGGGCCGGGGTTGACGCGTCCCGGGTGCCTGTCAGCGACTCGAAAGAGGACATCCGCACGTATCCTGAAGACCCCTCAGGGCCCGCTGGAAGGGCCGACGAACGACTACGGAGAGCGGCAGCATGCGCGTCTACGTCCCCCTGACCCTTCCCCGTCTCGCCGACGCGTACAAGACGGGCGAGCTGGGCACCGGGCCGTTCGTCGCGTACGCCGTCACCCCCGGGCTGCGCGAGTGGTACCTGTCCGACGACATCGAGGAACTGGAGTACGCGGCACTGAACCGGGCGGCCCTCGCGTCGCTGCGGCTGCTCGCGGCCGACCCGGACGCGGAGCGGCGCCGGGTCGTCGTCGCCGCGGACGTGCCCGACGGCGCCGCGGTCGCCGACCCCGACCGCGCCCTCGACCCGGCGGCGCTCGGCGAGGTGCGGGTCTCCGGGACCGTACGGCTGGCCCGGGCGGCGGCCGTGCACGCGGACTCCGGTGACGCCGAGGAGGACGTGGCCGCGGCGGCCGGGGCGCTGGCGGCGGCGGACGCCGGGGACGACGACGCCCAGTTCGTCGTGGACGGCGCCGAGGACCACGAACTGCTGTGGTACGCGACGCAGGAGATCCCGAACCTGGTGGGCCTCGGCGCCTGAGAACGCCGAGCGGGGCCGCAAAACCCTTCCCACCTGCGGGGTCTCCTCATTGTCAGTGGTGGCCGGTACGGTTCTGTGCATGGGGAAGCACAAGGCCACGCACATCGTGTGGGACTGGAACGGCACGCTGTTCCACGACAACGAGGCGATCATCGGGGCGACGAACGCGGCGTTCGCCGAGCTCGGCCTGGCCCCGCTCACGCTGGAGCAGTACCGGGCGCTGTACTGCGTGCCCGTGCCGAAGTTCTACGAGCGGCTGATGGGAAGGCTGCCCACGCGGGACGAGTGGGAGCTGATGGACGGCGTCTTCCACCGCCACTACACGGAGCACCGCACCCGGTGCGCGCTGACCGACGGGGCGGAGGAACTGCTCGCCGGATGGCGGTCGGCGGGGCACAGCCAGTCGATCCTCAGCATGTATGTGCATGACGAACTCGTCCCGCTGGTCCAGGGCTTCGGGATCGAGCCGCACTTCATACGCGTCGACGGGCGCACCGGCCCCTCCGGCGGCAGCAAGGCCGAGCACATGGTGCGCCACCTCGGGGCACTGGCGGAGGTGGCGCCGTCCCGCACCGTGGTGATCGGCGACGCCGCCGACGACGCGCTGGCCGCCCGGCACGTGGGTGCGCGGGCCGTGCTCTACACGGGCGGTTCCCACAGCCGGGCCAGCCTGGAGGAGACCGGTGCTCCGGTGGTGGACACCCTGGCGGAAGCGGTCGAGGAGGCCCAGCGCCTCGCGGCGTGAGCGCCGGGCCTCGGGAGCGGGCGCGGGGACGGCTACAGCGGCAGGTTCAGCTCACCGGCGCCTTCGTCCGGAGCACGGTGAGGAACTCCCGCATCCACGCCGGGTGGTCCGGCCAGGCACGGGAGGAGACCAGGGTGCCGTCGACGACCGCCTCGGTGTCCTGGAACGTGGCCCCGGCGGCCTGCATGTCGAGTTCCAGTGCCGGGTAGGCGGTGACCCGACGGCCGCGCAGGCTGTCGGTCGCGGCGGTGAGCAGCGGGCCGTGGCAGATCTGCGCGACCGGCTTGTCGGTGTCGAAGAAGGATTTGAGGATCTTGCGCAGTTCGGGATCGTTACGCAGATACTCCGGCGCACGTCCGCCGGGGATGACGACGGCGGCGTAGTCCCCGGGTTCGACCTCCGAGAACGCCAGGTCGGCCTCCCAGGTGTAGCCGGGCTTCTCGGTGTACGTGTCGAAACCGGGCTCGAAGTCGTGGACGACGAACTGGAGTTTCTTGCGGGCGGGCGCCGCGATGTGGACCTCGTAGCCCTCCTCGCGGAGCCGCTGGTAGGGGTACAGCACCTCCAGCGACTCGGCCGCGTCACCGGTGACGATGAGGATCTTCGCTGTCATGACGAGTCGTTCTCCTCGGACGGGCGTGAACTGTCATGTGCAACCTGCCCTGCCGGATACGTCGGCGCAACCCCGTCCGTCTCTGTGCGAAGTGTCAAAGTCCGACCCCCGGTTTTGTACACATACGGCTCATGACGGGCCGGGGGTGGGGGGCGCTAGCCTGGGTGACGTGATCAGTGCGATAGGTCGCGGGGGCAGCGCCGCCCCGGCTCCGCGCCCGGTCACGGAGTACCTCCGTGACCGGGCGGCGATCGCTGGTCCTCGCGGGCGGCCCAGAACCGCACGGATCCCCCGGACGGAGACCCCGGCGGTCGCCCGGACGGAGACCTCGGCGGTCTCCCCGACGGGGTTCCCGCAGGTTCCGCGGGCGCCGGACGGAGTCCCGGCGGCTGCGGACGCGGCCGGACGGAGAGCAGCGTCACACCCGTCGGACAGGCCGACATTGGCCGATAACCCCCCGCCCCTCTCACCCCGCGGCATAGCGTCGGAGCAGACCGGACACCACGCGCCGCCGCGTCACGCCACAGGGGAAGAGACCGTACTTCTTTCTACGTCACGCAACGGCGCGCGACAGGAGCCAGAGGACAATGCAGACCAAGCTGGACGAAGCCAAGGCCGAGCTGCTCGAGAGGGCCGCCCGGGTAGCTGAGAACAGCCCGGTCGGGGGCCACCTACCGACCGGGACGACGAGCGGGGACCTCCCGGACCAGGACACCGTGCTCGCGTTCCTCCAGCGCTACTACCTGCACACCGCCCCGGAGGACCTCGCGGGCCGCGAACCGGAGGACCTCTTCGGCGCCGCCTTCTCCCACTACCGGCTGGCCGAGAACCGTCCCCAGGGCACCGCGAGCGTGCGGGTTCACACCCCGACGGTCGACGAGAACGGCTGGATGTGCAGCCACTCCGTCGTCGAGGTCGTCACCGACGACATGCCCTTCCTGGTGGACTCCGTCACCAACGAGCTGACCCGCCAGGGCCGCGGCATCCACGTCGTCATCCACCCGCAGATCACCGCCCGCCGCGACGTCACCGGCAAGCTGATCGAGATCCTCCCCGAAGCGCCCGCCGGCGCCCTCCCGCACGACACGCACAACGAGTCGTGGATCCACGTCGAGATCGACCGCGAGACCGACCGCGCGGACCTCAAGCAGATCACCGCCGATCTGCTGCGCGTCCTGTCCGACGTCCGTGAGGCCGTCGAGGACTGGGAGAAGATGCACCTCGCGGCCTCCCGCCTCGCCGAGGGCCTGCCCGACGAGCCGCTTCCCGCCGATCTGCGCGAGCAGGACGTCGAGGAGGCCCGCGAGCTGCTGCGCTGGCTCGCCGACGAACACTTCACCTTCCTCGGCTACCGCGAGTACCGGCTGCGCGAGGACGACTCCCTGGCCGCCGTCCCCGGCACCGGGCTCGGCATACTGCGCTCGGACCCGCATCACGGTGGCGACGACAACCATCCGGTCAGCCCGTCCTTCGAGCGGCTGCCCGCCGACGCGCGCGCCAAGGCCCGCGAGCACAAGCTGCTCGTGCTGACCAAGGCCAACAGCCGTGCCACCGTGCACCGGCCCTCGTACCTGGACTACATCGGCGTCAAGAAGTTCGACGCGAACGGCGACGTCGTCGGCGAGCGCCGCTTCCTCGGCCTGTTCTCCTCGTCCGCCTACACCGACTCCGTGCGCCGGGTGCCCGTGGTGCGCCGCAAGGTCGACGAGGTGCTGCGCGGCGCGGGCTTCGCACCGCACAGCCACGACGGGCGCGACCTGCTGCAGATCCTGGAGACGTACCCGCGCGACGAGCTGTTCCAGACCCCGGCCGACGAACTGCGCTCCATCGTCACGTCCGTGCTCTACCTCCAGGAACGCCGCCGGCTGCGCCTGTACCTGCGCCAGGACGAATACGGCCGCTACTACTCGGCGCTCGTCTACCTTCCCCGCGACCGCTACACCACCGGTGTGCGGCTGCGGATCATCGACATCCTCAAGGAGGAACTGGGCGGCGTCAGCGTCGACTTCACCGCCTGGAACACCGAGTCGATCCTGTCCCGGCTGCACTTCGTCGTACGGGTCGCGCCGGGCACCGAGCTGCCGGAGCTCAGCGACGGCGACAAGGAGCGCATCGAGGCCCGCCTGGTGGCGGCGGCCCGCTCCTGGGCGGACGGCTTCGCCGAGGCACTGAACGCCGAGTGCGGCGAGGAACGGGCCGCCGAGCTGCTGCGCCGCTACGGCAGCGCCTTCCCCGAGGGCTACAAGGCCGACCACAGCCCGCGCGCGGCGGTCGCCGACCTCGTCCACCTGGAGTCGCTCGACGCCGACAGCAGCTTCGCCCTCAGCCTCTACGAGCCGGTCGGCGCCGCACCCGACGAGCGCCGCTTCAAGATCTACCGCAAGGGCGAGGCCGTCTCGCTGTCCGAGGTCCTGCCGGTCCTCAGCCGGCTCGGTGTCGAGGTCGTCGACGAGCGGCCGTACGAACTGCGCTGCGCGGACCGCAGCATGTCGTGGATCTACGACTTCGGGCTCCGCATCCCGGCGTCGCTGTGCGGCCCCGGCGGCGACTTCCTGGGCGACGACGGCCGCGAACGCTTCCAGGAGGCGTTCAGCGCGACCTGGACCGGCGAGGCGGAGAACGACGGCTTCAACGCCCTGGTGCTGGGTGCCGGGCTGACCTGGCGGCAGGCGATGGTGCTGCGCGCGTACGCCAAGTACCTGCGCCAGGCCGGTTCCACCTTCAGCCAGGACTACATGGAGGACACCCTCCGGCACAACGTCCACACCACCCGGCTGCTGGTCTCCCTCTTCGAGGCGCGGATGGCGCCGGAGCGCCAGCGGGCCGGGCACGAGCTGGTCGACGCCCTGCTGGAGGAGGCCGAAGCCGCGCTCGACCAGGTGGCCAGCCTCGACGAGGACCGCATCCTGCGGTCCTTCCTGACCGTCATCAAGGCGACGCTGCGCACGAACTTCTTCCAGCGGACCGAGGGCGGCACGCCGCACGGCTACGTGTCGATGAAGTTCGACCCGCGGGCCATCCCCGACCTGCCCGCGCCGCGCCCGGCGTTCGAGATCTGGGTGTACTCCCCGCGTGTGGAGGGCGTGCACCTCCGGTTCGGCAAGGTCGCGCGCGGCGGGCTGCGCTGGTCCGACCGGCGTGAGGACTTCCGCACCGAGATCCTCGGCCTGGTCAAGGCGCAGATGGTGAAGAACACGGTGATCGTGCCGGTCGGCGCGAAGGGCGGCTTCGTCGCCAAGCAGCTGCCCGACCCGGCCGTGGACCGCGACGCGTGGCTGGCCGAGGGCGTCGCCTGCTACAGGACGTTCATCTCCGCGTTGCTCGACATCACCGACAACATGGCGGGCGGCGAGGTCGTGCCGCCCACGGACGTCGTACGGCACGACGAGGACGACACCTATCTGGTGGTCGCCGCCGACAAGGGCACGGCGACGTTCTCCGACATCGCCAACGAGGTCGCGCAGGCGTACGACTTCTGGCTCGGTGACGCCTTCGCGTCCGGTGGCTCCGCGGGCTACGACCACAAGGGCATGGGCATCACCGCCCGCGGCGCCTGGGAGTCGGTCAAGCGGCACTTCCGCGAGCTGGACGTCGACACGCAGAGCGAGAACTTCACGGTCGTCGGCATCGGCGACATGTCCGGCGACGTGTTCGGCAACGGCATGCTGCTGTCCGAGCACATCCGCCTGGTCGCCGCCTTCGACCACCGGCACATCTTCGTCGACCCGGACCCGGACGCCGCCACCTCGTACGCCGAACGGCGCCGCCTGTTCGCACTCAACCGCTCCAGCTGGGCCGACTACGACACGGGCCTGCTGTCGCCCGGCGGCGGGGTGTTCCCCCGCACCGCCAAGGCCATCACGATCAACGCGCACATCCGCGACGCCCTCGGCATCGAGTCCGGGGTGACCAAGCTGACCCCGGCCGACCTGATGCGCGCCATCCTGCACGCTCCGGTCGACCTGCTGTGGAACGGCGGCATCGGCACCTATGTGAAGGCCGCCGCGGAGAGCAACGCCGATGTCGGCGACAAGGCCAACGACGCGATCCGTGTCGACGGCGCCGACCTGCGCGTCAAGGTCGTCGGCGAGGGCGGCAACCTGGGCCTGACCCAGCTGGGCCGTATCGAGTTCGCGCTGCACGGCGGCCGGATCAACACCGACGCCATCGACAACAGCGCGGGCGTGGACACCTCCGACCACGAGGTGAACATCAAGATCCTGCTCAACGGTCTGGTCACCGAGGGCGACATGACCGTCAAGCAGCGCAACCGGCTCCTCGCCGAGATGACCGACGAGGTGGGCGGCCTGGTCCTGCGCAACAACTACGCGCAGAACACGGCGATCGCGAACGCGCTGGCCCAGTCCAAGGACATGCTCCACGCCCAGCAGCGCTTCATGCGCCACCTGGTGCGCGAGGGACACCTCGACCGGGCGCTGGAGTTCCTGCCCACCGACCGCCAGATCCGGGAGCGGCTCGGCACCGGTCAGGGCCTGACCGGGCCGGAGACGGCCGTCCTGCTGGCGTACACGAAGATCACCGTCGCCGACGAGCTGCTGGCGACCTCGCTGCCCGAGGACCCGTATCTGCGCGGCCTGCTGTACGCGTACTTCCCGACCGCGCTGCGCGAGCGGTTCGCGGAGCAGATCGACCACCATCCGCTGCGCCGTGAGATCACCACGACCGTCCTGGTCAACGACACGGTCAACACGGGCGGAACGACGTATCTGCACCGGCTGCGCGAGGAGACCGGCGCGTCGCTGGAGGAGATCGTGCGGGCGCAGACCGTGGCGCGTGTGATCTTCCGCTCGGCCCCGGTGTGGGACGCGGTCGAGGCGCTGGACACCAAGGTGGACGCGGTGGTCCAGACCCGTATCCGGCTGCACTCGCGCCGGCTGGTCGAGCGCGGCACCCGCTGGCTGCTCAACAACCGGCCGCAGCCGCTGCAACTGGGCGAGACGGTGGAGTTCTTCTCCGAGCGGGTCGAGCAGGTCTGGGCGCAGCTGGAGAAGCTGCTGCGCGGCACGGACCTGGAGTGGTACCGGGGCATCCACGACGTCATGGAGGCCGCCGGTGTCCCCGACGAGCTGGCCACCCGGATCGCCGGGTTCTCCTCGGCGTTCCCGACGCTGGACATCGTCTCGGTGGCCGACCGCACGGGCAAGGACCCGCTGGATGTCGCGGAGGTCTACTACGACCTGGCCGACCGTCTCGGCATCACCCGGCTGATGGACCGTGTCAGCGAGCTGCCGCGCGCCGACCGCTGGCAGTCCATGGCCCGCGCGGCGATCCGTGAGGACCTCTACGCGGTCCACGCGGCGGTCACGGCGGACGTGCTCGCCGCCGGCAACGGGACCTCGACGCCCGAGCAGCGCTTCGAGGAGTGGGAGCGCAACAACGCGGCGATCCTCGGGCGGGCCCGCAGCACGCTGGAGGAGATCCAGACGTCGGAGGCGTTCGACCTGGCCAACCTGTCGGTCGCGATGCGCACGATGCGTACGCTGCTGCGGTCGCACGCGTAGCCGTACGGCGGTGGGCGCAGGGCGCCCCGGGACCCGCGCCGCGGGCCCGGGGCGCTCGCGTTTCTCTGCCCGGGTACGGATTTCTTGCCGCTCCCCGAAGCGAATCGGGTGAGGGACTTACCTTCGCCCGGTACACGGGAGGGATGAACGTCACCGAACGGCCCCATGCCACCCCGACCGACCGCCACCCGGAACCGGAGACGGAGCCGAATCCGGAGCCGGAACTGGAGCCGGAGGCGGAAACCGAACCGGTGGTTTCCGCTGCGGGCCGGAGCGTCGTCCTGGAGGCCGTGAAATTCGGCCTGGTCGGCGGCAGCGGCGTGGCGGTGAATTTCCTGGCGTTCAATGTCCTGCTGCACGGACTGCACTGGCCGGCGATGGTCGCGACGGTGCTGGCCAGCATCGTCGCCATGGTCACCAATTACCTGGGGTTCCGCTATTTCACCTACCGCGACCGGGCCTCGCGCACCCGGCGGCAGATAGCCCTGTTCTTCGTGTTCAGCGTGGTGGGTGTGGTGATGGAAAGCGCCCTGTTCTACGTCGGATATCACGGCCTCGGTATGCGGGGGCCGCTGGAGTCCAACGTGGACAAGGCGCTCTCGATCGTGCTGGCGTCGGCTTTCCGCTTCGCGGTCTACCGGACGTGGGTCTTCCGCCGCTGAGGCGGGACGCGCGGCCCGCCGGGACAGGTCCCGGGGCCGCGGGCCGGCCGCAGTACTAGGCGGCGGCCGTCCTGGGCTTGGCCTTGGCCGCCTTGTCCTTGTCGGGACCGCCGGTGAAGGCCTCGTACGCCTCCAGGACCTCGTCCGTGGGGCCGTCCATGCGCAGCACACCGCGCTCCAGCCACAGGACCCGGTCGCAGGTGTCGCGGATCGACTTGTTGTTGTGGCTGACGAGGAACACCGTGCCGGCCCGTTCGCGCAGCTGCATGATGCGCTCCTCGGAGCGCTTCTGGAACTGCCGGTCGCCGGTGGCGAGGGCCTCGTCGATGAGCAGGACGTCGTGGTCCTTGGCGGCGGCGATGGAGAACCGCAGCCGGGCCGCCATGCCGGAGGAGTAGGTCCGCATCGGGAGGGTGATGAAGTCGCCCTTCTCCTGGATGCCGGAGAAATCGACGATGTCCTGGTAGCGCTCCTTCACCTCCTCGCGGGACATGCCCATCGCCAGTCCGCCGAGGTGGACGTTGCGCTCCCCGGTGAGGTCGCTCATCAGGGCCGCGTTGACGCCGAGGAGCGAGGGCTGGCCATGGGTGTAGATGTGGCCGTTCTCGACGGGCAGCAGGCCCGCGACGGCCTTGAGCAGGGTGGACTTGCCGGAGCCGTTGGTGCCGATGAGGCCGACCGCCTCGCCCTTGTAGGCGACGAAGGAGACGTTCTTGACCGCGTGCACCTTGCGGGTGCCGGCGGCCTTCTCGGCCTGCTTGCGGTGCAGCATGCGGTTGAGGGCCGCGGTGGCGGAGCCCCGTCCGGAGCCGGTGCCGTTGATCCGGTAGACGATGTCGACGCCGCTGGCGACGACGGTGGGGATCCTGGTGTCGGTGTTGTCAGCCACGGCCGTACGTCTCCTCAGCCTTCCAGAAGTAGATGAAGCCGCCGATGCCCGCGAGCAGCGCCCACGCGGCGGCCGCCGGCCACACGTGGGGAGGGAGCTGGCTGGAGTGGAAGCTGTCGATCAGCGAGTAGCGCATCAGGTCGATGTAGACCGCGCCCGGGTTGAGCTGGAGCGCGAGCGTCACGTAGTGCGGCAGGTTGTCCGCCTTGGTGAGCTTGTCGATGCTCCACATGACACCGGACACGTACATCCAGGTGCGCAGGATGAACGGCATCAGCTGGGCGATGTCCGGGGTCTTGGACCCCATCCGGGCCATGATCATGGAGACGCCCGCGTTGAACATGAACTGCAGGACCAGGGTCGGGACCACCAGCAGCCAGGAGACGGCGAGCGGCACGCCGAAGCAGAGCAGGATCACGACGAGCGCGGCCATCGAGAACAGCAGCTGCTGGAGCTGCTGGATCGCGAAGGAGATGGGCAGCGCGGCGCGCGGGAAGTGCAGTGCCCGGACGAGGCCCAGGTTGCCGGCGATGGCCCGGGTGCCCGCCATGATCGAGCTCTGGGTGAACGTCCAGACGAACACGCCGGTGACCAGGAACGGGATGTAGTCCGGCACGGACCGCTTGGTGCCGAGCAGGACACCGAAGATGAAGTAGTACACCGCCGCGTTCAGCAGCGGGGTCATGATCTGCCAGATCTGACCGAGCTTCGCCTCGCTGTACTGGGCGGTGAGCTTGGCGGTGGCGAAGGCGGTGATGAAGTGACGGCGTGCCCACAGCTGCCGGACGTACTCGGGGAGGGTGGGGCGTGCGCCGCTGACCGTGAGCTCGTACCGCGCGGCGAGGGCCGCGAGTTCCGCTTCGTCGGCCGGTGCCGCCACGGTGGAGGGCGGTGTGTGAAGGACCTGGCTCACATCCGCTGCTTTCGCTCGGGGTGGGGGAGGGAGCGGCCCTCGGGGGCGCCGGGTGCCGCGCGCCGACGCCGACCTCGTCACCCGTTGTTTGCCAACGCTTTCCCACGCGTTTGCTTACGTCGGAACGGGACCGTATCGTCGCAACGTGAGAGTAGGCCGTTATGGCGCCGGAACGCAACCGTATCGTCGTAACGCCCTATGCTTGACCCATGACGACGAACGCCGACGGCCCCCAGACGCGTCCTCGCCGCCGTGCCCCCGCCGGGGCGGCCGTACTCCGGGAGGACGTGACCGAGGCCATCCAGGCGGCGGTCTTCGAGGAACTCGCCTCCGCCGGCTATGCCCGGATGTCCATCGAGGGCATCGCCCGCCGGGCCGGGGTCGGCAAGACGGCCGTCTACCGCCGCTGGCGCTCCAAACAGCACCTGGTCCTCGACCTGGTGTCCGCCATAGCCGTGCAGGGGCTGCCCGCGCCGGACACCGGCTCGCTGGAGGGCGACCTGCGGCTGCTGTACGAGGTGACCTCGCGCGCCCTGCGCCACCCCGTGGCGTCGCAGATCATCCCCGACCTGCAGGCCGAGGCGGCCCGCAATCCCGACATCGCGGAAGCCATGCAGAAGGCTTTGCGCGAGGGCCAGGACGGTGTGGCCAGCGGGATCGTCAAGGCGGCCGCCGCCCGCGGCGAGATCTCCGCCGGTCTCGACGAGGACCTCGCCCTGGACCTGATCTCCGGCCCGCTCTACTGGCGCTCGGTGGTCATCCGCAACCCCAAGCTCCCCAAGGGCTATCTGGCCTCCCTGGCCCGCGCGACGGCGGCGGCGCTGAAGGCGCTCTGAGCCCGGAGGAGCCGAGCCGAGCCCGGCCCGGGTCGCCCCGGGCCGGGCTCGGCTCAGGCGACCGGACCGCTGCGGGCCGCCGGGACGGCCGGTACGGGCGGACGTGTCCCGGGCACGGAGCGCGGCAAGGGCGGCGCGGGCCGCGTGGAACGCCACAGCCGCGTGAAGGACAGGACGGCCGCCACGCCCAGCAGCCCGTTGCGCAGCAGTATCAGCGTGCTGCCGGTCCAGTCGCAGACGATCACGTCGCGGTACAGCACCGGGTAGATCACCGTGCTCACCGCCGTCGCGGCCGCGATCAGCGCCGTCACCGGGCGCAGCGCGGTGTGCCGCGACGTCAGGCACACCGCGGCCAGTCCCAGCAGCCAGATCATGTACTGCGGGCTGATCACCCTGCTGGTGACGGTGAACAGCAGGACGGCCGTCAGGGCGGCGTCGTACGGCGTCGCCGCGGTCCAGCGCCTGGCCCGCAGCCGCCACAGCAGCAGCACCCCGAACGCCACTCCCGTCAGGACGAGCGACACGCCGGCCACCGCGCCGACATACCGTCCGGTGAACTCCATGGCGCCGAACTGATAGCGCACCCCGCCGTGCCACCCGGCGTGTCGCGCGAGGCTCAGGACCGTGCCCCCGAACGACTCGATCTGGACGCCCCGGCCGCCCTGTTGCAGCACGAAGGAGAGCGGATGGCTGAACGAGAGGGCGAGGACGGCGAAAGACACGGTGCCCGTCAGCGCGGCCCACGTCCACGCGCGCCGTGTCGTCCTTCCGCGCTCCAGGCCCAGCAGCACCAGGACCGGCCACACCTTTATCAGGCTGCCCAGTGCCGCGAACACCCCGCTCGCGCGCGGGGAGCGGGCGAGCACCAGCAGGGAGAGGACGGCGAACGCCGTGACCTGCACGTCGTAGCGGGTGAACGGGAGGTGCAGCAGCAGGGGCAGGCAGCAGATCCAGTAGACGGCGCCGTGCCGGCTGCGGCCGGGACGGCTCCCCGTGCGCGCGAGGGCGACCGTGACGGCCGCGTCCGCGGCGAGCGCGAGGACCACGAACGCCTGGAAGTACGTCAGGCCCGGCAGCAGACCGGGCGCCAGCAGCACCAGGCCCGCGCCCGGCGGGTACTGCCACAGCGGGTCGTGCGCGGGGAAGGCACCGTGCGTGAGGACGCCGTACCAGCGGAAGTACAGGCCGTACACCTCGCGCGCCACATGACCGCCGCCGAACACGGGGAGATCGTCGTGCAGCAGGATCCACAGCATCAGGGCGCGGGTGGCCAGCCAGGCGGCACCGAGGAACAGCGCGGGCGAAAGGGGGGTCGGGGGGCGCGTCGGACGGCTCGCCAGGCCGTGTGTCCGACGGCGTGTCAGGGGCCTCATCACCAACGAGCCTAAGCCGGGTGGATGGCGTATCGGCGTATATACGCCATCAATACATCCTAAAGAAGAGCTAATTCCTGAAAATCGGACCATGCAGAGCAGTTGGGAACCGAGCCGGATCCGTCGTGCCGTGGCCGTGACGGTGCCCGCCGCCGTGATGCTCGTACTGGGGCTGTGGGGCCTGGACCGCGGCGGCATATGGCGCGACGAGGCCGTCACCTTCCAGGTCGCCCGCCGCTCGGTGCCGCAGATCTGGCGGCTGCTGCACTCGGTCGACGCCGTGCACGGCCTGTACTACCTGCTCATGCACGCCGTCCTCGCCGTCCGCGCCGGCGAGGTCCCGCTGCGGCTGCCGTCGGTGTGCGCGGCGGCCGTGACCGCCGGACTGATCGCCGCACTCGGCACCCGGCTGGCCCGGCCGCGTGTCGGCCTGTGGGCCGGGCTGCTGTACGCGGTCACCCCGATGGCCGACCACTACGCGCAGGAGGGCCGCTCCTACGCCCTGGTCGCGGCCGGGGCCACCGGCGCGACGCTGCTGCTCGTACGGGCGGTGAGCGGCGGCGGCCGGTCCTGGTGGCCGTACGGTGTGCTCGTCGGCGTCACCTGCTGGCTGCACGAGTTCGCGGTGCTGCTCCTCCTCGCGCACGCGATGACGCTCGCGCTCGCCCGGACGCCGTGGCCGGTGTGGCGCGGGTGGGCCGTGGCCGCGGGCACCGCCGCCCTGACGCTCGTCCCCCTCGTCCTGGTGTCCCGGACGCAGTCGGCCCAGCTCGCCTGGGTGCGCGAACCGGATCCGGCCACCGCCGAATGGCTGGTGCGGGAGTTCCTCGGCCAGTCCGACCCGGTCTACCGGATCTGTCTGGTCCTCGCCGTGCTGGGAGCGGCCGGCGTCCTGGGCCGCCGGGGCGAGCCGACCGCCGCCGGGGTGGCCCTCCCGCTGCTGCTGGTGCCGCCGGCCGTCCTGATGACGGCGTCCCTGGCCACCCCGCTGTACGTGGACCGCTACGTCCTGTACGCCCTCGCCGGCGCCCCCCTGCTCACCGCGCTCGGCGCGGACCGCCTGACCCGGCTCCCGTACCGGCGGTCCCCCCGCGACTCCCCCCGCGCAGACTCGCGCGTCGTCCCGGGCCTTCGGCCTCCGGCGCGCCCGCGCAGCCTCGTCCGGCCACCGCTGCCCCCGCCGGTCACGGTGCCCGGGGCACGCGGCGCCAGGCGGCCGATCCGGATCACCGTGCCGTGGCCGGAGCGCCGTTTCCCGCGCAGCCGCTCGCGTGCCGTGCCGGACCGTCGCCCGCCGACCGGTCCGGCCCGTGCGCCGGAGATGTCGCCGGGGGCGCCGTCGGTGGTGTCCGGGCTCGGGGTGCGCCGGGTGAAGGGGCTGGTCGGTGCCGCCGGGCGCCGGCTGCGCCACTGCCTGCCGCGCACCCGCTCGCGCGTCGTCCCGGACCGCCGTTCCCCGGCCCCTCCGCCCCGTCTTCCCGGCGTGCTGCCGCCGGTCACCGTCCTCGGCCCGCTCCGCACGGAGCGACCGGTCAGGTCCACCGGGTCCGACGGGTCCGACGGGTCCGCGGACCGGTGGCCGCGCCGCCCTCCGCGCGACCCAGCCCCCCGCTTCCCGGGCGGGCCGGCCGGCCCACGCCCCCGCCGTCCGGGCGTTCCCGCGAACTCACCCCCGGGCCCTCGCCCCGGCCCGCCCGCGCCCCGCCGCTCCGGCACCGTCCGCTCCCGCGTCGTCGCCGCTGCCGGGGTGCTGGCCGTCGGCGCCGTCCTCGTCGTCCAGCTCCCCGTCCTGCGGGCCGACCGTCTCGCGGCCACCCGGCCCGACGACCTGGCCCTGGTCGCCGCGCTCGCCGGGCGGGAACTGCGGCCCGGGGACCCGGTGCTGTTCCTGCCCTCCCACGCCCGCGGCACGGCCCTGGCGTATCCGGCCGGGTTCCGCGGCACGCGTGACGTGGCGCTGGCGGGGCCCGCGGCCGGTTCGGGGACGCTCTACGGCCGTGAGACGGGCGAGCGGACCCTGCGCCGCCGGCTTGCCGGGCTGCGGCAGGTCTGGGTGGTCGCCGAGCGGCGGGTCCTGGACGCCCCGGGCTATCCGGGCGATCCGGCCGAGCGGGCCAAACTGACCGTGGTGGAGGAGCAGTTCACCCTCCGCGAGGAATCCGTACGGGGTGCGGTGGCCCTGCGCCTCTACACGCGCCGCCCGCCTATCCGCACTCCGGCGTCTCCCGCAGCGCCGCCGCGTCCAGCGCCCTGGTGAGGGAGTCGAGCCGTTCCTTCAGGTCGCCGACCTCAGCGGCCGGCACCCCGGTCGCGGCGACGATCCGCCCCGGCACCTCGAGCGCCCGCTCCCGCAGCGCCGCCCCCTGTGCGGTCAGCCGCACCTCCACCGACCGTTCGTCCCGCGCGCTGCGCTCCCGCCGTACGAGCCCCGCCGCCTCCAGCCGCTTGACCAGCGGGGACAGCGTGCCGGAGTCGAGACGCAGCCGCTCGCCCAGCTTCTTCACGGGCAGGTCGCCGTCCTCCCACAGCACCATCATCACCAGGTACTGCGGATAGGTGAGGCCGAGGTCCTTGAGGATCACCCGGTAGACGCCGTTGAAGGCGCGGGCCGCGGCGTGCAGGGAGAAGCAGATCTGGAGGTCCAGACGGAGCCAGTCCTCCCGCTGGTCCTGCTCGGCGGCGGTGGGCGGGGTCGCGTTCATGCCCTCCAGGGTACCCCGGTGGGCGACATTCAGTTGTGCACAATTGAATTGTGTGCTCTACTCATGGTCGTGAGGCGGCCGGAGAGGCCGCCGCAACGTGACTCGAGAGGGATGGTTCTCCATGGACGCGCTCTACACCGCTGTCGCCACCGCCACCCACGGCCGTGAGGGCCGTGCCGTCTCCTCCGACGGCCGGATCGACCTCCCGCTGGCCATGCCGGTGGAACTGGGCGGCAACGGCCAGGGCAGCAACCCCGAGCAGCTGTTCGCCGCCGGTTACGCCGCCTGCTTCGGCAGCGCCCTCGGCCTCGTCGGCCGCGCGGCGAAGGTGGACGTCAGCGATGCCGCGGTGACCGCCGAGGTCGGCATAGGCAAGCAGGGCGAGGGCTTCGGTCTGAAGGTGACGCTGCGCGTGGAACTGCCCGGATCCGTGGACGAGGCGACGGGCCGCAAGCTGGTCGAGCAGGCCCACCAGGTCTGCCCCTACTCCAACGCCACCCGCGGCAACATCGACGTCGACCTCGTCGTGGAGTGACGCACGGCGAATGGCGCACGGCGGGTGGCGGCCGGTGGATGACGGCTGGGAGCGGCCGGGAGCGGCCGGTTCCTCCGGGACGTCACCCCGCCGCGAGCAGCCCCTCCCGCCCCGCCGCCGCACCGGGCGCCCCGGCGGCCCCGGGCGCGGACGGCGACGGCTCGCCGAGCAGCAGCGTCCGGACGACCCGCTCGGCGGCCCGTCCGTCGTCGAACTCGCAGAACCGCGCCCGGAAGGCCGCCCGCAGCCGCGCCGACTCCTCGTCCCGCCAGGCCCCCGAGGCGAACAGCCACCGCAGCTCCCGGTCGGAGCGGGACACATGCCCCGGCGGCTCGGCCGTCACGTCGAAGTAGGCGCCCCGGCTCGCGGTGAAGGTGGCCCAGTCGTCGGCGTGGATCACGACGGGCCGGTCCAGGTTGGCGTAGTCGAACATCAGGGCCGAGTAGTCGGTGATCAGCGCGTCGGAGGCGAGCATGACCTCCTCGACGTGCGGTTCGTCCGTCGCGTCGACGAGGACACCGCGCCGGTGCAGTTCGGCGAGGCCCATCCCCCGCGCGGGACCGGTCGCCAGTGAGGGATGCAGCCGCACCACGAGCGTGTGGCCCTCGCCCAGCGAGGCGGCGAGGGCGGTCAGGTCGACGCGCTCGCAGTGGCCGCCACGGACATGGTCGCGCCGGGTCGGGGCGTACAGCACGACGGTGTGGTCCTCCGGGATGCCGTACCGGAAGCGGAACGCGGCACCGTCCGCGTCCGAGGCGTTCACCAGCACGTCGTTCCGGGGGCTCCCGGTGCGCGCGGACGCGAAGTGGCAGGGGTAGGCCCGTTCCCACACCACCTCGGAGTGCCGGTTGGCGACCAGGCTGTGGTCCCAGCGGTCGGCGCGGCGCAGCATCTGCGGCACGTCGACGCCGTAGCGGCCGCCCGGTTTGTCCAGCAGATCGGCCGCCATGTACTTCAGCGGGGTGCCCTGGTGGGTGTGGATGTAGACGCTGCCGGGGCGTTTGGCCAGGGTGCCGGGCCAGTTGACGTTGTTGACGAAGTACGTGGCGCGCGCGGTGACCTCGTGGAAGCGGCGCGAGCCGAGCAGGACGTGCTCGGTGCCGGACGGCAGCAGGGCCGCCTGCCCGGCGTCCTCCACCACCCACACCCCGCGCAGCCGCGGCGCGAACTCCCGCTGTGCGCGGTAGACGGCCGCCGGGTCGCCGAGCATGCCGCGGTGCGAGAACGCGGAGTAGACGACGAGGTGGTCGTCCAGCGGACGCAGTGCGTGCAGCGTCGACCAGCCCCGTCCGGTGCGCCCGGCGACCGACCGTCCCACGGCCCCGGCGCCCCGTCCGAGCCCCCGGCCGGCCCGCCGGACCTGCCGGCCGGCGCGGTACGCGGTCCAGCCCGCGGTCAGCAGTCGCAGTTCACCGTCCACGCGCGCGCCGTCGGGCCGTCGTTCGCGGAACATCCGTGCCGTGCGCCGGAAGAACTCGTGCCGGTCGGCGGGCGGCAGCCGGTCCGGTTTGGCGAGGATGTCGAGGCAGTGCTCGCCCATCTTGCGGTGCAGGTACGGCAGCCAGCCCGTGAGTTCCGGGTGGGAGTCCACGAACGTGAAGACCCGCTCGTACTGGTCGTGGATGTCGAAGTGCTTGCGGCTGGTGGTGGACAGGATGTTGCCCTGTCTGCGCTGGCGGTAGGCGAGGCAGATCCGGTCGAGCACGGCGATCCGTCCCGCGCTGAGCATCACCGGGAACGTCCAGGGGGTGTCCTCGTAGTAGCCCGGCGGGAAGGCGAAGCCGTTCTCCGTGACGAAGTCCCGCCGGTACACCTTGTTCCACACCACCATCAACAGGTCGAGGATCCGGGGGTGTTCGGCGGTGGTGAAGGTGCCGTCGCCGGCCTCCGCGAGCACCTCGGCGAGGGCGTTGCGGCGGGTGCCGCCCCACCAGTAGGTGCGGGCGTAGTCGAAGACCAGCACGTCCGGGTCGCCGCTCTCCTCCAGCCGGGCGGCGACGGCGGCGAGGGCGCCGGGAACGAGGGTGTCGTCGCTGTCGAGGAAGAGGAGGAAGTCGCCGGTTGCACGGGCGAGTCCGGCGTTGCGGGCGCGGCCGAGGCCGACGTTCTCCGCGAGGTGCAGCACCGTGACGCGCGGGTCGCGGGCGGCGTACTCGTCGAGGATCGCGCCGGAGCCGTCCGGGGAGCGGTCGTCGACGGCGATCACCTCGATGTCGGCGAACGACTGTTCCAGCACCGAGTCGAGGCACTCGCGCAGGAAGCCCTGCACCTTGAAGCAGGGCACGATGACGCTGATGCGGGGCACGGGTCGGCTCCTCAGGGGGCGGAGGTCGCGGCGGCGGGGGCGGGCACGCGCTCGGCGAGCGGCACCAGGGGCGGCAGGGCCTCCGGCGGCTCGCCCAGCAGCACCCTGCGTACGACCCGTTCGGCGGCCCGGCCGTCGTCGAACTCGCAGAAGCGGGCGCGGAAGGCGGCCCTCAGCCGGGCCGGTTCCGCTCCTGCGTACGAGCCGTCGCGGAACACGGCGGCCAGTTCGTCCGGGGTTCTGGCCACGGCGCCCGGGGGAGCGGCCAGGAGGTCGAAGTAGACGCCGCGGGTGTCCCGGTAGACCTCCCAGTCGTCGGCGTACACCACGATCGGCCGGTCCAGGCAGGCGTAGTCGAACATGATCGACGAGTAGTCGGTGACCAGTGCGTCCGCGGCCAGGCAGACGTCCTCGGCGGAAGGATGGGCGGTGACGTCGATGATCCGGCCGGTGGCCCGTTCCAGGGGGCCGCGGTCGTAGAAGTAGTGGGCGCGCAGCAGGACCACGACGTCGTCCCCGGCCGCCCGGCAGAACGCCTCCAGGTCGAGGCCGGTCTCGAAGCCGGTGCGGTGGTCGCGGTGGGTGGGGGCGTAGAGGACGGCGGTCGCGCCCTCGGGGACGCCGAGTCCGCGCCGGACGCGGGCCACGTCGGCGGCGGTCGCCGTGCAGTACACGTCGTTGCGCGGGTAGCCGTACTCCAGCGCCTCCCAGGAGCCGGGGAAGGCGCGTTCCCACATCTGGGTGGAGTGGCTGTTGGAGGAGAGGTTGTAGTCCCAGCGGTCCACGCGGCTCAGCAGTCTGGTGAAGCTGCCGGTCTGCGCGGCGACCACGGGGTACGTCGACTGGTCGACGCCCATCTTCTTCAGCGGTGTGCCGTGCTGTGTCTGGAGGTGGACGCTGCCGGGGCGTTTGACGACACCTTCGGCGAAGTTGGCGTTGTTCACGAGGTACGTGGCGCGGGCCAGCACCTCCCAGTAGCGGCGGCTGCCGATCAGCGCGTACTCGACGCCGTCCGGCAGGGTGTGTTCCCGGCCGGGCTCGACGAGGAACACCGACCGGATGTGCGGGGCGAGTTCACGGGCCTTGGCGTGGATCGCGGCCGGGTTGCAGGTGTAACCGCGGCCCCAGTAGGCGCAGTAGACGGCCAGGTCCGGATCCAGCGGGCGGCGCAGATCGCGGGCGTAGCGCAGCCGGGTGCGCAGCATGTGCGGGCGGGGTACGGCCCCGGCCGTCCGGACCGCCGTCCGGTTGACGCCCCGGAGGGCGCGGAAGGCGCCGTGGGCGCCCCGGGCCAGCAGCCGGTGCTGCACGCCGAGGCTGCCGCCGGGCGTCCGGTACCCGGCCGGACGGTGCCGGCGGTACAGGCGGGCGGCCCGGCGGAAGAAGGCGCGGCGGCCGGACGGCTGCCGCCCGGGGCGGGCGGCCGACCGCAGCACCAGGGCGAACAGCTGGGTGAACAGGGCGTACGACTGCTCGGGCGTCGCCTGCCGTTCGGCGGCCCGGGTCAGCACCAGGTCCACCTGGTCGAGCAGGTCGTGCTGGTGCGGTCCGGGCGCGTTGAGCCGGCTGCCCTGCCGCCGCAGCCGGTGCCGTACGAGGACCGAGCGCAGCACGGCGATCCGCCCCGCGTGCAGGGTCACCAGGCCGCCCCAGCCGGTGTCGGTGAAGTGGCCGTCGGGAAAGGTGAGGTGATGCTCGGTGAGGAAGTCGCGGCGGTAGGCGGCGCTCCACGCCGGGACGGGCACGCCGGTGAGGGACGGCACCCGCTCCGGGGCGAAGGCGCCGTCGGGGGCGGCGTCCGGCAGCAGCGGCGGCCGGGTCGGCTCGCCCTCCCACCAGGGCACCCGCTCGTGCTCGGCGTAGAGGACGTCGACGTCGCCCGTCCGCGCGAGGCGGGTCTCCAGCGCGGTGAGCGCGCCGGGTGCCAGCAGGTCGTCGCCGTCGAGGAACAGCACGTAGGTGCCGGTCGCCGCCCGCAGGCCCGCGTTGCGTGCCCCGCTCAGGCCCGCGGCGGGCGGTGAGTGCACCGGGGTCACCCGGGAGTCCCGCCCGGCGTGACCGGCCGCCACGTCGTCGGCGGGGCAGCCGGGGGCGTCGGTCACGGGGATCAGCTGGAGGTCGTCGCAGGACTGGCCGAGGACCGAGTCCAGTGCCTGGGACAGCCGCCCGGCGGCCCCGTGGGACGGGACGATGATGCTGAAGCGGGGCATTCTGCTCTCTCGGTCGGACGGCGCGGGGACACGGCGCGGGCACCGGGGAAGCGGGCACGCGGCGCGGGCACGCGGCGTCGTACGGCGTGGACGGGCGACGGGTGTCGTACGGCGTGGACCGACGGCGGACGACGGTCGGCGTGGAACACGTGACGGACGTCGGTCGGCGCGGGCGTACGACGGCCCGTCCTCCTGGAAAACGGCCGGTGGTGTGATCTGGTTACGGTCGTTCTCCCGGCCGCGCGCAGGACGGTCGGCGAACGCGAGGAGGCGGGCCGCCGTCGGCCCGCCTCCTCGAACAGGTATGCGCCGGAACGCTACTTGACCGCCCCGGCCATCACACCGGACACGAACTGCCGCTGGAACGCGAAGAACACGGCCAGCGGGATCACCATCGAGATGAACGCGCCGGGCGCCAGGACGTCGATGTTGTTGCCGAACTGCCGTACCTGCGTCTGCAGGGCGACCGTGATCGGCTGGGTGCTCGACTTGGTGAACACCAGCGCGACCAGCATGTCGTTCCACACCCACAGGAACTGGAAGATGCCGAGGCTGGCGATCGCCGGACCGCCCAGCGGCATCACGACCCGGGTGAACAGCCGCAGTTCACCCGCGCCGTCGAGCCGGGCCGCCTCCAGCAGTTCGCGGGGGATCTCGGCGAAGAAGTTCCGCAGCAGGAACACCGCGAACGGCAGACCGAACCCGGTGTGGAACAGCACCACCCCGAAGATCGTGCCGAACAGCCCGATCCTGCCGAAGAGTTCCGCGATCGGGATGAGCGCCACCTGCACCGGCACGACCAGCAGCCCGACCACGCCCAGGAACCACCAGTCACGGCCCGGGAACTCCATCCACGCGAACGCGTAGCCCGCGAGGGAGCCGATCACGACGACGAGCAGGGTCGCCGGGACCGTGATCAGCAGCGTGTTCACCAGGGAACTCGTGATGTCGCTGTTCTCCAGGAGCTTCGTGTAGCTGCCGAAGGTGAGCTGCGAGGGCTCGCTGAACACCTTCCACCAGTCGCTCGCGCTCATGTCCTCCGGCGTGCGCAGCGAGGACAGCAGCAGCCCGATCGTGGGGACCAGCCAGAACAGGCCGACCAGGATCAGGAAGACGCGGACCAGTCCGCCGCTCAGCAGACCCGTCAGCCGCTCCCCGAGCGAGGGCCCGCGCCCGGCCGCGGCGGCCCGTGCGCCGGCCCGTGCGCCGGCCGGCTCGGTGACGCTCTCGGCGTGCGCCGTCGTCATCGCCGTACCTCCCGCCTGAGTCTGCGGATGTTGAACAGCATCACCGGGATGACGAGCAGCAGCAGGAACACCGCGATCGCGCTCGCGATGCCCGGCTGGTCCTCGGCGAAGCCCTTCCGGTACAGCTCCAGCGCCAGCACGTCGGCGTCGTCCTGGGAGGAGCCCGGGGCGATGATGAAGACCAGGTCGAAGATCTTCAGCACATTGATCATGAGGGTGACGGTGACGACCGCGAGGACCGGCGCGAGCAGCGGGACGGTGATCCTCCGGAACACCTGCCACTCGTTGGCGCCGTCCACCCGCGCGGCCTCCAGCAGCTCCCTCGGCATGCCCGCGAGGCCCGCCGCGATCAGCACCATCGCGAAGCCCGCCCACATCCAGACGTAGCTGCCGATGATCGCCGGGGTGACCAGGGACGGGCCCAGCCAGTTCACGCCGTTGTACGGCTCCCTGAAGTTGCCCGCCGGGAGCCTGAGCCGCGCCCCGTCGGCGGTGGCGGGCAGCGTGAACGTGCCGTCGTCCGCCGCCTTCGCCGACGCCACCACCTTGCCGTCCCGCACCGCCTCGACGCGCATCCCGGGGTAGCCCAGCTCGGCCGGGTCCGGCACGCCCAGCCTGCCGACGCCCCTGCCGCGGGTGAAGTCCTGCCAGGTGGTGCCGGTGATCTTGCCCGGTTCGGGCCGGCCCGCGACGGCCTTCTTCGCGCCGTCGGGCATCCGGTCCGGCGCGACCCCCACCAGCGGCAGGGTGACGGTCTGCCCGGTGTGCACCGCGGCCGACGTGACGAACCCGCCGTGGTCGGGCTTCAGCGGCGACTGCCGGCCCGGATGGGCGTTCGGGAACGACGACGACCGGACGAACGTGTCGTGGACGCCCACCCACACCGCGTTCGCGACGCCCTTGTCCGGGTCCTGGTCGTAGACCAGCCGGAAGATGATGCCGGCGGCGAGCATCGAGATCGCCATCGGCATGAAGACGATCAGCTTGAACGCCGTGCCCCAGCGGACCCGTTCGGTCAGCACCGCGAAGACCAGGCCGAGCGCGGTGGAGACGGCGGGCGCCACGATCACCCAGATGATGTTGTTCTTCAGGGCGGTGCGGATGCCGTCGTCCGTGAACAGGGCCTTGTAGTTGTCGAATCCGGCGAAACCGTGCCCGGAGGAGTCGTAGAGGCTGCGGACGACCGAGTACCCGATCGGGTAGACCACGAGCGCGCCGAGCAGGACCAGGGCGGGCAGCAGGAACAGCACCGCCACGGACCTGCGGGTGCCGGTGACGCTCCGGCTCTTCGGGTACCGCGGTGACTTGGGCGCGGCGGGGGCGGCTCCCGCCCCCGCCGCCGTGGCCGGCGTCATCCCCCGATCAGCTCCCGCCGCCGTACGCCGCCGCCGCGTCCTTCTCCAGTTTCGCCTGCGCGCCCGCCACGTCCGACGGGTTCTTCAGGAAGTCCTGGAGGTCCTTCCACTCGCCCTTGCCGGGCGTGCCGCCGAACGCCTGCGGCGCCTGGTCGGACATGTCGAAGCGGAAGTCGTCACCGGACGCGATCAGCGACTTGGCGATCGTGCGCTGCACCTCGTTCGGGTACGCGGAGTCCGGCACGTTCTTGTTGGGGGAGAGATAGCCGCCCAGCTTCGCCTGGATCGTCGCCGCGTCCGGGGAGGCCAGGAAGGTGGCCAGCGCCTGCGCCGCCTTGGAGTCCTTCAGGATCACCGCCGCGTCACCGCCCGAGACCACCGGCGCGCTCGAACCCACCGCCGGGAACGGGAACACCTTCGCGTCCGTGCCCACCTTCGCCTTGGTCTCGGCGATGTTGACCTGCACGAAGTCGCCCTCGTAGACCATCGCCGCCTTCGGCTGGTCGCCACCGGTGAAGGTCTGGGTCACCGACTTCGGGAACTCCGTCTGCAACGCGCCGTCCTGACCGCCCGCCACATAGTCCTTCTTGCCCCAGATCTGCGCCAGCGTCGTCAGCGCCTGCTTCACCGACGGGTCCGTCCACTTGATCTTGTGCTGGGCGAGCCGGTCGTACTTCTCCGGGCCCGCCTGCGACAGGTACACGTTCTCGAACCAGTCCGTCAGCGGCCAGCCGTCCGCGCCGGCCACCGAGAACGGGGTGACGCCCGAGTCGTACACCGCCTGCGCGGCCGTCATCAGCTCCTGCCAGGTCTTCGGCTCCTTGGCGCCCGCGTTCTCGAAGACCTTCGCGTTGTACCAGACCAGCGACTTGTTCGCGGCCTTGTAATACACGCCGTACTGCTTGCCGCCGACCTTGCCGATGTCCTGCCAGCCCTGCGAGTAGTTCTTCGCCAGTTCCGCCTGCGCCTCGGCGCCCAGCGGCTTGGCCCACTTCTTGTCCACGGCCTGCTTGATGGCCCCGGGCTGGGGGAGCAGCGCCACGTCCGGCGGCTGACCGCCCGCGATCTTCGAACCGAGGAAGTTGATGATCGGGTCCTGCGCGGGCACGAAGGTGACCTTGGCGCCCGTGCGCTTCTCGAACTCCGCGAGGACCTGCTTGAAGTTCTTCTGCTCCTGACCGGTCCAGACGGCGGCCACCTCGAGGCTCGCCCCCTTCAACTGGGGAAGGGTGACGGTGCTGCCCGCCGTCGTGGCCCCGGCGGTGCTCTTGCCGCCGTCGCTCTTCTTGCCGTCGCCGCCGCCGCACGCGGTGAGCGAGAGCGCCAGGGCCCCCACGGTGACGGCTGCCGCGGTCCTGGCGGTCCGGGTGGTCCTGGCGGTCCGGATCGTGCTGCTGCTCGTGCTCGTTCTGGTGCTCGTGCTGCGCATCACTGCCCCGTTCTTCGTTCCTCGTTGAACGTCGAGCGCTGTCCCGTGCGATCTGGTCTACGCCCGTCCGTGTGAGGGCGGCAAGAGTGCCTGCCTCGGCAAACGGGTGATCGTGACCGCGTCGTGACGTGCCGTCACAGGCAACCGGGTGAGGGCTGCGGGGGTGTTGGGTGGGGCTTGTGGGGGTGTTGGGCGGGGGTTGCGCGGGCGGTCGTACGGGGCGTGCGGGGCGTGCGGGTGCGGGGCGGCGGCCCTGTCGCCGCGGTACGGGAGTTCTCGTACCGCGGTCGGCCGCGGGGAGGCCGTTTCTGCTCCGGGCTCCTCGCGCGGGGGTATCGGTGGGTGGGCAGTGGGTGGAGGCGTCCGGGTCGGCCTCCGGGCGGGTGTGGGTGGAGGTGCCCGGGTGTGCGGGCAGGTGACGGGGGCTCAGAGGAGGGACGGGACCTCGGCTGCCGTGACCGAACGGGCCGCCCGTTCCAGGGCACTCGCCAGCAGGGCCAGGTCCGTCGGGCCGTTGCCCAGTTCGCGGACCTGGCGGCGGGCCGGCGGGTCACCCATGCGCTGCCACTCCAACGCCACCACCGTGGGACGCAGGGTGGCGGTACGGGGTATGCGGCCCGTGACCCGGCCGCCCTGGAAAGCGGTCACCCGGCCGTCGGGGAACGTCAGCCGGCCGCGCCCCGGGGCCGGTTCGTCACCGGGCTCCCCGCTCCGGGGATCGGCGTCGGCGGTTCGTTGTGCGGGTGGCGTGTCGAGCGTGACGCGGAGCGTGGCCCGGTGCGCCGGTTCGGTGTCCGCCGCACGGCTGCCGGGGCCCGTCGCCACGACCAGGTGCACGCCGAGCCGTTCGCCCTCCCGGGCCACCGCGTCCAGCGCCCGCAGCACCGAGCCCGCCGCGGGCCGCCCGGGCGACCCCAGTGCCGGGGAGACCAGCGCGTCCAGGTCGTCCACGACCACCACGAGCCGGGGCAGCGGTGGCGCGGCCTCGGTCTGCCGGGCGGCGGAGGGCGGCCGCAGGCGGAGGGTGGTGCTCGGCGGGCTCTCCAGATCGCCGTTGGCAGGGGAGACGGAGGCGGAGGCCGAGGTGTTGGCGGACGCGGAGACGTAGGCGGACGCGGAGGCCGACCCCGGGGCGGCCGTGCCGGTGGCGCGGCCGCCCGCCGTGCGCTGCGGGACGATGCGGCCCGTCGGTTCGGAGCGGGTCCGCGTGTGCGTGTGCCACTCGGCGAAGTCGGCCCGGCCCAGCAGCTCGGCCCGCCGCTTCAGCTCGGCGGCCAGCGACTGCGCGAACTCCCGCATCCGCACCGGGTCGTCGGCGGTCAGATGGGTGGTGGCGTGCGGCACCTCGGTGCACACGCCCAGACCGTCGCCGGGACCGGCCGCCCCGTGGGCCCCGGGGGCCGCGTGCGGGCCGTGCAGACCGTGGGGGCCGTGCGTGCCGCCCTGGCCGCCGGACGTGCCGGTGCCGTCGCGGCCGTCTCGGCGGTCACGGCCGTCGACGAGGACGATGCCGAGCCGGTCGGGGCGCTCGGCCGACGCGAGCGAGGCCACCACGGCCCGCAGCAGCTCCGTCCGGCCGCTGCCAGGGGGCCCCTCTATCAGCAGATGCGGGCCGTCGGCCACGAGATCGGCGACCAGCGGGCCGCGCGGTCCGGCACCGAGTACGGCGCGGGCCCGGCCGCCGGGTGAGCCGGTGTCGTCGGCCGCGTCCGCCCAGCGTGCCATCAGCGAGGCCGGGGTGGCCCTGGCCAGGCCCAGCTCGTCCAGCAGCCGGGCCGACGGCGGCAGCGGAGCCGACACGCCCGTGTGCGGCCCGCCCTGGGCGGCATCGGTGCGCAGCGGCGCGAGAGCCCGCGCGAACCGCTCGGCCCAGGCGGACGACACCGCGTCCACGGCGGCCACGGTGCCGGGCCCCACGGGCGCGCCGTGCGCCACACGCATCAGGCGCAGCGCGGTCGCCACGTCACCGCCGAGCAGCGCGACGGCCCCGCAGACGCGGAAGGGCGCCGACACCGCGCAGGCCGCCGTGTACGTCTCCGTCACCGGGGAGGCGAACGAGGCCGGGTCGGTCTCCGCGAGGCACAGCACATGGATCCCGGCCGCGGGCCCCTCCAGCGCCAGCCGCGCCACCGCCTCCCGCAGATCGGCGCCACCGGGGTCACCGTCCACGACGACCACGCTGTACGGGCCGGGGAAGGCCTCCACCGGCGTGCCCGGCGTGTCGTGCCCGCCCCGCGTGTCGTGCGCATCACGCGGTTCGTGCGGGTCATGCGTGCCGTGTGTACGGCGTGCCGTGGGGTCGTCCAGCCGGCGCAGGAGTTCGGCCGTGCGGGCCATGGCCTGTTCACGGTCGTAGGCGACCAGGAGACGGCAGTCCTGCCCGCGGGCCGGACGCAGATGGGGCAGCCAGCCGAGCCAGGACCACTCGTCGGTGCGCTCCTCGACCGGGCGGGCCCGGTCCGTGCTGAGCAGCACCACCTCCAGTACCTCGGGGGAGTGCAGCGCGGTGAGCTGGGCCAGCACCGAGCGGGCCAGCCCGGCCAGCCGGGGACGCGGCCCGGCCAGGCCCAGCGCACCGGCCTCGCGCAGCGCGGCGGTCACCGGTACGGCGGGCAGCAGACCGGCACCGTCGGGAGCCGTACGGTCGGCCGTGCCCAGCCGCACCGTCAGAGCCTCGGGATGCCCGGCCCCGCGCTCCCACAGCCGTGGGCCGGGGCCCAGCGCCGTCAGCAGCAACGCCGCCGGGTCCGGCCAGGTCTCCGGCTGCTGCGCCCGTACGGCGTCACCCGGGGCGGCACCGGCTCCGGCGCCGCCCGTCTCGTGCGGCTGCGCCCCCTTGCCTCCGGCCAGCCTCCGCGCCCAGGCGGACAGGCCGCCTCGCTTGCGAGCGGTGTGCGAGGCGTCGGCGGTGGGGTGGGGGACGGGACCGGGGGCCGGGGCGGGACCGCCGTCCCCGCTCGCGTCGGACGGCCCGGTGGCGTGAGCCACGGGCGGATTGCCCGCGGCCGTGGGCGCACCGGGGACACCCCGGCCACGCGCACGAAGGTCCGCGCCGGGGCCGGTCCGGTCGTCGAACGGGCGGGTGCCTGCCTCGGTGCCGGGTGTGCCGTGCCGGTGCGCCGGGCCGGTGTGGGCGCCCGGGGCGTGACGGTCGTACGCGCGGGTGTCCGCGTCGGGAGAGGCGGGGTCGTCGTACAGGTGGGTGCCGGGGCCGGCGCCGGGGGTGCCGTGGTGGTGTGCCGTGCCGGTGGGTGTGCCGGGGCCGGTGCGGTCGTACGCGCGGGGGTCCGTGGCGGGGGTGCGGCCGTGGAGCGGACCCGCCGGACCCGCGCTGCCCTGTGCGGTCTCCCGGCCGGGTGTCCGGACCGCCTCCCCGGCATCCCCGCCCGCAGCCCGTCGGCGTTGCGCGCGGGTGCCCTCGTCCTCCCCCAGGACACCCGGGGCGTACGCCTCGCCGGCCCGTCCCCCGGGGCGGCTGCCCGTGCCCTGGTCGTCACCGGCCGTGCCCCGGGTCCGCGCGCGCGGGTCGTCCTCGGGGGCCGCGCCGCGCCCGAACGGTCCCGGCTCTTCCGCCGTGGTCCACCGGCCCTGCGCAGGGGTGTCCCGGCCGCCGCCGATGGCTTCCGCCCCGGGGACGCCCGTACCGCGCCCGCCGCCCGTCCGGGGCCCGGGCAGGCCGGCCGCCCTCGTGGCCCCGCCGCGCCGCTCGCCGTCCGCCGCGCCCGCACTTCCCCGGCCGTCCCCGCTCCCGGCACGCGGGAAGTGACCCCGCCCCGGGACCACGGGAGGTTCCCCGGGGCCGTGACCCGGGGCGCCCCGGCCCGCCTGGCCGTAGCCCTGGTGGATGCCGTCCGCCGGAGCGGCCGCGGCGGGGTCCACCGGAGCGGCCGGTGCGGCCGACTGGTGCGGCACGCGCGCGTGGGCGCCGGGGACGGGGCCGGTGCCGCCCTGTCCGGACGCCGTGGCAGCCGCAGAGCCTGCCGGTGCCGCCGCCGTTGCCGCCGCCGTTGCCGCTGGGCCCGCCGCAGGCGTCACCGTCCCGGCTCCCGTCCCGGCTCCCGGCCCGGTCGTCAGACGGACGTGGCCCTCGCCGTCCGGGGCCGTCGCCGCGCGGGCGCCGGGGCCGCCGGCCGGGGCGAGGCGCAGGGCCGACTCCCCCAGACGGAGCAGCGCGCCCGGCGGGAAGCGGACCTCCTGGGGGCCCACGCGGACGCCGCCCAGCAGAGTGCCGTTGGTGGAGTCCAGGTCGGCGACCGAGACCCGGCCGTCCGCTTCGACGGTGATCGCGCAGTGCAGGCGGGAGACGTCCGGGTCGTCCAGGGGCACCTCCGCGTCGGCGGAGCGGCCGACGCGGATCCGGCCGCCGTGCAGCAGATGCACCCCGCCCGCGTCCGGGCCGGCCACGACATGCAGCTGCGCCGGCGCGTCGTCCGTCTCGGGATGCGCCTCCGGTTCGCCGGGTGCTCCGAGGAACAGCACCGCCCCGTCGGTCAGCGGGGGCTCGCCGAGCGTGCGGCGCCTGCCGTCCAGCCGCTCCGCGCCCGCGTACAGCACGACCGCGCCGCCGCTCTCCCGGCCGCGCTCGTGCGCTCCGCCCCAGTCGCCCGCGACCGCCGCCGCCAGCGCCGACGCCACATCGGCCAGCGCGGTCCCGGACGGCGCCGTGACCAGCACGTCGCGGCGCGCGGCGCGCCCCCGCTGCTGCGGGGCGGGGCCCAGCGGGTCTACGACGGTCAGCCGGATCTGCATCGGCGCAGAGATCCCTTCCGCACGGGCGCCCACGGGCTCCGGGACGAGGACGCGTGCGGTTCCCCACCGCACCGCGGACCACCCCCGGCACCGCACGCGGGCACGTCGGCCAGCAGTACACCCGCATCCTCCCACCCGCCACTGACAGCCCGCCCGCCACCCGGCACCAAGTGATCTTGAATGGTCGGCTCTGCCCGCAAAAGTGCCGCGGAACCGGCACGCGGACGACCGCTTGAGATCGGCCACGTCCGGGTGCGGCAACCGAGGGACCGGGGCGAGCGTCTTTCCTTCGAACATGTCCGCCGTGCCGTGCGTTCAGGACAGTGGAGAACGGACCGGAACCGGAACGGCCCGCCGGCACCGGACCGGAGTCCCCGCCCGCACCGCCCCGCCGGTGCCGCACGGGACGCACAGTCGGACGACAGGCCGTCTCCGGGGCCTCCGGCACTACAGTGGGTCGGAACGTGAACCAGCAGCAGGGAGCGCATGACGTGCGGCCGGTAGGCAGCAAGTACTTCCTCGAGGAGCCGCTCGGACGCGGCGCCACCGGGACCGTCTGGCGTGCACGCCAGAGGGAGACGGCGGGTGCCGAGGCCGCCGTGCCCGGCCAGCCCGGTGAGATGGTCGCGATCAAGGTCCTCAAGGAGGAGCTCGCGAGCGACCCGGACATCGTGATGCGGTTCCTGCGCGAGCGTTCCGTGCTGCTCCGCCTCACCCACCCGAACATCGTCCGGGTGCGCGACCTGGTGGTGGAGGGCGATCTGCTGGCGCTGGTCATGGACCTCGTCGACGGCCCCGACCTGCACCGCTATCTGCGTGAGAACGGCCCGTTCTCCCCGGTGGGCGCCGCACTGATCACCGCGCAGGTCGCCGACGCGCTCGCCGCCAGCCACACCGACGGGGTCGTCCACCGGGATCTGAAACCGGCCAATGTGCTGCTGAGGCAGAACGGCGGCGAGATGCACCCGATGCTGACCGACTTCGGCATCGCCCGGCTCGCCGACTCGCCCGGTCTCACCCGCACCCAGGAGTTCGTCGGCACGCCCGCCTACGTGGCGCCGGAGTCCGCCGAGGGCCGCCCGCAGACCTCCGCCGTCGACATCTACGGCGCCGGGATCCTGCTGTACGAGCTGGTCACCGGCCGCCCCCCGTTCGCCGGGAGCACCGCTCTGGAGGTGCTGCACCAGCACCTGAGCGCCGAGCCGCGCCGCCCCTCCACGGTCCCCGAGCCGCTGTGGACGGTCATAGAGCGCTGCCTGCGCAAGAACCCCGCCGAGCGGCCCAGCGCCGAGAACCTCGCCCGTGGCCTGCGTGTCGTCGCCGAGGGCATCGGGGTGCACGCCAACAGCATGCAGATCGCCGCCGCGGACGGCGTCGCCGCCCTGCTGGCCCCCGACCCGGCCCCCGCCGCCGTACCGGGCGCGCCCGGCGCCTTCGACCCGCACACCCAGGTACTGGGCCACGCGGGCGGGAACGCGGGGGCGTACGACCCGAACGCCGCGACCAGCGTGCTGCCGCAGACCGGCCCCCCGCCGGGCGCCGCCGACCCGACGACCGTCCTGCCGCACACCGGCGCCGCCGACCCCACCACGGTCATGCCGCCCGTGCCGCCCGGCCCGCCGGGCGGGGACGGGCAGCAGCCCGAGCAGCCGCATCCCTGGCAGACCCAGTTGCGTGCCGCCCGCGACCGCAACGAGCAGACCCAGATCCAGTACCTCGACCCCGGCGAGGACCCGCTGCGCCGCCGTCCGCAGCGCCAGGTGGCCCGCCCCGACCAGCAGCCGCGCCAGGCGCCGCCGCAGGCCCAGGGGCGCCAGGTGCAGCGTCCGCCGCAACGGCAGCAGCAGCGCCACCAGCAGGGCCAGGGCCACCAGCAGGGGCAGGGTTACCAGCAGGGCCAGGGCTACGGCTATCCGGCGCAGCAGGCACCGTCCCAGCCGCAGCATCACGCCCCGCCGCAGCAGCCGAGGTCCCCGCAGCGGTACGCTCCGCCGGCGCAGCCCGAGACCCGGCGGCCCGCCCGCGAGCCCCGGCCGCCGAGGCAGCGCAGCGCGAACCCGATGAAGATTCCCGGTCTGGGCTGCCTGAAGGGCTGCCTGGTCACGATCCTCATCCTGTTCGTCGCGAGCTGGCTGATCTGGGAGCTGACCCCGTTGCAGCACTGGATCGGCACCGGCAAGGGCTACTGGGCCCAGCTGAGCGACTGGGTCCGGTCCACGGGCCACTGGATCAAGGAGATCGGTTCGAAGACAGGCGGGAACTAGCCACCTCCGGCGGTCACGTCCCCCTCGTTCCGTTCCCGGCCGTCCCGTTCCGGTGCTCAGGTGCGCGCGACTCGCGGCGGGTCTGGGGATTTGTCGATACCTGGCGGGTGATTTCCGCCTCTGTGGTGAAGGCCGGTTCGTCGGACGCGTAGTTTTGTCGGCAACACGCGTCTGTAGGAGCAGTCTTGGGACGGAAGATCGGCAGCCGGTACACCGCGCACCAGATCCTGGGGCGGGGCAGCGCCGGCACGGTGTGGCTGGGTGAGGGGCCCGACGGGCCTGTCGCGATCAAGCTGCTGCGTGAGGACCTCTCGTCCGACCAGGAGCTCGTCGGACGCTTCGTCCAGGAGCGCACGGCCCTGCTGGGCCTGGAACACCCCCACGTCGTGTCGGTACGCGACCTCGTCGTCGACGGCAACGACCTCGCGCTCGTCATGGACCTCGTCCGGGGCACCGACCTGCGCACCCGCCTGGAGCGCGAACGGCGCCTCGCCCCCGAGGCCGCGGTGGCGATCGTCGCCGACGTCGCGGACGGTCTCGCCGCCGCGCACGCCGCCGGGGTCGTGCACCGCGACGTGAAGCCCGAGAACGTCCTCCTCGACATGCAGGGCCCGCTCGGCCCCGGCGGCTCCCACCGTGCCCTGCTCACCGACTTCGGTGTGGCGAAACTCATCGACGCCCCGAAGCGCAGCAAGGCCACGAAGATCATCGGAACACCTGACTATCTGGCCCCGGAGATCGTCGAGGGACTCCCGCCGCGGGCCTCCGTCGACATCTACGCCCTGGCCACGGTGCTGTACGAGCTGCTCGCGGGCTTCACCCCGTTCGGCGGAGGACACCCGGGCGCCGTGCTGCGCCGCCATGTCACGGAGCGCGTGGTCCCGCTGCCCGGCATCCCGGACGAGCTGTGGCAGCTGATGGTGCAGTGCCTCGCCAAGGCCCCGGCCTCCCGGCTGCGGGCCTCCGAGCTGGGCGAGCGCCTGCGGGAACTGCTGCCCATGCTGGCGGGGATGCCTCCGCTGGACGTCGACGAGCCCGACGCCGACCCCGAGGAGGAGCCGGAGGCGCAGACCGACGCCCGGCCCGCGGCCCCGGCGCCGCCTGCGGGGGCACGGCGGGGCGCGGTACCGCTGGTGCCGGGCGCCAGGCCGGACTCCAACCGGGACACGCACACGTCGATGCGGGTGCCCGCGCCGGACGAACTTGCGGGGGGCGCCCGGGGGACGGCACGGGCACCGCGCACCTCCGGCGCCCCGCGGCCGGGTTCGGCGGCCCGCCATCGCGCTGCCGCGCGGCGGCGACGGCTCGTCCTGGGGGCGGTGGGGGTGGCCCTCGCCGCGGCGATAGGCGTGGGCGCGTGGCTGGCCACGTCCGGCGGCGACGACGATGCTCCGCAGGACACGAACCACTCGGCACCGTCCACTCCGTGACGTCGGACTGAGACGAAGGGGGCGCCCCCCGACCCCGCGGCCGAGCTGAACGGACACCACCCCTCGTACCCCGCCCCAGGGGTGCGGCCCCCTTGCCCCCCGCCCCAGTGGCTCCGCTTCCCGGACACTCGACCTGTGCCCACCTGCCACCCGACTCGGTGGAAGCGAAGGGGCACCCCTGAGAGGGCACCCCTCCAGCCCACCGAGTCGGGTGGGTGGGTGGGAAAGCCGGGGGCGGAGCCCCCGGGGTCGCTACGGCCGGGGCGGAGCCCGGGGGCGGGGGCGGAGCCCCGGCCTTCGCTCGGAGGGGGCGCAGCCCCCGGGACCGGGGCGGAGCCCCGGGGTGGGAGGGGGCGGAGCCCCCGGACCCGGCGTCCCGGGACGGGACGCCCTCGCTTCACGGCGCAGCCGTTAGGCTTAAGAGCGTGGCAGTCGTCGATGTATCCGAAGAGCTGAAGTCCCTCTCCTCGACCATGGAGTCGATCGAGGCCGTTCTGGACCTCGAGAAGATGAGGGCAGACATCGCCGTGCTCGAGGAGCAGGCGGCCGCGCCGTCCCTGTGGGACAACCCTGACGAGGCGCAGAAGATCACCAGCAAGCTCTCCCACCTCCAGGCGGAGGTCAGGAAGGCGGAGACCCTGCGCGGCCGGATCGACGACCTGGGCGTGCTCTTCGAGCTCGCCGAGGCCGAGGACGACCTGGACACCCGCACGGAGGCCGACGCGGAGCTCGTCGCGGTGCGCAAGGCGCTGGACGAGATGGAGGTCCGGACGCTGCTCAGCGGGGAGTACGACTCCCGTGAGGCGCTCGTCAACATCCGCGCCGAGGCGGGCGGCGTCGACGCCGCCGACTTCGCGGAGAAGCTCCAGCGCATGTACCTGCGCTGGGCCGAGCAGCGCGGCTACAAGACGGAGATCTACGAGACGTCGTACGCCGAGGAGGCCGGCATCAAGTCGACCACCTTCGCCGTGCAGGTCCCGTACGCCTACGGCACGCTCTCCGTCGAGCAGGGCACCCACCGCCTGGTCCGGATCTCGCCCTACGACAACCAGGGCCGCCGTCAGACGTCCTTCGCGGGTGTCGAGGTGCTGCCCGTGGTCGAGCAGTCGGACCACGTGGAGATCGACGAGTCCGAGCTGCGTATCGACGTCTACCGCTCCTCCGGTCCCGGCGGCCAGGGAGTCAACACGACCGACTCCGCCGTCCGCATCACCCACCTGCCCACCGGCATCGTGGTCTCCTGCCAGAACGAGCGCTCGCAGATCCAGAACAAGGCGACCGCGATGAACGTCCTCCAGGCCAAGCTGCTCGAGCGGCGCCGCCAGGAGGAGCAGGCCAAGATGGACGCGCTCAAGGGTGACGGCGGCAACTCCTGGGGCAACCAGATGCGTTCGTACGTCCTGCACCCGTACCAGATGGTCAAGGACCTGCGCACGGACTACGAGGTCGGTAACCCCGAGGCCGTGTTCAACGGTGAGATCGACGGTTTCCTCGAGGCCGGAATTCGCTGGCGCAAGCAGCAGGAGAAGTAGCCTCCACAGCAGCCCTGTCCGGCACCTCACCGGACCATAGCTTTGTCGACATGACAACTGCCGCCCAACTGTTCTCCAGTGGGCGGCAGTTGTCATTCGTGTGAGTCCTGCATCACATTTACAGAACTCAACTCCCTGCAAACGAACCTGAAGTGGGGCATCCCGTTCGCAATGGCCTTGACGGTGCCATGAAAAGTGGGAAAGGTGAAGGATGGCATGCGTATCTCTGGGGCGCATGTGAACCGGGGTACTTTGCAAGCGCAGTTGCCGTCCCCGTCGATCACGGCCCCGGGCGCCGCCTCATTGACGATGAGCTACTGGGGGTAGCAACCAGATGACCAAGAAGACGCGGATCCGGGTCGCCCGTGTGGCCGCCGGCGTCGTGATCGCCGCAGGCGCCTCGCTGACCGCCGCCGGCGCGGCCTCCGCCCTCGACGCGAGCGGGACGACGGAGAGCGGCACCGGCACGGCCACCGTGCTCGACGACCCCACCGACGCGACGGAGATTCCCACCGCCCCGGAGACGTCGGCGGCGCCCACCGAGCAGCCGACGGAGGTGCCGACGCAGCCCACCGAGGCGCCCACCCAGCCCACCGAGCAGCCCACCCAGCCCACCGATGAGCCCACGGAGCCCACGGAGGAGCCGACCGAGCCCACCGACGCGCCCACGGACAGCACCGGGCCGACCACTCCCGGCAACGGCAGCGGTGGCGGCAACAACGCCAACCCCGACGGCGGCTCCGGCGACTCCGCCCAGGAAGCGGGTACCTCTGCCCTCACCGACACCGGCACGGACACCGCGACCCAGGGCGGCGGTGACAAGCTCGCCGAGACCGGTGCCGGTCAGACCGCGTTCCTGCTGATCGGCGCCGCGACGATGATCGCCGGCGGTATCGGCTTCCGGGTGCTCCCGCGCCTGATGAGCGGCCGTAACGGCAGTGCCGCGGCCTGACCCGGTCGCGAGCCGGCCGCACGGACCCGCGGGCCCGTGCGGCGCGGAGGACCGCGGAGAACGACAGAACGGCGGGAGGCCCGGAGCGACACGCTCCGGGCCTCCCGCACCTCACGACTCACATCCGCCGCACCCGGCATCACCCGGCGCCGCGCGGCTCCTGCCGCGTACCAGGCCGGTTCCGCACCGGTCCTGCGCCGGTCCTACGCCGTCTGGTGCGCCAACAGCGCCACCGCGGCGATCAGTACCGCCAGCAGCGCGATCAGCGCCATCGGGTTCAGTCCCGCGAGGAAGTTCTCCTGCTGCAACCGCTCGCGGTTGGCGCGGCACACAGGGCACCGGCCCTCGTTCACGGGCGCCGCGCAGTTCGCGCACACCAACCGGTCGTACGTCATGCGCTCGCCCTCCTTGCACCGGCCATCACTGAAACCAACGTTCCCGCAACCGGGAATGTTCCCTTTCCACTGTCCCAGATTCCGCGGCCCCCGGGGCGCCGACCGCCGCAGCCGCCCGATCGGCCGCTCCGCAGCCGTTCCGTGGGACACCCATCGCCGGTACAAAAACACACAAGCCGCTCGCAACCCGTACCGGCGCCTGCACGGCCGCACCAGGTTGCCGTATGGTCACGCTCATCTACCCCCGGCGACCCGTGGTGCATCCGTGATCCGATTCGACAATGTCTCCAAGGTCTACCCCAAACAGACCCGCCCCGCACTCAGGGATGTCTCCCTGGAGGTGGAGAAGGGCGAGTTCGTGTTCCTCGTGGGGTCCTCCGGCTCCGGGAAGTCCACTTTCCTGCGGCTGGTGCTCCGTGAGGAGCGGTGCAGCCATGGCCAGGTGCACGTTCTGGGCAAGGACCTCGCGCGTCTCTCCAACTGGAAGGTGCCGCAGATGCGCCGCCAGTTGGGGACGGTGTTCCAGGACTTCCGGCTCCTGCCGAACAAGACGGTCGCGGAGAACGTCGCGTTCGCGCAGGAGGTCATCGGCAAGTCGAAGGGCGAGATCCGCAAGTCCGTGCCGCAGGTGCTCGACCTCGTCGGGCTCGGCGGCAAGGAGGAGCGCAGACCCGGTGAGCTGTCCGGTGGTGAGCAGCAGCGTGTCGCCATCGCGCGCGCCTTCGTGAACCGGCCCAAGCTGCTGATCGCCGACGAGCCCACCGGCAACCTCGACCCGCAGACCTCCGTCGGCATCATGAAGCTGCTCGACCGGATCAACAGGACCGGTACGACCGTGGTGATGGCGACGCACGACCAGAACATCGTGGACCAGATGCGCAAGCGCGTCATCGAGCTGGAGCAGGGCCGCCTCGTCCGCGACCAGGCGCGCGGCGTCTACGGCTACCAGCACTGACGGTCCCGGAAAGGCTTAACCAGACGCCATGCGCGCCCAGTTCGTTCTGTCCGAGATCGGTGTCGGTCTCCGTCGCAACCTGACGATGACGTTCGCCGTCGTCGTCTCCGTCGCCCTGTCCCTGGCGCTCTTCGGCGGCTCGCTCCTCATGAGCGACCAGGTCAGCACCATGAAGGGCTACTGGTACGACAAGGTCAACGTCTCGATCTTCCTCTGCAACAAGAGCGACTCCGAGTCCGACCCCAACTGCGCCAAGGGCGCGGTCACCCAGGACCAGCAGAAGCAGATCCTCTCCGACCTGAAGAAGATGTCGGTCGTCCAGAAGGTGACGTTCGAGTCCCAGGACCAGGCGTACAAGCACTACAAGGAGCAGTTCGGCGACTCCCCGCTGGCCAGCTCCCTCACGCCGGACCAGATGCAGGAGTCGTACCGGATCAAGCTCAAGGACCCGCAGAAGTACCAGGTGATCGCGACCGCGTTCAACGGGCGCGACGGGGTCCAGTCCGTGCAGGACCAGAAGGGCATCCTGGACAACCTCTTCGGCCTGCTGAACGGCATGAACTGGGCCGCGCGCGCCGTGATGGCCCTGATGCTGGTGGTCGCCCTGATGCTCATCGTCAACACGGTGCGTGTCTCCGCGTTCAGCCGTCGGCGTGAGACCGGCATCATGCGCCTGGTCGGTGCCTCCGGCTTCTACATCCAGGCGCCGTTCATCATGGAGGCGGCCGTCGCCGGGCTGATCGGCGGCACGGTGGCGTGCGGATTCCTGGTGATCGCGCGGTACTTCATCATCGATCACGGTCTCGCCCTGTCCCAGAAGCTGAACCTGATCAATTTCATCGGCTGGGACGCCGTCCTGACCAAGCTGCCGCTCATCCTCGCCACCAGCCTTCTGATGCCGGCTCTGGCCGCTTTCTTCGCCCTGCGCAAGTACCTGAAGGTGTGACGCACGCCAAGAGGGCCGTACGGTGAACCCGCCGTGCGGCCCTCCGGCGTTGTCCTAGACTCACGGCCATGTCAGGCTGTCGCGATCTGTTCTGCCGGCCCCGCCGTCACCGCCGCGGGGCCGCCCTGACATTGCTCTTCGCGAGCGTCCTGGTGACCGGGGCCGCCACCGGGGCCTTCCCCGACGCGCGGGACGCGGACCGGACCGGCGGCGGGCCCGCGCCCGACACGGCCCCTGCCGCCTCCCGGCAGGAGGACGTCGAGAAGGCCGCCGCCGAGGCGATGGCCGACGGCACGTCCCCCATGGAGGCCGCCGAGCGTGCCGTGAGCCGCAGCGGGGACCGCTGGGGAGCCGTCTACTCCCAGGGCGACTACGAGGAGTTCCAGGAGGCCCTGGACGGCCGGTACACCGGCGTCGGCCTGGAGGCGCGGCGCGAGCGGGACGGCCGTATCGAGGTGACGAAGGTGCGCTCCGGGTCACCGGCGGCCGAGGCCGGTATCCGCAAGGGCGACCGGCTGTACAGCGTCGACGGCGCGAAGGTGGACGGCCGGCCGGTCACGGAGGTGGTCTCCTTACTGCGCGGTGACGCGCAGGACGCCCCTGCCGGCACCACCGTCACCCTGGGTCTGCGGCGCGGCACGCGCGCGTGGACCGAGACCCTGCGCCGGGCCAGCCTGTCCACCGACTCCGTGACCGTGCGCAAGCTGCCCGACGGCGTCACCGTCATCAGGATCGCCGCCTTCACCAAGGGCGTGGGCGGCGTCGTCCGCACCGCCGTACGGCAGGCCCCGGAGGACGCCGGGATCATCCTCGACCTGCGCGGCAACTCCGGCGGCCTGGTCTCCGAGGCCGTCACCACCGCCTCCGCCTTCCTCGACGGCGGCCTCGTGGCCACGTACGACGTGGACGGCGAGCAGCGCGCCCTGCACGCCGGCGCGGGCGGCGACACCGAGCGGCCCCTCGTCACCCTCGTCGACGGCGGCACGATGAGCGCGGCCGAGATGCTCACCGGCGCCCTCCAGGACCGGGGCCGCGCGATCGTGGTGGGCTCCCGCACCTTCGGCAAGGGCTCCGTCCAGATGCCGAGCGAACTGCCCGACGGCTCCGTCGCCGAACTCACCGTGGGCCACTACCACACCCCCTCCGGCCGCTCCGTCGACGGCCACGGCATCACCCCGGACCTCGTGGACGACCAGGTCGACCAGTCGGACCAGGCGGCGGTGGCGAAGGCGGAGACGGTCCTGAGCGGCCTGGGCGAGCAGGCGGCCACGGAACCCGGACCGTAATGGGTTCCCGTTCGCCCCGCCCATGGTGCGAAAATGGTCCGCACTATGGCTAAGGAAAAAGGGCGCAAGCTGATCGCGCAGAACAAGAAGGCGCGGCACGACTACCACATCCTCGACACCTATGAGGCCGGTCTGGTCCTCACCGGTACCGAGGTGAAGTCCCTGCGCCAGGGCCGCGCCTCCCTCGTCGACGGCTTCGTGCAGCTCGACGGCAACGAGGCGTGGCTGCACAACGTGCACGTGCCCGAGTACAGCCAGGGCACCTGGACCAACCACAGCGCCCGCCGCAAGCGCAAGCTGCTGCTGCACCGCGCGGAGATCGAGAAGCTGGAGTCGAAGTCCCAGGAGACGGGGCACACGATCGTGCCCCTCGCCCTGTACTTCAAGGACGGCCGGGCCAAGGTCGAGATCGCGCTGGCGAGGGGCAAGAAGGAGTACGACAAGCGGCAGACCCTGCGCGAGAAGCAGGACCGCCGCGAGACGGAGCGCGCGGTGTCGGCGGTACGCCGCCAGCAGCGCGCGTAGGCCGGGCCGGCGGGGCGGGGAATACAGTGGCACCCCGCCTGGTTGATCCCGTACGATGAAGGTGAGCACGGAAACCGGACGTAGGCGACGTACGCGACGCAGGCGCCCGGGTGCACATTGAAAAATCAACATGGGGATGATCGGTTTCGACAGCGGCTGTCGAAGCAGGGGAAGCGTGTCGAGGAAGCGGCCATGATCTCGTAAACCACAGGCCGAAAAAATAATCGCCAATTCCAAGCGATCCATCTCCCAGGGCGAGCTCGCCCTCGCTGCCTGATCCAGGTAGCGAGTTGCGGCTCTCCTAACTAAGGGAGTGTCAGCCCGGGAGTGTTCCCGACCCGGATCCTGGCATCATCAAGGGGACTCAACCTCTATCCCGGTCACGGGGTGAAGAGGGAAACTCACAGTGACTGAGCCCGTCGGAGACTTGTCCGCGTGATCTCCGGGGCCGAGAAAAGCACAGCGGACTGCACACGGAGAAGCCCTGATTCCACACCGTTGGACGCGGGTTCGATTCCCGCCATCTCCACCACCCCATGTGACCCCCGGCCGGCGATACCCTCGCCGCCCGGGGGTTTCTGTATGCGCCGCCGCGAAGGCGGTGGTGGGCCAGATCCGCGACTTCACCGGCGTACCCGGCACCGAGCGGGGCACGTCAGAGGAAAGTCACCTGCATGATGTACAGCCGTCCGTGCCGGGGCACGATCAGGTAGTTGAAGAAGCCTCCGGGCACATGGGCGAAGCCGCCTCTCGGGCCCTCTCCCTGATATGTGGTGCCGTCGAGGTAGAACGCTGCCGCAGCGCGGACCATCTCATCGGCCTTCTTCTCCACCTCTGCCAGAAAGGCGGGAGGCGCGCCACCGGCAACGTGCTCTTCGTCCGGGTCGTCGTACTCCCATGCCCAGGTCACGCGGTCACCGCCTGCTGGGCCTCCGCCTCGACGGCTGCCAGGTCGCTCATGCCGGATCGGAAGGCGGGGTCGTCCTTGCTGTCCGTGCTGTGTACCGCCGTGAGGGCGGCACGGTAGCGGGCGGACAGGTCAGGACGTCGCTCGATCTCGACCTGGGCCTGCCAGTGGGTGAGCCAGTGCTGCAGGTGACCGATCCGGCCGTCCGCGATGGCGGCGGTTATGGCCTGCTCCTTGTGCCGTTCCATGTCACCGAGTCGGTGCGGGGCGACGCGGGCGAGGGCGACACGGACGGACTCCGGCGTTCGCTCCGGCCGAGGAATCAGACTCTCCCCATGATCAGGCTGGGTGGTCATGCGAGGCTCCTTCACGGTGTGCTCCCTGCGCCCACCGTACCGGCGGGGCCGGACGTGGTGTCCCGGATACCCGGCGGTCTCACACGGTCGTGGGATCTCAGCGCAGCGTGAACGTCGACGGGCGTACATCCTTGCCCAGGACCAGGTATACGTCCCCGTCGGCCGCTCCCGTCTCAGGGAGGTGTTCTCACGGCACGTTGCGTGGTGCCGTGCTTGCTCGTTCCGTGAGCTTCGGGGTGAGCAGCGTCGCGTCCGGTACGGTCCTGCCGTTCAGTTTCTGCATCAGCAGCTCCACCGCCCGCTCGCCGACCTCGGCGGTGGGCAGCGCGACGGAGGACACCGGGACGCGCAGGGACGCGGCGAGGTCGTCCGGGCAGATCGCCGTCACCGACAGGTCCTCGGGTATCCGCAGACCGAGTTCCACGAACGCCTCGGTCAGCGGTTTGAGGATCGCCTCGTTGTGGACCACGACGCCCGTCAGCGCCGGTTTCTCCCGGAGCAGCTGCTCCGCGACCCGGCGGGCCGCGGCCGGACCCGCCTCGCAGGGGTGCACCGAGGAGGACATCCCGTTGCGGGCGGCGGCGGCCGTGAAGCCCTGGACCACCCGCTGGGCGAACGCGGTCTCCCGCACGTACACCTCCGGCGGCGAGCCGACCAGCGCGACGACCCGGTGCCCGAGTCCGGCGAGCCGCTCCACGCACAGCTCGCCGGCCGCCTTGAAGTCGAGGTCGATGCAGGTCACGCCCTCGGCGTCGCCCGGGAAGCCGATCATCACCGACGGCCGCTCCAGCGAGCGCAGCAGCGGCACCCGCGGGTCACGGAGCTGGACGTCCATCACGATCAGGGCGTCCACCAGGGCCGTGTCGGCGACCCGGCGCAGTCCGTCCTCGCCCTCCTCCTGGGTGAGGAGGAGGACGTCGTGGTCGTACCTGCGGGCCGTGGTGACCACGGACACCGCGAACTGCATGACCACCGGGACGTGGATACCCGTTCGTAAAGGGACGACCAGGGCCAGGACGTTGGACCGGCTGCTCGCCAGGGCGCGGGCCCCGGCGTGCGGCCGGTAGCCCAGCTCGCGGATGGAGTTCTCGATCCGGCGCCTGGTCTCCTCCGAGATCGGCCGTTTGCCGCTCAGTGCGTAGGAGACGGTGCTGGGGGAGACACCCGCGTGCCGGGCCACGTCGGTGATCTTGACCATCAGTCCAGCTCCACCGTCAGGAACCCGGTCCCGGCGGCCGCCCGCGCGGTCCGCTCGCCGGCGGCGAGCGCCCACGGCTTCGACGGGTCGCTGCACGACGCCCGCAGCGTGTCACCCTCGCGGACGACGGTGAAGACGACGTCGCCGACCGGCACCGTCACCTGCGCCCCGCGCTCGAGACCGAACGCCCGCAGCGTGACACCGTCGGCGAAGTCGTAGTCGGGCCGGTCCTCCACCGCGCCGACCGGGATCACCGCGCCCGGCCTGACCAGCAGCGGGACGCTGAGGTAGCCGTGCGTCTCGTGTACCCAGCGCGGCCCGGTGACCGTCTCGCCGCTGAGGTAGTGCGTCCAGGTGCCCTCGGGCACGTAGTAGCGCACGTCGCCCTCGTCGTTGAACACCGGCGCGACCAGCAGGTCGGAGCCGAGCATGTACTGCCGTTCCAGGTGCGCGCACCCGGGGTCGTCGGGGAACTCCAGCACCATGGCCCGCATCATCGGGGTGCCCTCGGTGTGGGCGGTGAGGGCGGCCTGGTGGAGGTAGGGCATGAGGCCTAGCTTGAGGCGGGTGAACTTCCGCAGGACGTCCACGGCCTCCTCGTCGAACAGCCACGGCACCCGGTAGGAGGCGCTGCCGTGCAGCCGGCTGTGCGAGGACAGCAAGCCGAACGCGATCCACCGCTTGAACACCGCGGCGGTCGGCGTGCCTTCGAAGCCGCCGATGTCGTGGCTCCAGTAACCGAACCCGGACAGACCGAGGGACAGGCCGCCGCGCAGCGACTCGGCCATCGACTCGTACGTCGCCTCGCAGTCGCCGCCCCAGTGCACCGGGAACTGCTGCCCGCCGGCCGTCGCGGACCGGGCGAACACCACGGCCTCGCCCTCGCCGCGGTGTTCGCGCAGCAGGTCGAAGACGGTCTGGTTGTAGATCTGGGCGTAGTAGTTGTGCATGCGCTCCGGGTCGGAGCCGTCGTGCCAGGCGACGTCGACGGGGACGCGCTCGCCGAAGTCGGTCTTGAAGCAGTCGACGCCCATGTCCAGCAGCGCCTTCAGCTTGCCCGCGTACCACTCACGCGCGGCCGGGCTGGTGAAGTCGACCAGCGCCATGCCGGGCTGCCACAGGTCCCACTGCCACACACTGCCGTCGGGCCGCTTCAGCAGATGGCCGAGCGCCTTGCCCTCCGCGAACAGCGGCGAGCGCTGCGCGATGTACGGGTTGATCCACACGCAGACGTGCAGGCCCCGTTCCTTGAGCCGGGCGAGCATGCCGGCCGGGTCGGGGAAGACCCGCGGATCCCACTCGAAGTCGCACCAGTTGTACTCGCGCATCCAGAAGCAGTCGAAGTGGAACACGGACAGCGGCAGTTCGCGCTCCCGCATGCCCTCGATGAACGAGGTCACCGTCTCCTCGTCGTAGGACGTGGTGAACGACGTCGTCAGCCACAGCCCGAAGGACCAGTCCGGCGGCAGCGCCGGACGCCCGGTCAGGGCGGTGTACTTGCGCAGGATCTCCTTGGGCGTGGGCCCGTAGATGACGTAGTACGTCAGCTGCTGCGTCTCCGCGCTGAACTGCACCCGGGAGACGGTCTCCGAGCCGACCTCGAAGGACACCTTGCCGGGGTGGTCGACGAAGACGCCGTAGCCCGCGTCGGTGAGGTAGAACGGAACGTTTTTGTAGGCCTGTTCGGTGGCGGTGCCGCCGTCGGCGTTCCAGATGTCCACGACCTGGCCGTTCTTGACCAGGGGGCCGAACCGTTCGCCGAGGCCGTACACGGAGCTGCCGACGCCCAGGTTGAGCTGCTCGCGCAGGAAGTGCGCGCCGGAGGCGTCCCGCATGATGCCCATGCTCTTGGGGCCGCTGGAGGTGAGCGTGCGGCCGCCCGCGAGGAAGTCGACCTGCCAGTTCCCGGTGCGTGCGAGCCGTACCGACAGCGCCCCGGAGGTGAGCGTCGCGGACTCGTCGTCGTAGGACGTCTGCGTGCTGAACTCCTCCTTCCGCACCTCGAAATGCGGGCCGCGGGGCTGCTCGCCGTCGAAGTGGGTGAAGGTGAGGCCGATGACGTCGGGCAGCGGTGCGTGCGCGCGGAGGGTCACGACCGGTCCCTTCAGCAGATCGCCGCGGTGGCGGATGGGCTGGGTCGGCGCGAGGATCTCCAGCGCGCCGTCCGTGGCCGTGACGTCGAGGACCTGGACCGGGTGGGCCGCGGTGACGCCCTCGCGCAGCAGCCAGTAGCCGTCGGTGAACTTCACGTGGGGGGTCCTTACTTCACTGCACCTACGGCGATGCCGCGGGTGAGGGTCCGTTGGAAGACGAGGAAGAAGACGATCGCCGGGAGGACACCGAGCAGTGCGGCCGCGTTGGTCATCGTGGCGTCCATCAGACGCTGGCCCTGGAGGACACCGAGGGCCACCGACACCGTCTGGTTGTCGTTGGAGATCAGCATGACCAGCGGGAGCAGGAACTCGTTCCACGTCCAGATGAAGAAGAAGACCATCAGCACGCCGAGCGTGGGCCGGCTGACCGGGACGATGACCCGCCACAGGATCTGCCAGGAGTTCGCGCCGTCGATCCGGGCCGCCTCGATGATGGCGGGCGGGAACTGACCGAGCACGGAGGAGAGCAGATACGTGCCGAACGCCGCCTGGATCACCGTGAACACGATGATGACGCTGAGCCGGGTGTCGTAGATCCCGGCTTCCTTGCACAGGTAGTACACCGGGTAGACGAGCGCTTCCTGCGGCAGCATGTTGGCCAGCACGAAGAAGGCGAGGAACCAGGTGCGGCCCTTGATGCGGCCGACGCCGATGGCGTACGCGTTCAGGACCGACAGACCGACCGCGAGGATCGCCACGCTGCCGCTGATCAGCACCGAGTTGAACAGCTTCTGCCCGTAGTCGACGCGCTGCCAGAAGTCCTTGAGACCGTCGAGGTAGAGGCCCTTGGGCAGGCTGAGCGGACCGTTCGCGGAGTACTCCGCCGGTGACTTGATCGCGTTGAGCGCGACGATCAGGAACGGAAGGATCATGAACACGGCCCCGATGCACAGGGCCAGCAGCACCGGCGTCCGGCGCAGTTTCGCCATCATTTGCGCACCCCCTGCTCCGCGTCCTCGGCGCGGGTCTGAAGTTTCAGCCCGAGCACGGCCAGGGCGAGGATGATCACGGTCAGCACGGTGGAGATCGCCGCGCCGTAGCCGACCTGGGTCTTTTCGAAGAAGGTGGCGAAGGAGAAGTACGACGGCACGTTGGTCGCCCCTCCGGGTCCGCCCTTGGTGAGGACGTAGACCGCGCCGAACACCTTGAGGGCGGCGATGGTGCACCAGGTCAGGACGACGTAGATCTCGGAGCGGATCTGCGGCAGCGTGACGTGCCAGAAGCGGCCCCACCAGCCGGCGCCGTCCAGCTCGGCGGCCTCGTGCAGTGCGGGGTCGACGCGCTGCAGACCGGCCATGAAGATGACCAGCGGGAAGCCGAGCTGCACCCAGACCATCACGGCCATGACGCTGTAGAGCGCGATGTCGGGGTCGCCCAGCCAGTCCTGCTGCCAGGAGCCGAGGCCGACGGCCTTGAGGAGGGCGTTGAGGGAACCGTTGTCCGGGGCGAGGATCCAGCTCCAGACGATGCCCGCGACGGCGATCGGGAGGACCTGCGGAAGGTAGAAGCAGGCCCGCAGCACCGCGGTGATCTTGCTGCCGAAGTGCTTGCCGATGTAGTCGAACAGGGCGGCGGCGAGGACGAGTCCGACCACCGTCGGGATACCGGCCATCGCGACGACCATGAACATGCTGTGCCGGAACGACGCCCAGAAGTCGCTGTCGCTCATCAGCTCGCGGTAGTTGGCGAGCCCGGTCCACTTCGGGGTGCCCACACCCTGCCAGTCGGTGAAACCGACATAGGTGTTCATCAGGAACGGGACGACGATCACGACCGTGAAGGCGATCACGCCGGGCAGCAGGTACAACGGGTAGGGAGAACGGGGGCGGCGGGGGCCGGCCCCGGCGGGCTTGCGCCCGCCGGAGACCTGTCCGCCGTGTTCGGCGGCGTGCGTCATTTCTGCGGTACGCCCTTGTCGTACGCCTTCTGCAGGTTGCTGAGGTACGCCTCCGGCTTCTCACTGCCGGTGATCAGCTTCTGCGTCTCGGACACCAGGACGTCGTAGAAGCCGGCGACCGGCCAGTCCGGGTAGAAGGCCAGACCGTCCTTCTTGGACAGGTCGTTGAAGTTCGAGATCAGCGCCTGGGACTGCGGGTCGGTGATCGCGGCGGGGTCCGCCGCGACCGGCACACCACCCTTGTTGCCGAGCAGGTTCTGGATCTTCTTCGACATGGTGATGTCGATGAAGTCGTAGGCGAGCTGCTTGTTCTTGGCGCCCTTGGGGACGACCCACAGGTTGCCGCCGGAGCCCAGCGTCAGGTTCGTGCCCGGGAACAGGGAGGAGTCCCACTTGAACTTGGCGTCGGTCTGGAAGCGGCCGAACCACCAGCTGCCGGAGAACAGGATCGGCGACTTGCCCTGCAGCCAGGACACGCCCGCGTCCTCGGCCTTGGTGCTGCTGGAGGTCTTGCTGATGTAGCCCTTCTTCACCCAGTCGGCGAAGGTCTTGGCGGCGTAGCTCCAGGCGGCGTCGTGGAAGTTGTTCTTGCCCTTGTACAGCTCGTACTTGTCGACCCACGTACGGTCGGCCTTGGTGAGGGCGAGCTGGTACAGGTACTGCTGCGCCATGTACTCGGCGCCGGCGTTGGCGAGCGGGGTGACACCCTTGGCGACGAACTTGTCCATGGCCGCGGTCAGTTCGTCGAACGTCTTCGGCTCGGCGATGTTGTACTTCTTGAACAGGTCCGTGTTGTAGAAGGCCATCGTGTACTCGGCGTAGTTGGGTACGCCGTACCACTTGCCGGACCCCATCACGCCGTTGGCGTCGTACTGGCTGGTGGTCTTCACACCGTTGCTGAGCTCGGTGTCCCAGCCGCGCTTGGTGGCCTCCGCCGTCAGGTCGGTGAGCAGTCCCTGCTTGGAGAGCAGACCCGCGGTGGCGTTGCCCTTGTTGTACTCCATCAGGTCGGGCGCGTCGGAGCTGTTGAGCACCATCGGCGCCGTCTTCTGGATCTGTTCGAAGCCCTTCTCCTCGAACTTCACCGTGACCCCCGGGTGGGTCTTCTTGAACTCCTTGATGGCGGCGTTCCAGGCAACGCCCATCGCGCTGTCCGGGCCCTCGTAATGCCAGAGCTTCAGGGTCTTGCCATCGGACGAACCGCTGTCCGAGCTGCTGCCGCAGGAGGTCAGGAGCAACGACCCGGAAAGGATCACTGCCGCAGCCACCACACGCCGTCGTGTCGTCAACATCCCGTTCCTCCAGGGAGGGAAGTTCAGATGGGGGTATGCGAGGCGTCGCACGTCGCTCATCGAATCGATTCGATGAGCGACGTCGAAGCGCTTCGACACCGGAAGGTATGTGGGGGCTGTGTGGGCGTCAATGGGCGAAGCGGGATTCAGGGCGATCGAACAATAAACGTTACGGACGCCGTTCGATGGGTCGAACCGTTCGATGGGTTCGACGAGGTTTCGATGAGGTTCGGTGTGGTTCGGTCCGAATCTGGTCCGGCCCGAACATCTCGGTTTCGTGTCCTGTATCCACAGGGGACTTGTTCCGGCCATCTCTGTCTTTCGGCATGAGCATGGCGGAACGTCCAAATTTGATACGCCTCGAACGCGAATCACTCGTGTGGGCTACATTTCTCCCCTGAGCACAATGTGATAAACGGGACGCTTGGACCGGGTGAGGGGTCTGGTTCGCGGCGTGTGCTCGGTGCCGGATGCGTACCTGAACGGTCCTGTAGGGGGAAGTGCACGTGAAAGAGTGGCGAGAACACGCCCAACCCGAACGGCCCGACATCGCATCCGCGGTGCGGGGGTCGCGGGTGACCTGGGGCGACGGCGAACCGGCGGCCGTCCCGGACAGCGGCCGGACGGGCCTGCTGGACCGCGAACGGGAAACCTGGGAGTTCCAGGACCCGGACCGGGACCCGGATGCGGACGCGGACGCGGACCGGGATGTGAAGGTGAAGTCGGCCCCGGACCCGGACGCGCAGGTGCCCACGCCTGCTCCTGCTCATGTGTCCGCGCCGGTGCACAGTCCGGCCGAGATCACCGTTCAGCTGGCCACCGTCGCGGAGAACACCGACCGGCCCGTCTTCGTCGACGTGTCCGGGCGCCGCAGCCGCAGGTTCCGGCGCATCGGGATAGTCATCGGGCTCGCCTGCGCGGTGTACGCCGTGGTCATCGCCGTCACCCTGGTGTCCGGAAGCTCCGACGCGCCCTGGCTGCCCGTGCCGGGGCAGGACGACGAAGCGCCCGCCGGCCAGGTCGACTCCTCGCCGCTGCCCTCCGAGTCGGCGGCCCGGCACTCCGGCGGCAGCGGCTCCCCGTCGGCCACCGCCCCGGCGGCGGGCGGCGGCACCGCGGCCGCGAGCGCAGCCCCGTCCGACGCCGCCGGCGCCGCGGTCCCCGGCGCCGGATCCAGCGCGTCGGCCGACCCCGGGCCGACCGCCACCCGAACCACCAAGGCGCCCGGAACCGTGACAGGGACCAAAACCGCCAAGCCGACCTCGCCCGCGTCGTCCCCGGCGGCCGGTTCCGGCTCGCCGGACGCCGCCGCGTCGACCGGTGCCGAGTCCCCGGCGCCGTCCGCCTCCGCCGATCCCGCCTCCGGACTCTCCGTCAACTCCCTGCCCGCCCCGTCGTCTCCGGAGTACCTCCCCTGATGGCCCTCCGCGCCCGCCGCAACCGGCCCGCGTCCGCAGCCACCAGCCCCCTCCCGGGCACCCCCGCTCCCGGTTCTCCCGGCAGCCCTTCGCGCCGCCGCGTGCCGCTACGGCTGCTGCTCCCCGTGCTCGTCCTCGTCGCCCTGACGGCGATGCTGATGCTGCGCGGCTACGTCCACAGCGAGATCCTCGCCGACCACCGCATCCGCGGCGAGGCCGCCGTCACCGAGGTGCCCGACAAGATCCTCGAGGGCGGCCCGGTGATCGACACCCGCAGCGGCCGTACCGCGAGCCTCGAGATCCCCGACCACCGGCTCGTCCTCACCTTCGACGACGGCCCGGACCCGGAATGGACCCCCAAGGTCCTGGACGTGCTCAAGGAACACCACGCGCACGCCGTCTTCTTCGTCACCGGCACCATGACCTCCCGCTATCCGGACCTGGTCAGGCGCATGATCGACGAGGGCCACGAGGTCGGCCTGCACACCTTCAACCACCCCGACCTCTCCTACCAGTCGGACAGCCGCATCGACTGGGAACTGTCCACCAACCAGCTCGCCATCACCGGCGCGGCGGGCGTCCGCACCTCCCTCTTCCGGCCGCCGTACTCCTCCTTCGCCGACGCGATGGACGACAAGTCCTGGCCGGTCACCGAACACATCGGCGCCCGCGGCTACATCACCGTCCTCAACAACACCGACAGCGAGGACTGGCGCAAGCCGGGCGTCGACGAGATCATCCGCCGCGCCACCCCGCAGCACGGCAAGGGCGCGATCGTGCTGATGCACGACTCCGGCGGCGACCGCCACCAGACCGTCCAGGCACTGGACCGCTTCCTGCCCGAACTCCAGTCCCAGGGATACGAGTTCCAGAACCTCACCGAGGCCCTCGGCGCCCGCAGCGCGCTCACCCCGGTCACCGGGGTCGATTTGTGGAAGGGCAAGGCGTGGATCTTCCTGGTCCAGGCCTCCGACGACGTCACCGACGTCCTGGTGGGCGGCCTCGCGGTGGTCGGCGTCGCGGTCATGGGCCGTTTCCTGCTCATGCTCCTGCTGTCCGCCGCGCACGCCCGCCGCGTACGGCGCCGTGACTTCGCGTGGGGACCGCCGGTCACCGAGCCGGTGACGGTGCTGGTCCCGGCGTACAACGAGGCCAAGTGCATCGAGAACACGGTGCGTTCACTGATGGCGAGCGAGCACCCCGTCGAGGTGATCGTCGTCGACGACGGTTCCTCCGACGGCACCGCCCGCATCGTCGAGGACATGCTCCTGCCCAACGTCCGCGTCGTCCGCCAGCTCAACGCGGGCAAGCCGGCCGCCCTCAACCGCGGTCTGCGCAACGCCCGTCACGACCTGATCGTGATGATGGACGGCGACACGGTCTTCGAACCGGCCACCGTCCGCGAACTCGTCCAGCCCTTCGGCGACCCGAAGGTCGGCGCGGTCGCCGGCAACGCCAAGGTGGGCAACCGGGATTCGCTGATCGGCGCGTGGCAGCACATCGAGTACGTGATGGGCTTCAACCTCGACCGCCGTATGTACGACGTCCTGCGCTGCATGCCGACCATCCCCGGCGCGGTCGGCGCCTTCCGCCGGTCCGCCCTGGAACGGGTCGGCGGCATGAGCGACGACACCCTCGCCGAGGACACCGACATCACGATGGCCCTGCACCGCGACGGCTGGCGGGTCGTCTACGCGGAGAAGGCCCGCGCCTGGACCGAGGCCCCGGAGTCGGTGCAGCAGCTGTGGTCGCAGCGCTACCGCTGGTCCTACGGCACGATGCAGGCGATCTGGAAGCACCGGCGGGCACTGCTGGACCGGGGCCCCTCGGGCCGCTTCGGCCGGGTCGGCCTGCCCCTGGTCTCGCTCTTCATGGTCGTGGCACCGCTGCTGGCGCCCCTGATCGACGTCTTCCTCCTCTACGGCCTGATCTTCGGCCCGACGCAGAAGACCGTCGTGGCCTGGCTGGGCGTCCTCGCCGTCCAGGCGGTCTGCGCGGCGTACGCCTTCCGCCTCGACCGCGAACGCATGACCCATCTGATCTCCCTCCCGCTCCAGCAACTCCTCTACCGGCAGCTGATGTACGTCGTCCTCCTCCAGTCCTGGATCACCGCGCTGACCGGCGGCCGCCTGCGCTGGCAGAAGCTGCGCCGCACGGGCGTCGTCGAAGCGCCGGGAGGCCCGGCGCGGTCCGGCACCACCTCCGGCATCGAAGGGAGCCCGGCGGCATGAGCGCGACCGTGTCCACCGCCGGTCCCACCCCGCTGACCCGCCCCTCGGGCCGGGACCGCTACCTGGACCTGCTCCGCTCCATCGCCCTGGTCCGCGTGGTGGTCTACCACCTGATGGGCTGGGCGTGGCTGACGGTCCTGTTCCCCTCCATGGGCGTGATGTTCGCCCTGGCGGGCTCGCTGATGGCCCGCTCCCTCAAGCGCCCGGCACTCAGCGTGATCCGGGGCCGGATCCGCCGGCTCCTCCCACCCCTCTGGGCGTTCAGCGCGGTGGTGCTGACGCTGATGTTCGCGGGCGGCTGGAACCCGGTGAAGGACCCCGACCTCGGCGGCGGCTGGGGCGTCGTGGACCTCGTCAACTACGTGATCCCGATCGGCGCCCCGCCGTACCCTTGGAGCCTGGGCTCCAAGTCCGGCCTGCTGGAGAACACCTGGGCGGTACAGGCGGCCGGCCCGCTGTGGTACCTGCGGGCCTACCTGTGGTTCGTGATCGCCTCCCCGCTCCTGCTGTGGGCCTTCCGCCGAGCCCCCTGGCCGACCCTGCTGGCCCCCCTGGCCCTGACCGCCGTCGTCGGCACCGGAGTCGTGACCATCCCCGGCGAAACCGGCAACGCCGTCAGCGACTTCGCGGTCTACGGCGGCTGCTGGGTCCTGGGCTTCGCCCACCACGAGGGCCTGCTGCAACGCGTCCCGCGCTACCTGGCCGTCTCCGGCGCGGCCCTGCTGATGGCCTTCGGCCTGTGGTGGGCGTCCGGTCACCTGGGACCCGACGGCTGGGACCTGAACGACATCCCCCTCGCCCAGGCGACCTGGTCCTTCGGGTTCGTCGTGATCCTCCTCCAGTACTCCCCGTCCTGGCAGGAACTCCCCGGCCGCCTGCGCCGCTTCGACCGCCCGATCACCCTCTCCAACAACCGCGCGGTCACGATCTACCTGTGGCACAACATGCTCATCATGGCCACGGTCCCGATCATCGACCGCGCGTACGACCTGCCGTTCATGCAGTCGGACTCGGCGGTCGCGGCCCTGGACTCCTCCTACACGCTGTGGATGTTCCTCCTGGTCTGGCCCCTGATCGCCCTCGCCGTCCTGACCTTCGGATGGATAGAGGACCTCGCCGCAAAACGCCGGCCCCGACTGTGGCCGGACGGACGGAAGCGCTGACGGTACGCGCCGGCTGCCCGGCGGGCCCTGTGCTAGGGAATGGGGTATGACGACTTCCCTGATGCAGCCCGTCGAAGGCCGGGCCCTGCTGGCCGGTGAGACCGTGATCAGCACGGCGAGCGTGATCTGGTGGACGGCCCTGCTGTGGGCGCACCGCAACGTGCTGTACGTCCTCCCGGCCGCCGCCGCGCTGATCGCGGCGGTGCTGCTGTCGCTGGTGCTGACGTGGGTCAGGTGGCAGCGGCACCGGTGGCTGGCGGGCGCGGATCTGTTGCTGGTCCTCGTGCGGGGGGTCGCCGCGATGACACTGTCTCTGGCGGTGGCCGGAGGGCTCTGAAGCACGGAGGCCGAGCCGCGCGGTGCGTCATCCGCGGCCCGGCGCCGCCGTCCGGTACGGGCGGAAGAACGCGCGGAGTTCCTCCGCGTACGGCTCGGGCTCCTCGTACGGCGCGGCGTGGCCGCCGTGCGCGGGGCCGGTGATGCGCACGACGTTCGTGCGCTCCAGCCATACCCTCGGCGGGCGGACGATGCCGCCCCGGAAGAGCGATGGGTCCGGCATGTCACGCGTGCCGCGCGGCGTGGATCAGCGATCCGGGCGGGTCACGTGGGCGATGAAGCCCGACCAGACGGTGGCGGAGAAGGCCAGGCGGGGACCCGCGGGGATCTTGGAGTCGCGGACGCGGACAGAGGCGGAGGCGGGGGCTATCTCGACGCAGTTCGACCCGTCGGGGCTGTACGTGGATTTCCGCCAGGCGAGTATGTGCACGTTTCCTCTCCTCAAAGGCTGCGCTTGATCTTGTCGATGATTTGTCGTGATTCGGAAGGTTCGAGGGCGCAGGACTCCATCCGGTCCAATACGGTCCGGTACTTGGCCAACTGGGCCTCTGCGTCGAGGAACTCGCAGCCACCGTGATGAGTGTCCAGCTGGACGGTGTCGAGTTGAGGAACCGGGCCGACCGCGTAGTCGAAGGACTGGCCGTTGCCGGGAAAGTGTGGTGAGGCGAAGGGGATCACGCGGATGGTGATGTTGTCCTGCTCGCCGAGTTCCAGAAGGTGCGCCAGTTGAGCACGGGCGATGTCCGAACCTCCGTACCGCATGTGCAGAGCCGCTTCATGCAGCAGCGCTGTGTAGGGGAGCGGAGTTGAACCGTGCAGCGTCTCCTGCCGCTTGATGCGGTACGAGAGGCGGTGTTCGAGCTCGTACGGGCGGAAGGGTGGAACAGCCTCTCGCAGCATGGCGCGGGCGTGATCCGTGGTCTGCAGGAGAGCGGGGATATGCATGCAGAGGGCTACTCGCAACGCGAGGGCATGATGCTCAAGTTCAGCGAGGTCGATCAACCCGACGGGCAAGTAATCGCGGTAGCTGTCCCACCAGCCACGAGTGCGGCCGCCGGTCATCAAGGCGAGGGCTTCGACCAGGGCCGGGTCGCCGCTACTGTACGCCCGGGCCAGAGTGCGGACGCGATCGGCGCCGACTGCATAACGGCCGGCTTCAATGCCGCTGATCTGGGCCTGTTTGAGGCCCAGTAGTTCCGCGGCGGCGGTCGCGGTCAGCCCCGAGCGCTCCCGGAGCTTACGCAGCTCGGTGCCAAGGCGTTGCTGGCGCAGCGTGGGGGACGGACTGGGTGGCACTGAACCCTCTTTCGTCATCCGTTCTCCTGCGAATCACTCACAGGAGGGAATTGTCGGCCATCACGCCTGTTTGACGTTAAGTATCACATCGCGCGGTCTATGGTGAGTCGCACGCCGCTCAACTCCACGCAGCCGCAGGCCGGAAGCGCACCTCGCAAGGCAAAGCCACCGCCTGGAGCAGCCGTTGAGCGCAGCCACGTCCCTTCCTGCCCGGAGGTCAACCATGGTCACCGTAGCCCCGCCCCACACCTGGGCGTACGCCCTCCGAATCCCGCATGACCCGCGAGCCGCACGTGTCGCACGTATGACCGTACGGGCCGCCCTCACCAGCCACGGGCGAGGTGAAGTCCTGGACGTCGTCGAACTGTTGACCTCCGAGCTGGTCACCAACGCCTACCGCCACACCGACGGCCCCGCCTCCCTCCGCCTGACCGCCCTCGACGACGGACGGCTGCGGGTCGGCGTCTGGGACGGGCACCCCTATGTCCCCGCCCCCTTCGGCGGCCAGACCCGGGGCCGTGTCCCGGATGCCCGGGCCGAGGGTGGCCGTGGGCTGTTCCTCGTCGAGCGGTACGCCGACTCCTGGGGCGGCTGGTCCCTGGGGAACGACCCGCTCGGCCGGTGCGGAGGCAAGCTGCTGTGGTTCGAGGTGGGCGGAGCTGAGGCAGGTGAGTGCGGAGAGTAGTCGCGGTTACGCTCCGCTTAGCCCAACTCCAGTCAGGCTAACTGGAGTGAGGCTAGATGCAGCGCTCGCCCGGTGCCTGTCCCCCGGACCTCTCACCCCCGCCCCCCGCAGGGTGAGAGCAACGTTCCCTTCCGGTCACTCACAGGCACAGGGTGGAAACGCCGCCTCCCTACCGTCGGGACTCGTACCGCTCCCACCAGACCCCGGACCTGCCCCGGAGCCAGGAGGCGTCATGACAGCCCCGAGTACGACCCCGACCCGCGCCACCGCACCGCCGCCCCGCGAGAAGAGCCGCTGGATCCAGCACTGGGACCCCGAGGACGAGGCCTTCTGGAACGCGGGCGGTGAGAAGATCGCCCGCCGTAACCTCGCCTTCTCGGTGTTCTCCGAGCACATCGGCTTCTCGGTCTGGACCCTCTGGTCCGTGCTCGTGCTCTTCATGGGCCCGGAGTACGGGCTCACCCCCGCCGACAAGTTCCTGCTCACCTCGATGGTCACCCTGGTCGGCGCGGTCGTTCGGGTGCCCTACACCTTCGCGGTCGCCGTGTTCGGCGGGCGGAACTGGACCATCGTCTCCGCCGGACTGCTCCTCGTACCGACCGTCGCCGCGTTCACGGTCATGAAGCCGGGGACGTCCTTCGACACCTTCCTCCTCGTCGGGCTGCTCGCCGGGGTCGGCGGTGGCAACTTCGCCTCCTCCATGACCAACATCAACGCCTTCTTCCCGCTGAGGAAGAAGGGGTGGGCCCTCGGGCTCAACGCCGGGGGCGGCAACATCGGGGTGCCGGTCATCCAACTCGTCGCCCTCGCCGTCATCGGCGCGAGCGGCGGGCCGCGGGTGCTGCTGGGGATCTACATCCCGCTCATCGTCGTGGCCGCCGTGCTCGCCGCGGTCTTCATGGACAACCTCGCCTCCGTGAAGAACGACACGGGCGCGGCCAGGGACGCCGCCCGGGACGGGCACACCTGGATCATGTCCTTCCTGTACGTGGGCACCTTCGGGTCCTTCATCGGATACAGCTTCGCCTTCGGGCAGGTGCTCACCAACCAGTTCGGGCGTACGCCGCTCCAGGCCGCCTACCTCACCTTCATCGGCCCGCTGCTCGGCTCCCTCGTCCGGCCCGTCGGCGGTTGGCTCGCCGACCGCTACGGCGGTGCCCGCATCACCCTCTGGAACTACGTCGGCATGGCCGCCGCCACCGCCGTCCTCGTCGTCGCCAGCATGCAGAAGTCGCTGCCGCTGTTCGTGTCCGTCTTCGTGGTGCTGTTCGCGCTCAGCGGGCTCGGGAACGGGTCCACGTACAAGATGATCCCCGGGATCTTCCAGACCAAGGCCCTCGCCAAGGGGCTGGAGGGGGACGAGGCGATCGCCCACGGGCGGCGGCTGTCCGGGGCCTCCATGGGCCTCATCGGGGCCGTCGGCGCACTCGGCGGCGTCGGCATCAACCTCGCCTTCCGGCAGTCCTTCCTCTCCTACGGCTCCGGCACCGGCGCCTTCGTCGCCTTCCTCGCCTTCTACGCCGCCTGCTTCGCCGTCACCTGGGCCGTATACCTTCGCCGCCCGGCCGCCGAAACGCGGGCCGCTGCGACCGCAGAGGCAAAGCCGCAGCTCAGCTATGCCGAGGTGTGACGTAACACAGCCGACACTCAACCGAACCGAGCCTGTCACGCACCGTTGGCAGGCTCGATCGGCATGCAGCCGCGACCACGCGAGCAGCCGCCACCACGTGACTCGACTGCGGGACGAGACCTCATGTACGACATGCACGACGAGAAGCAACTGCCTGAGCAGCAGACCGGCCACGGCCCCCTCGCCGGGTTCACCGTCGGTGTCACCGCCGCGCGCCGCGCCGACGAGCTCGGCGCCCTGCTCCAGCGGCGCGGCGCCGCCGTGCTGCACGCGCCCGCCCTGCGGATCGTGCCGCTCGCCGACGACAGTGAACTCCTCGCCGCCACCAAGGAGATCATCGACCGGGCCCCCGACATCGTGGTCGCCACCACGGCCATCGGGTTCCGCGGGTGGGTCGAGGCGGCCGAGGGGTGGGGGATCGGCGGCGACCTGCTGGACCGGCTCGGCGGCGTGGAGCTGCTCGCCCGCGGGCCCAAGGTCAAAGGGGCGATCCGGGCCGCCGGGCTGACGGAGGAGTGGTCGCCGTCGAGCGAGTCCATGGCGGAGGTGCTCGACCGGCTGCTCGACGAGGGCGTCGACGGACGCCGTATCGCCGTCCAGCTGCACGGCGAACCACTGCCCGGCTTCGTCGAGGCGCTGCGCGCCGCCGGTGCCGAGATCCTCTCCGTGCCGGTGTACCGGTGGATGCCGCCCGAGGACATCACCCCCGTCGACCGGCTGCTCGACGCCACCGTCTCCCGCGGTCTCGACGCCGTCACCTTCACCAGCGCCCCCGCCGCCGCCTCCCTGCTGTCCCGGGCCGAACAGCGCGGACTGCTGACGGAGTTGCTCGGCGCCCTGCACCACGACGTGCTGTCCGCGTGCGTCGGTCCCGTCACCGCGCTGCCGCTCCAGGCCCACGGCATCGACACGGTCCAGCCCGAACGGTTCCGGCTCGGCCCCCTGGTGCAGCTGCTCTGCAAGGAACTTCCCGGGCGCGCGCGGGCGTTGCCCATCGCCGGACACCGGGTGGAGATCCGCGGGCACGCCGTGCTGGTCGACGGCGGGCTGCGGCCCGTACCGCCCGCCGGCATGGCGTTGCTGCGGGCGCTCTCACGCCGGCCCGGCTGGGTGGTCGCCCGTGCCGAACTGCTGCGCGCCCTGCCCGGTGCCGGGCGTGACGAGCACGCCGTGGAGACCGCCATGGCCCGCCTCCGTACCGCCCTCGGCACCCCGAAGCTCATCCAGACCGTCGTCAAACGCGGCTACCGTCTCGCCCTCGACCCGTCCGCAGACACCAAGTACGCCGCCGACGTCTGACCTCCCGGGCACGGGCCGCCGCACGAGCGGCCGTCGCACGGGCGGCCCTCCCGCAAGAGGCCGTCCCGCAAGAGGCCGTCGTACGAGGGGTACCGGCCGCGCCGTGGGGAAGGCAAGGTAAGGGGACGATTCCGGGTGGTTCCCGACTCCTAGGCGGTGACAGGCACATGGCGCTGGGTACGGCCTCGGCCACGGCCCCGTACGAGATGCGGTTCGACGCCGGGCGGATCTGCCTGGACCTCCTCTCCACCGCGCATCCCGTCGAACGCCTCGACTCCCTGGCCGCGTTGGGCACCTGGATCACCGGATCCGGTCTCGTGCCCCCGGGCACCCCGCTGACCCGCGCCGACGCCTCCTGGCTCACCGGCTTCCGCGAACTGCGTTCGCACGTACGCCGCTTGGTGCGGCGCGCCGTCACCGGACCGGCGGAGTCCGACGGGAACCGGGCCGGGAACCGGCCCTACGACATCGCCCTCGCCCGGGTCAACGACATCGCCCGCGTCGCACCCCCGGCCCCGCGCGCCGTACAGCAGCGGGACGGCACCCTCGTCAGGGAGTTGGACGGCTCTCCGGAATGCCACGCGCTGCTCGCCGTGATCGCCCGGGACGCCGTGGACCTGCTCACCGACCCCGTCGCCCGCGCCTGCATCCGGCAGTGCGAGGGCGAGGCCTGCCCCATCGTGTACGTCGACACCTCGCGCGGGCGGCGCCGGCGCTGGTGCTCCAGCGAGGTCTGCGGCAACCGGGAGCGGGTGGCCCGCCACCGCCGCCGCGCCGCCCTCGCCCGCGCCTGAGGGACCGCGGCCGGGCGTCGCCACGGAGGTGCGCCCCGGCGCGCTCCGGCGCACCCGGAGCGCGCCCACACCCGCCGTGTGTGTCCCGTATGCCGCATCTGTGAAACCATCGACACGCCGCCGCCCGTTCACAGCCCACGTGATTTGGGCAACACCCCAATGGTCCCTGTGTCCCGGCGGACCGTCCCGGCGATCTTGACGCTGTGTCGGAAATGTAAAGATCGGGCGGGGGGAATGTGACCGCATGTCCCGCTCGTCACGTCACCCCACAGAAAACTGTCACCTCACGTTGAACACCGCCGAGTCCGCGTCCGTACCCCACGGCGAGCGACCGACTGGGGGAACCCCCGGACATCGGAGGTGGGCGTGCGCAAGGATTCCGTCGTGGCCAATGAACGTGGATCGAGGGCCCGACATCGCATGTCCCAGCCCTCGGAACCCGACGAGGAGCTGATGCGTGCCCTGTATCGAGAGCACGCCGGACCCCTCCTTGCGTATGTCCTCCGTCTGGTCGCCGGTGATCGGCAGCGAGCAGAGGACGTTGTGCAGGAGACCCTCATCCGTGCCTGGAAGAACGCCGGCCAGCTCAATCGAGCGACCGGATCGGTACGCCCCTGGCTGGTGACGGTCGCCCGGCGCATCGTCATCGACGGCCACCGCAGCCGGCAGGCCCGGCCGCAGGAGGTCGATCCGTCGCCGCTGGAGGTCATCCCCGCGGAGGACGAGATCGACAAGGCGCTGTGGCTGATGACGCTGTCCGACGCTCTCGACGACCTGACCCCGGCCCACCGGGAGGTGCTCGTCGAGACGTACTTCAAGGGGCGTACCGTCAACGAGGCGGCGGAGACCCTGGGCATCCCGAGTGGAACCGTCCGTTCCAGGGTGTTCTACGCCCTGCGGTCGATGAAGCTGGCCCTGGAGGAGCGGGGGGTGACGGCATGAGCGTTTACGGGGGATTCGGAACGGGTGGTTCGGGTATGTCTGGTGCCATGCAGGGAACTCCGGCCCCGAACGAGCACGAAACCGTCGGCGCCTACGCACTCGGCATCCTCGACGACGTCGAGGCGACCGCGTTCGAAGCACATCTCGCGGGCTGCGACTGGTGTGCCCGCCAGCTCGACGATCTCGCCGGGATGGAGCCGATGCTGGCCGCGCTCGCGGACCTGCCGGGCTCCGGGAGCACCCCCGCCCTCGGGGAGTCCCTGTCCGCCAAACCCAGTCCGCGCCTGGTGGAACGGCTGGTCGACGAGGTCTCCGAGACCCGCGCGCAGAAGCGCCGCAGAGCGTTCTACATGATCGCCGCGTCGGCCGTGCTGATCGTCGGCGGGCCCCTCGCGGTCGTCGCCGCGAACGGCGGCTCCGACAGCGGCACGTCCAACCAGGCCGCGTCCCCCGCCCAGGCGGCGTTCCGGACCATGAGCGACAAGGTCACCGCGACGGACTCCACGACGCACGTCACGGCGACCGTCGCCGTCGCGGCGAAGAAGTGGGGCACCGACACCGTCCTCCAGCTCAAGAACGTCACGGGCCCGGAGAAGTGCTCGCTGATCGCCGTCGGCAAGAACGGCGAACGCGAGACCGTCACCTCCTGGTCGGTGCCGAACTGGGGCTACGGCCTCGCGAACGCCAAGACCGAGGAGGCCAAGAACCCCCTCTACGTCCACGGCGGCGCGGCGTTCGCACCCAACCAGATCGATCACTTCGAGGTCATGACCTTCAGCGGCAAGAAGCTCGTCGAGGTCAACGCCTGACACGGATCCCGTCGCGCGACGCCCGGCCGTACGACCACCGTACGGCCGGGACCCACCGCTGCCCGCGCAACCCCCGTACCACTGCCGTACGGCTGCCGTGAGGCCACCGTGCGGCTGCTCCGTGGCCGACGTGATCGATGCGATCGATGTGAGCGACGCGATGGACGCGATCAGGGCGTAGCCGACGCGTAGTCGACGCGTAGCCGTCGACACATAGCCTCCGCGGGCTCCCTTCGCGTACGGTTGACGGCTGCCCAGCACGTCAGAAGGGGGCCCGGTGGCCGCTCAGGCTCAACAGGAAACCGCGGTCGGCTCGGACCACGACACCGTCGGTGAAACCGGCGGAATCGGCGGCGCCGACACCGCCGATTCCGCCGAATCCGCCGATTCCGTACGGGACCGAGAGATCAGCATCGAACAGGCACACCTCGACCGGGTGTACCAGCGCCTCGAGGAGAAGATCCACGAGGCCGAGTTCCTCATGCACGACGCGGCCCAGCGCGGCCACGTCAACACGCCGGGTGCGCTCGCGGAGCGGGACGCGCTCGTCTTCCGGGCGGGCATCCACCTCAACCGGCTCAACAACGAGTACGAGGACTTCCTCTTCGGCCGCATCGACCTGCTCCTCGGCAAGGACGGCAAGAAGGGCCCCGACGGCGCCTACACCGCCGTCGAACCCGCCGAGGGCACCGTGCGCGACGACAACACCGCCGACATCGCCGAGACCCTGCACATCGGCCGCATCGGCGTGCTCGACGCGGAGTTCGCGCCGCTCGTCATCGACTGGCGGGCGCCCGCCGCCGCGCCGTTCTACCGCTCCACCCCGGTCAGTCCCGGGCGTGTCGTGCGCCGCCGGGTCATCCGCTCCAAGGGGCACCGGGTGCTCGGCGTCGAGGACGACCTCATGCGTCCCGAACTGACCGCCCGCCTCGACGGCCGCGAACTGGCCGCCGTCGGCGACGGCGCCCTGATGGCCGCCCTCGGCCGGGCCCGCAGCCACACCATGCGCGACATCGTCGCCTCCATCCAGGCCGAGCAGGACCTCGTCATCCGGGCCCCCGCCGCCTCCGTCACCTACGTCGAGGGCGGCCCCGGCACCGGCAAGACCGCCGTCGCCCTGCACCGCGCCGCCTACCTCCTCTACCAGGACCGGCGCCGCTACGCCGGCGGCATCCTGATCGTCTCCCCGACCCCCCTCCTGGTCGCCTACACCGAGGGCGTCCTGCCGTCGCTCGGCGAGGAGGGACAGGTCGCCATCCGGGCGATCGGCTCCCTCGTGGACGGCGCCGAGGCCGAGCTGTACGACTCCCCGGCCACCGCCCGCGCCAAGGGCTCCCTGCGGATGCTCAAGGTGCTGCGCAAGGCCGCGCGCGGTGCCCTGGAGTCGAACGGCTCGCCGGAGCGGCTGCGGGTCGTCGCCTTCGGGCGCCGTATCGAGCTCGAGTCCGCCGAACTGGACCGCATCCGCCACATCGCCCTCAGCGGCACCGCCCCCGTCAACCTGCTGCGCCCCCGCGCCCGCCGTCTCCTCCTCGACGCCCTGTGGGAGAGGTCCGGCGCCGGTGCCCGGCACACCGACCCGCAGCTCGCCGCCGAACTGCGCTCCTCCTTCGACGAGGACGTCACCGACGAGGACTCCTTCACCGAGTTCCTCGACGTCTGGTGGCCCGAGCTGACCCCGCACGCCGTCCTCACCGCCATGGCCGACGAACGGCGCCTGGGCCGCTGGTCGCGCCGCGTCCTCAACCCCGGCGAGGTACGCCGGGTCGCCCGCTCGCTGCGCCGCGCCGGCCACTCCGTGCACGACATCGCGATGCTCGACGAGCTCCACGCGCTGCTCGGCACCCCGGCCCGCCCGCGCCGCAACCGCGAGATCGACCCGCTCGACCAGCTCACCGGGCTGGAGGAACTGATGCCGGTGCGCGAGGAGACCCAGCGCGAGCGGGCCGAGCGGCTGGCGCAGGAACGCACCGAGTACGCGCATGTCATCGTCGACGAGGCCCAGGACCTCACCCCGATGCAGTGGCGCATGGTCGGCCGCCGCGGCCGGCACGCCACCTGGACGGTCGTCGGCGACCCCGCCCAGTCCTCCTGGTCCGACCCCGACGAGTCCGCCGAGGCCCGCGACGAGGCCCTCGGCACCCGGCCGCGCCGCCGCTTCACTCTCACCGTCAACTACCGCAACCCCGCCGAGATCGCCGAGCTCTCCGCCCGGGTCCTGGCCCTCGCCATGCCCGGTGCCGAGCCCCCGTCGGCGGTCCGCTCCACCGGCGTACGGCCACGGTTCGCCGTGGTGCGCGACACGCTCGGGCAGACCGTGCGGGCGGAGGCGGAGCGGCTGCTCGGCCTCGTCGACGGCACCGTCGGCGTCGTCGTCGCCATGCAGCGCCGCGAGGAGGCCGCCCGCTGGCTCGCCGGGTTGGGGGACCGGGTGGTCGCCCTCGGCAGCCTGGAGGCCAAGGGCCTGGAGTACGACGCCACGATCGTCGTCTCGCCCGCCGAGATCGCCGACGAGAGCCCGGCCGGGCTGCGGGTCCTCTACGTCGCCCTGACCCGCGCGACGCAGCAGCTCACGGTCGTCTCGGCGGCCCGGGACGAACCGGACGCCGAGGGGGTGCCGGACCTGCTCAGGGACTGACCTCCCGTGGCCGGACGGGAGGCCGCCCGAGAAGGTTTCTGTGAAGTGGGCCGCACGGGAATGGTCTCGCGGCATCTCTTTGTTAGCCTGGGTACGGCACCGGCTCGATCCAAGCCCCCGGGCCCAACCTTCGTCGCTACGAGCGACCACTTGCCGCGAGGCGAGCATGGCGGGTCGGTGTCATGAACGCCGGAGAGGTCCGCGTCACCCCGTGACGCGGACCTCTTCCGTTTCCCTCCGCGTCGCGGGTGCTGCGGCTTGTTGCCCGGCTCGTTGCCCGGCCTGTTTCCTCTTGCCGTTTCCTCGAGCACCTCTGGGGTTTCCCCGGAACTTGCGGCGAACAATACGTTCGCAACCCGACCCGGCTTACTCCTACCGCGCGGTAGGTGCGACGATCGGACCGCACGCCGCCGTGAACCCGCCGTGACCCCACCGGTGGACCCGGCGAGGCAGGACGGCACCCGGCGGCAGGCAGCGGCGAGCGAAACGCCGCGAACCCGGCAGCATCACGGTGAAAGCAGAGGAAGTCGGCCATGGCAACGGCGCCCAGCGTCTCCTACTCGATGACGATCCGGCTGGAGGTGCCCGCGAGCGGAACCGCCGTCTCGCAGCTCACCACCGCCGTGGAGTCCTCCGGAGGCTCGGTGACCGGCCTCGACGTCACCGCCTCCGGTCACGAGAAGCTCCGTATCGACGTCACCATCGCGGCCACCTCGACCGCGCACGCCGACGAGATCGTCGGCAGGCTCCGCGACATCGAGGGCATCACCCTCGGCAAGGTCTCGGACCGTACGTTCCTGATGCACCTCGGCGGCAAGATCGAGATGGCGTCGAAGCACCCCATCCGCAACCGTGACGACCTCTCCATGATCTACACCCCGGGCGTGGCCCGGGTGTGCATGGCGATCGCCGCCAACCCCGAGGACGCCCGCCGCCTCACCATCAAGCGCAACTCCGTCGCGGTCGTGACGGACGGTTCCGCCGTGCTGGGCCTCGGCAACATCGGCCCCAAGGCCGCGCTGCCCGTCATGGAGGGCAAGGCGGCCCTCTTCAAGCGGTTCGCCGGCATCGACGCCTGGCCGCTGTGCCTGGACACCCAGGACACCGACGCCATCGTCGAGATCGTCAAGGCGATCGCCCCCGGGTTCGCCGGCATCAACCTGGAGGACATCTCCGCGCCGCGCTGCTTCGAGATCGAGGCCCGGCTGCGCGAGGCCCTCGACATCCCGGTCTTCCACGACGACCAGCACGGCACCGCGATCGTCGTCCTCGCCGCCCTCACCAACGCGCTGCGCGTCACCGGCAAGTCCATCGACGGCATCCGCGTCGTGATGTCCGGCGCGGGCGCGGCCGGCACGGCCATCCTCAAGCTGCTGCTCGCGGCGGGCGTCAAGGACGCCGTCGTCGCCGACATTCACGGCGTCGTGCACTCCGGCCGCGCGGACCTGGTGGACGCCGCACCGGACTCGCCGCTGTGCTGGATCGCGGACAACACCAACCGCGAGGGCCTGACGGGCACCCTCAAGGAGGCCGTGCGCGGCGCCGACGTGTTCATCGGCGTGTCCGCCCCGAACGTCCTCGACGGCACCGACGTGGCCGCCATGGCCGAGGACGCCATCGTGTTCGCGCTCGCCAACCCCGACCCCGAGGTCGACCCGGCCGTCGCCCGCCAGACGGCGGCGGTCGTGGCCACCGGCCGCTCCGACTTCCCGAACCAGATCAACAACGTGCTGGTCTTCCCCGGTGTCTTCCGCGGCCTGCTGGACGCCCAGTCCCGCACCGTCGACACCGGGATGATGCTCGCGGCCGCGAAGGCCCTCGCCGCCGTGGTGACCGAGGACGAGCTGAACGCGAACTACATCGTGCCGAGCGTCTTCAACGACAAGGTCGCGGGCACGGTCGCCGGCGCGGTGCGGGACGCCGCCCGGGCGTCCGGCGCGTCGGCCGCGGCGGGCGCGGCGGGCGCCGCAGGTTCGGCGGGGACGGCGGGCGCGGCCTCGTAGCCGTGGAACGGGTGGCGCCGGGGACGGACGGGTCCTGGACGCCTCCGGGGCGGGCCAGGTGTCATGACGGCGGAGCGGGGCAGTCGTAGCGGCAGGCAGCCGGTGCGCCGCCCCGGTACGGCCCCACGCGGCCGTGCCGGGGCCCGTCCGACCCGCACGAGGTTGTGCGGGGTCTGTGAGGAGGGACACGGCGGCCTCCGCCCCGGCGCGTCGCGGGACGTCCCGCCGCCCGGCGCCCTCTAGGGTGACGGCCGAGCGGGCGCTTTTCGCACGGCTCATCAGGGCGGCTGCCCGGACCCCCCGGGGCGGCCCGGATTGGCTCCCCAGGGTGGTCTCACGACTCCTGCGGGTGGCCGGATTGGCATTACCGCCGCAGGTGGGGGCAGGATGCGTCCCTGGGCGCGAGCGCATCGGCTTCGCTGTGCCAGTTGCGGCTCCGTCGCGCGGCACGTCCCAACGGCAAGAAGAACACGGGAGTAACAACATGAACCGCAGTGAGCTGGTGGCCGCGCTGGCCGACCGCGCCGAGGTGACCCGGAAGGACGCGGACGCCGTGCTGGCCGCGTTCGCCGAGGTCGTCGGCGACATCGTCTCCAAGGGCGACGAGAAGGTCACCATCCCCGGCTTCCTGACCTTCGAGCGCACCCACCGCGCCGCCCGCACCGCGCGCAACCCGCAGACCGGCGACCCGATCCAGATCCCGGCCGGCTACAGCGTGAAGGTCTCCGCGGGCTCCAAGCTCAAGGAAGCCGCCAAGGGCGCGTGATCCCGCCGTCCGCACGCCCTGGGACGGCGTACGGACGTGAGAGACACCAGGTGACACGAGAGTGGGGCGGCCCCCGGACCTCCGGGGGCCGCCCCACTGCCGTGCGACGGCGTGCCGGTGGCCGGACACGTTCCCGCCGGACCCGGCGGACCCCCGGCCGGGGCGGGCGAGTCCTCAGCCGAGCGCCTTGCCCGGCAGTTCGACCTTCGCGCCCAGCTCCACCAGCTTGTCCATGAAGTTCTCGTAGCCCCGGTTGATCAGGTCGATGCCGTGCACCCGGGAGGTGCCCTGCGCGGCGAGGGCCGCGATGAGGTACGAGAAACCACCGCGCAGGTCGGGGATGACCAGATCGGCGCCCTGGAGCTTCGTCGGGCCCGACACGACCGCCGAATGGAGGAAGTTGCGCTGGCCGAAGCGGCAGGCGGAACTGCCCAGGCACTCGCGGTAGAGCTGGATGTGGGCGCCCATCTGGTTGAGCGCGGAGGTGAAGCCCAGCCGGGACTCGTAGACCGTCTCGTGGATGATCGACAGACCGGTGGCCTGCGTCAGGGCGACCACCAGCGGCTGCTGCCAGTCGGTCTGGAAGCCCGGGTGCACGTCCGTCTCCAGCGCGATGGACTTCAGCTGCCCGCCGGGGTGCCAGAAACGGATGCCCTCGTCGTCGATCTCGAAGGCGCCGCCGACCTTCCGGTAGGTGTTGAGGAAGGTCATCATCGAGCGCTGCTGCGCGCCGCGCACATAGATGTCGCCCTCGGTCGCGAGCGCCGCCGAGGCCCAGGACGCGGCCTCCAGACGGTCCGGCAGGGCAGCGTGGTTGTAGCCGTGCAGCTGCTCGACACCGGTGATGCGGATGGTGCGGTCGGTGTCCATCGCGATGATCGCGCCCATTTTCTGCAGGACGCAGATCAGGTCCTCGATCTCGGGCTCCACGGCCGCGTTCGCCAGCTCCGTGACACCCTCGGCCAGCACCGCCGTCAGCAGCACCTGCTCGGTCGTACCGACCGACGGATACGGCAGCTGTATCTTCGTACCGCGCAGCCCCTTCGGGGCCTCCAGGTACTGGCCGCCCTCACGCTTCTCGATGGTCGCGCCGAACTGGCGCAGCACGTCGAAGTGGAAGTCGATCGGCCGGCCGCCGATGTCGCAGCCGCCCAGGCCCGGGATGAACGCGTGGCCGATACGGTGCAGCAGCGGGCCGCAGAACAGGATCGGGATGCGCGACGAACCCGCGTGGGCATCGATGTCAGCGACATTCGCGCTCTCCACATGGGTCGGGTCCAGCACCAGCTCGCCGGGTTCCTCACCCGGACGCACCGTCACCCCGTGCAACTGCAGCAGACCGCGTACGACCCGGACGTCACGAATGTCCGGCACGTTGCGCAACCGACTCGGCTCACTGCCCAGCAGAGCGGCGACCATGGCCTTCGGTACGAGGTTCTTCGCACCGCGGACACGGATCTCGCCCTGCAGCGGGGTGCCGCCGTGGACAAGCAGGACATCGTCGTTGACGGTCATGGATCTCGCGTTCCGTGGAGTGTGTCAGGGGCCGGAGACAGAGTAATCGCCGTAGGCCCCCCTGCCATAAGCCCGACCGACACCAAGCTGCGTCATAGCTGTGTCACAACACGAACCGTGCCCTATCGGGCACAACGGGTCACCGGCGCCCCCGTGCGCGCGCTCTGCACCGGTGCGCCCTGACCTGCTCTCGCTCCCGTATCCGCTTTGCCTCCCGCACGGCGGGAAGATGGGGGATCATGTCTGGCATGACCGAGGTGTCCTCGCTCACAGGGCGGTTGCTCGTGGCAACGCCCGCCCTGGCGGACCCGAACTTCGACCGCGCGGTGGTGCTCCTCCTCGACCACGACGAGGAAGGCTCCCTCGGTGTCGTGCTCAACCGGCCGACCCCCGTCGACGTCGGCGACATCCTGGAGGGCTGGGCGGAGCTGACCGGCGAACCCGGCGTGGTCTTCCAGGGAGGTCCCGTCTCCCTGGACTCGGCGCTCGGCGTGGCCGTCGTCCCCGGGGGCGGCGCCGGAGAGGGCGCACCGCTGGGCTGGCGCCGGGTGCACGGCGCGATCGGCCTCGTCGACCTGGAGGCACCTCCGGAACTCCTCGCCTCGGCGCTGGGCTCGCTGCGCATCTTCGCCGGCTACGCGGGCTGGGGCCCGGGGCAGCTGGAGGACGAGCTCGACGACGGCGCCTGGTACGTCGTCGAGTCAGAGCCGGGTGACGTGTCCTCACCGGAGCCGGAGAGACTGTGGCGCGAGGTGCTGCGCCGCCAGCGCAACGAACTGGCCATGGTCGCCACGTATCCGGACGACCCTTCGCTCAACTGACGAGTGTGACCTTCAGTACCCTTGGCGCTTATGAGCACTCTTGAGCCCGAGCGCGGGACTGGTACGGGAACCCTCGTTGAGCCGACGCCGCAGGTGTCCCACGGTGACGGGGACCACGAGCGCTTCGCCCACTACGTCCAGAAGGACAAGATCATGGCGAGCGCCCTCGACGGGACCCCCGTCGTGGCGCTCTGCGGCAAGGTCTGGGTGCCGGGCCGCGACCCCAAGAAGTACCCGGTGTGCCCGATGTGCAAGGAGATCTACGACTCCATGGGCAGCGGCGACGAGGGCGGCGACGGCAAGAAGAAGTGACCGCCCGGCCCCCGGCCGGCGGGCCCCCGGAGCGCGGCGCGCCGCGCCACGGGGGCCTTTCCCCTGCCTGCCGCCCGCTGCCTGCCGGGCGCCGTCCTCTGCCGGCCGCCCCCTGAGCGGTGCCGCCGAGTGCTCCCGACTGGTGTCGGCCCCGCCCGGTGACGGGCGTCGGGCGTCGCCCGCGGTCCCGCCCGGCGGACCGCCCCCGGATCACGGCCCTGCCGCGGTCGGCCGCGGCTGACTCCGGCCATGTTCCGGCCATGTTCTGACCACGCTCTGATCATCCGAGGACGGACGCGGTGGACCTCATCCCGAAGCCCCGGCACATGACCTGCGACCCTGCCGGCGGCGCCCGGTTCACGCTCGACGCGGACACCGTCCTGGCCGCAGGACCGGGGACGGGCGGGGCGGCGCGGTGGCTGCGCGCCACGCTGGGCGCCGCGACGGGGCTCGACCTCCCGCCGGCCGGGACGCGGACGGGGGACAGCGGTCCGGGAGGCGGGCACGGGGCAACGGGGGAGGGGCGCAACGCCGTACGGCTGGACGTCGACCCCCGGGCGGGTCTCGGCGCGGAGGGCTACGAGCTGTCCGTCACCCCGCACGGCGTACGCCTCACCGGCGCCGACCCCGCCGGGCTCTTCCGGGGTGCCCAGACCCTGCGCCAGCTGCTCGGCCCCGACGCCTTCCGCCGCGCCCCGCTGCCCGGACGGACCTGGTCGCTGCCGGCGGCCGAGATCCGCGACGCGCCCCGCTTCCGCTGGCGGGGCCTGCTGCTCGACGTGGCCCGGCACTTCATGCCGAAGGACGGCGTGCTGCGCCTGCTCGATCTGATGGCCGCGCACAAACTCAACGTCCTGCACCTCCACCTGACCGACGACCAGGGCTGGCGCATCGAGATCGAGCGGTACCCGGAACTCACCCGGACCGGCGCCTGGCGCTCCCGCTCCCGATTCGGCCACCGCGCCTCACCGCTGTGGGAGGAGAGGCCCCACGGCGGCTTCTACACGCGGGACGACATCCGGGAGATCGTCTCCTACGCCGCCGAACGGCACATCACGGTCGTCCCCGAGATCGACGTGCCCGGCCATTCCCAGGCGGCCGTCGCCGCGTACCCCGAACTCGGCAACACCGACGTCGTCGACACCTCCGCCCTCTCCGTCTGGGACGACTGGGGGATCTCCCCCAACGTCCTCGCCCCCACCGACACCACCCTGCGCTTCTACGAAGGGGTGTTCGAGGAGGTGCTCGAGCTGTTCCCCTCCGAGTTCGTGCACATCGGGGGCGACGAATGCCCGAAGGACCAGTGGCGGCGTTCCCCGGCGGCCCAGGCGCGCATCCGGGACCTCGGTCTCGACGGCGAGGACGGCCTCCAGGCATGGTTCACGGGTCACTTCGCCGGCTGGCTCGCCGCGCGCGGGCGCAGACTGATCGGCTGGGACGAGATCCTGGAAGGCGGCCTGCCCGACGGCGCCGCCGTCTCGTCCTGGCGCGGATACGCCGGCGGCATCGCGGCGGCACGCGCGGGACACGACGTCGTCATGTGCCCCGAGCAGTACGTGTACCTGGACCACCGCCAGGACGGGGGCCCCGACGAACCCGTGCCGATCGGCTACGTGCGCACCCTGGAGGACGTCTACCGGTTCGAGCCCGTGCCGCCCGGGCTCGACCGGGCGCACGCCCGCCGGGTCCTGGGCACGCAGGCCAACATGTGGACCGAGGTGACCGAGGACGCCGCGCGCGTGGACTACCAGACCTTCCCGCGGCTCGTCGCCCTCGCCGAGGTGGCGTGGAGCGACCTGCCGGCCCCTCAGGAACGGGATTTCGCCGACTTCGAGCGGCGGATGGCCACCCACTACCGGCGCCTCGACGCCCTCGGCGTCGCCTACCGGCCACCCGCGGGCCCGTTGCCGTGGCAGCGGCGGCCGGGGGTGCTGGGCCGGCCGCGGGAAGGGGCACCGCCGGACGCGTAGCCGGGCACACCCGTGACCCCGGCGCACGCCCCGCGCGGGCACCGCAGGGGACACACCGACCCGCGGCACACCGCCGCGCCCTCCCCCCCCGCACACAGCCCCGCGGCACGCCGCGGCACACGGTGGCGCGACGACACGCCGACCTGCGACACGGCCGGCGCAAGACATGGCAAAACTCTCGTGACGAGCACATTGCGCGCGTGTCCGCACCGGACGCGCGCGACACGCGCGGCATGCGACACACGCCGCGCGCACCCCGCGCGTGCCGCACACGTCGTGCACGGAACGCGCACAGCGCACGGCGGGGAAAACGCGGCAGGATCACCGAAGAGTGGCAATTCACATGGACCGGGAACGCCGACCGAAATCAGGCCATCCTGCTGGTGAGACGGCGAAAGCCGCCTAGTGGACCTGTGTCTTCGGGGCCCCCGAAGATGTGCCAGAGTTGCCACGTCCGCCCTGTCAGCACGTACCGTACGGCAACACAGGTGGGACCATGTGGGGCAGCGGGAAGGGGCAGCCGGTTTTGACCACGCACGCACCGCAGGCGGCGCAGTCCGTCACGCTGCCCACGACACTCGACGAGGCGGTGGCGGCGCTCGCCGCCCTGCCCACGGCGGTACCCGTGGCAGGCGGCACCGACCTCATGACAGCCGTCAACTCCGGGCAGCTCAGGCCCGCCGCGCTGGTCGGCCTCGGCCGGATCAGCGAGATCCGCGGCTGGCAGTACCAGGACGGCCACGCACTGCTCGGCGCCGGCCTCACGCACGCGCGCATGGGCCGCCCCGACTTCGCCGCCCTGATCCCCGCACTCGCCGCGGCCGCGCGCGCCGCGGGCCCCCCGCACATCCGCAACGCGGGCACCCTGGGCGGCAACATCGCCTCCGCCGCCCCCACCGGCGACGCGCTCCCCGTGCTGGCCGCGCTGGAGGCGACCCTGGTCATCGCGGGCCCGGCCGGCGCCCGCCGGGAGATCCCGGTGTCGCATCTGCTGGCCGGCGTGGAGATGCTGCGCGGCGGCGAACTCATCGCCTACGTGCGCGTACCGCTGCTGCACGCGCCCCAGGTCTTCCTGAAGGCGACCGGCCGCACCGGGCCCGGACGGGCCGTGGCCTCCGTCGCCCTCGTCCTCGACCCCGCCCGGCGCGGCGTCAGATGCGCCGTGGGCGCGATAGCGCCGATGCCGCTGCGCCCGCTGGACGCCGAGCACTGGGTCGCCCAGCTCATCGACTGGGACAACAACCGCGCGATCGTCCCGGAGGCACTGGCCGCCTTCGGCGAGTACGTCGCCGCCGCCTGCATCCCCGACCCGGCCCCCGCCGAGGACGGCACCGTGCAGCAGCTGCCGCCGGCCGTACTGCACCTGCGGCGCACCGTCGCCGCGCTGGCCCGACGAGCACTGGGGAGGGCGCTGTCGTGACCGACGACCAGCACGGAGAGGGCACCCCGCCCCGCAGCGCGGGCCGTTGGGACCCGCTGCCGCAGGGCGACTACGACGACGGCGCCACCGCCTTCGTGAAGCTGCCCGAGGGCGGTATCGACGCCCTCCTGGCCGCCAACAGCCCGCTCGCCGCGCCGGGGCACGGCTATGTCCCGCCGCGGATAGCGGCCACGCCCCCGGAGGACGGCGCCGGACCGGCCGTGGGCGACGCCTGGTCGGTGCCGCCGGGCGGCGCGGAGTGGCCCGACCCCAACGCGGTGCCCCAGGGCACCCCGGACGACCGGTTCACGTACAACCCGGCGACCACCCAGCAGTGGGACTTCGGCGACACCGGTGGGACGGAGACCGGGCAGACACCGGTACCGGGCACCGGCCCGCATGTCCCGGGACAGTGGTCGATCCCGGTCGCCGGGGGCGACCTTCCGGACGAATCGGGCGAGTTCACCGCGTCGTCCCTCGTCGAGCAGTGGGGCGGCACACCCCCGGCCACCCTGCCCGGCGGCGCGGCGGCCCCCTGGGCGCCCCAGCAGCCGGCGGCCCCCGGCTGGGACCGCCCCACCCCGGGTGACGGCCCGTCGGCCCACGACGCCGCCGCGACGGCCTACACCCGCGATCCGGCTCACCCGAACGGGACGGACGGCCGCGGCTACCCGGCGGCCCCCTCCGGCACCGACGGACGGGGCTTCCGGCCCGACGGACAGCACGGCGGCGGGCAGCACGGCGACGGGCAGCACAGCGACGGCCGAGGCCACCCCGTCGCCGGTGACGGGACCGACGGCCGCGGCTACCGGGCCGACGGGCACGTGACGGACGGCCGGGGATACCCGGTCGCCGGTGACCCCGGCACCGACGGCCGCGGTTACCCGGCCGTGGACGACAGGACCGACGGACACGGTTACCCGGCCGTGGACGACAGGACCGACGGACACGGTTACCCGGCCCCGGCTGACGGTACCGACGGACACGGTTACCCGGCCCCGGCTGACGGTACCGACGGCCGCGGCTACCCGGCGGCCCACGCCCCGGCCCCCGCGCCCTCCGACGCCCCGGTCCGGGAGTTCGACGCCCCCCGAGCGGCCGAAGCACCCGCGCCCGAAGCGCACGCCTCACCGGCGGAGCACGCCGCCCCCGCAGAGCCCGCCCGCGGCCCCGCGGCGCCCGGGAGCGAGCCCGGGGCCCCGGAACCCGCCGACGGCGCCCAGCAGGCCGCGGAAGCCGCTGACGGGCCCGGCGGGCACACCGCCGGAGAGACCGCCGCGTCCGGCACCGACGGCCTGCCCGGCTCACCGGACCCGGCCGGGACGGACCGTGCCGGCACCGCGCCGGAGGACCGGGAACCGTCCGCCCTCCCGCAGGACGAGCACCCGCTCGCCTCCTTCACCCTGAGCGTCAACGGCGTGGACCGCCCCGTCAGCGACGCATGGATCGGCGAGTCGCTGCTCTACGTGCTGCGCGAGCGCCTCGGCCTCGCGGGCGCCAAGGACGGCTGCTCGGAGGGCGAGTGCGGTGCCTGCAACGTGCAGGTCGACGGCCGCCTGGTCGCCTCCTGCCTGGTGCCCGCCGTCACCGCGGCCGGCAGCGAGGTCCGTACCGTCGAGGGCCTGGCCGTGGACGGGCAGCCGTCGGACGTGCAGCGGGCGCTCGCCGAGTGCGGCGCCGTGCAGTGCGGCTTCTGCGTGCCCGGCATGGCGATGACCGTGCACGACCTCCTGGAGGGCAACCCGGCGCCCACCGAACTGGAGGCCCGCCAGGCGCTGTCCGGCAACCTGTGCCGCTGCTCCGGCTACCGGGGCGTCCTGGACGCCGTCAGGACCGTCGTCGCCGAACGTGAGGCGCACGCCACCGCCGAGGCGGCTGAGACGGACGGCACCGAGGCCCGTATCCCCCATCAGGCGGGTCCGGGCGCGGGCGGCGTGCACCACTCGGTGTTCGACACGCCCGGCTTCGACACGCCGGGCCACACCGCGCAGCAGCAGTCCCAGGACCAGGACCAGGACCCGGTGGACCAGCAGCCCCAGGCGGACCGGGCACAGCAGTACGACGAGCGGCAGCCGTACGACCAGGGGCAGCCGTACGAGCAGCCCTATGACGAGCAGCACGGGCAGCACGACCAGTACGACCAGTCGTACGAGACGCAGTACGACACGCAGTACGACCAGCGGCAGTACGACCAGTCGTACGAGCAGCCGTACGACCGGTCCCACGGACAGGACGGAGGCCCGGCGTGAGCCACGACGCAGCCACCGCCGTCCCCGAGATCCCCGGCCCCGCTCCCGCCCCCGCCGCGGCCCCCGAGCTGCCGCCGCACGGACTGGGCGTCTCCCTGCCCGCGGCCGACACGCGCGCGAAGACCGAGGGCACCTTCCCGTACGCCGCCGACCTGTGGGCCGAGGGTCTGCTGTGGGCGGCCGTCCTGCGCTCCCCGCACCCGCACGCCCGCATCGTGTCCGTCGACACCACCCACGCGCGCGACATGCCGGGCGTACGCGCCGTCATCACGCACGAGGACGTACCCGGCAGCCCGCTGTACGGCCGCGGCACGCCCGACCGGCCGGTCTTCGCCTCCGAGGTGGTGCGCCACCACGGCGAGCCCATCGCCGCCGTCGCCGCCGACCACCCCGACACCGCGCGCATGGCCGCCGCCGCCGTCATCGTCGAGTACGAGGTGCTCGACCCGGTGACCGACCCCGAGCAGTCCTTCGCGGCGGAGCCGCTCCACCCGGACGGCAATCTGATCCGGCACATCCCGCTGCGCCACGGCGACCCCGACACGGCCGGCGAGATCGTCGTCGAGGGCCTCTACCGCATCGGCCGCCAGGACCCCGCCCCCATAGGGGCCGAGGCCGGACTCGCCGTGCCGCGCCCCGACGGCGGCGTGGAGCTGTACCTGGCCTCCACCGACCCGCACGCCGACCGCGACATGCTGGCCGCCTGCTACGGCCTCGAACCCGACCGCGTCAAGGTCGTCGTCACCGGCGTGCCCGGCGCCACCGCCGACCGCGAGGACCAGAGCTTCCAGCTCCCCCTCGGCCTCCTCGCGCTGCGCACCGGCTGCCCGGTGAAACTGACCGCCACGCGCGAGGAGTCCTTCCTCGGCCACGTCCACCGCCACCCCACCCTGCTGCGCTACCGCCACCACGCGGACGCCGAGGGGCGGCTGGTCAAGGTCGAGGCGCAGATCCTGCTCGACGCGGGTCCCTACGCGGACACCTCCTCCGAGGCCCTGGCCGCGGCCGTCTCCTTCGCCTGCGGCCCGTACGTCGTCCCGCACGCCTTCATCGAGGGCTGGGCGGTACGCACCAACAACCCGCCCTCCGGCCATGTGCGCGGCGAGGGCGCCATGCAGGTCTGCGCCGCCTACGAGGCGCAGATGGACAAACTCGCGAAGAAGCTCGGCGTCGACCCGGCGGAGCTGCGCCTGCGCAACGCCCTGGCGACCGGTGACGTCCTGCCGACCGGCCAGACGGTGACCTGCCCCGCGCCGGTGGCGGAACTGCTCCAGGCCGTCCAGGAATTCCCCCTCCCGCCGCTGCCCAAGGACACGCCCGAGGAGGACTGGCTGCTGCCCGGCGGCCCCGAGGGCGCGGGCGAGCCGGGCGCGGTGCGGCGCGGCGTCGGCTACGGCCTCGGCATGGTGCACATGCTGGGCGCGGAGGGCGCCGACGAGGTCTCGACGGCGACCGTGCGGGTCCAGGACGGCGTCGCGACGGTGCTGTGCGCGGCCGTGGAGACCGGACAGGGTTTCGCGACGCTGGCCCGGCAGATCGTCCAGGAGACCCTGGGCGTCGACGAGGTCCACGTCGCGCCCGTCGACACCGACCAGCCCCCGGCCGGCGCGGGCTGCCGGGGCCGGCACACCTGGGTGTCGGGCGGCGCGGTGGAACGGGCCGCCAAGATGGTCCGCCACCAGCTCCTCCAGCCCCTGGCCCACAAGTTCGGCATGTCGACCGAGCTGCTCCAGATCACCGACGGCAAGATCACCTCGTACGACGGTGTCCTGTCGACCACCGTGACGGAGGCGCTGGACGGCAAGGAGCTGTGGGCCACCGCCCAGTGCCGCCCGCACCCCACGGAGCCCCTGGACGGGGCGGGCCAGGGCGACGCCTTCGTCGGCCTCGCCTTCTGCGCGGTCCGCGCCGTCGTCGACGTCGACATCGAACTCGGCTCGGTACGGGTCGTGGAGCTGGCGGTCGCCCAGGACGTCGGCCGCGTCCTCAACCCGGCCCAGCTGGCGGCGCGCATCGAGGCGGGCGTCACCCAGGGCGTGGGCATCGCCCTCACCGAGAACCTGCGCACCCCGCGCGGCCTGATCCGGCACCCCGACCTCACCGGGTACTCCCTGCCGACGGCACTGGACGCGCCCGACATCCGGATCGTGCAGCTGATCGAGGAACGGGACGTGGTGGCCCCGTTCGGTGCCAAGGCGGTCAGCGCGGTGCCGGTGGTGACGTCCCCGGCGGCGATCGCCTCCGCGGTGCGCGCCGCGACCGGACGTCCCGTCAACCGCCTCCCGATCCGCCCGCAGGCCGCGGTGGTGACGGACCGGTGAGCCGGGAACCCGGACCGGTGACCCCGGAGGATCCCGCGACGCGGCGCCAGGCGCCCCCGCGCCAGGACCCGCCCCGCTACGACCCGGACCGCTACGAACCCCCGCCCGGCGTGGGCAAGCTGCTGATCTGGATGGCGATCGTGGCGCTGGCGGCGCTCGCGGTGGTCCTGGGCGGCGTGTACTTCAGCTGACGGGCTCCCGCCGTCCGCTCCCGCCGTCCGGCCCCGCCGCCGGCTCCGGGGGCGTTGTCAGTGGTGCCGCGTAGTGTGCGGGGCAGTGGGAGCGACGGGCGGGAACGCCTGCCGCACCCGCCGACGTGTACGTGAACCACCACGCACGGGGGAGCCAGCGATGCCCACGCTCGAGGCAACGGCCGACGACGCGGCGATGATCATCCTGACCGAGGCCGACCTCGGTCCCTACGTCACGCACGCCCCGACGCGCGACTGGCTGACCGGGCCCGGACTCCCGCCCGAGATCGACCTGCTGACGTTCGCCGCGCTGCGCACCGACGGGCTGCGCACGGTGGCGGACGTGACCGCGGCCCCCGACCTGCTGGACCGCGCGCTGCGGGACCGTCTGGTGATAGGCGGTCTGATCGCCGCGGACGGCGCGACGTCGGAGTCGATCCTCCTCGACGGCACGACCGGCGAGATCTCCACGACGTACTTCTTCCAGGACCGCCCGGACCTGATGGACGAGCTCCCGCTCGCCCCGTCCCTGGAGATCCTGCTCCGCTTCGCCGCCGTGACGGAGGAACTGGCCACGCTGCGCGGCCGTTTCGCGCAGTACGCGACGGACCGCGGCCCCCAGGCGGTGGTGGCGGCCTCCCGCGCGCTCCTCTCCCTCTTCGAGGAGGACACGGACGGCGAGGTCCCGCCGTACTGGCGCATGGCGGCCCTGATCCGCCCCCTGTCCCTGATAGCGGGCCCGGGCACCCACTCGGGCCTCACCCTGGACCTCCCGCTGCGCCTGCTGGACGAGGAGTTCGGGGCGGGCGAGATCGTCCGCTTCGAGGACGTCGACTTCCCGGCCGCGCTCACCCACGAGCCGACCCGCCGCTTCCTGCGCGAGGTGGGCCTGCCGGAGGACGGCACGTGGTTCACCCTGGACACGGACGTCCCGCTGCCGACCCTGGCCGAGTACGAGCCGGCGGACCTCGGCACGGCGATCGAACTCCCGGAGAACGCCGACCGGTTGATAGACCTGGGCTACCTCCTGGAGGACACCTGCCTGGTGGTGGACGGCACGACGGGCGAGGTCCTGTGCTGGAGCACCCCGGACGCGGCCCTGCGCCCCCTGAACGCCGACCTCTCCACCCTCGCCTACACCCTCTGGCTGATCCACCGCGAGAAGGCCCTGGACAGCCGGCACGGCCTGACCGAGGCCTACGAACAACTCGCGGACACCCTGACCCGGACCCTGGCCGCCCTCGACCCGACCGCCTGCGCCCCCACCCCCCGCACCCCCACGGACGACGGCCTCCGCTACTGGCCCCAGGCTTTCGAGGACCAGGCAGGCGGAGGCCTGTACCCGTGAACCCGGCCGACGGCCCCGACGACGCCCGGGCTCACCCCGCCGACGCGACGGCCGACGACGGAATGACGGCCCGCGCCCGGTCATGGAGGTCGCGAGCCGTCGCGTTCTTCAGATGAGGGCGGAGGAGTCCGGCCATCGCCCTCATCCGGTTGTCGGCGCGGCCGGACTGGACCTTCGGGTAGTCGTCGAGAGCCTGGTGCCAGGTCGTGCAGGCTGCTTCCAGATGACCGAGTTCCAACTGCCTCTCGGCGAGCAGGCCACGACGTTCGACCCGGGTCCGCCGGAACAGGCTGGGCCGGAGCTGGTCCGCACGCTGCATGGCATCGATGGCCCCCGCCTTGTCGCCCAGTTCGTAACGCACCTGACTGATGTGGTAATTGAGCGACGACGGGTCGTAAGAGCCGAACGCCCGCCCTCGTGATTCGGCACGGTCCATGGCTGCTTCAGCCGCCCTGATGTGGCGCAGCGCGTCGGTGCGATCCCCGGTCTGTGCGGCGGCGTGCGCCTGCTGACCCGAGATGAAGGCCAGCATCCGAGGCCCGGCCTGCGGAGACGCGGCAGCTGCTGCGTCAGCCAGCTCCCTGGCCTTCGCCGCGTGACGGAGATCGACGGCCTGGACACTCATCCCCCGCAGGGTGGTGCAGTACGTCAGATGGTCCTCGGCGGCACCGGCCAACTCCAGAGCCTTGACGTAGTAGCGCTGTGCGAGACCGTGCAGCCCCTCGTCGACTGCCATGAATCCGGTCAGGTACAGCAGATCCGAGGCGGCGGACAGTATGGCTCTGCGTACCTCCTCGGATGCGGCGGCGCGCAGATAAGGGGCCACCGTGTTGACCATGAACGAGGCTGCCATGGGGCGAGCGTGGCGACCGCCGAACTCGTCGTCCAGTTCCGAGATGCGCTCGGTCATGGCGACGATCGTGTCCACCTCGTTCCTGCCGATACGCGTCGCGCGGCCGGAACGAACGGCCTCCGCACGTCCGACGACGTCGGGCCAGCCGGGGATGGTGACCGCGACGGAGAACAGACCGACACCGAGAACACTGCGACGGGACGGATCCATATCCAGCCTCCCCAGGTCGATCACTTCCTCAACGGTATCGGCAGCCTGGGCGAAGCGATCGCGCGGAACGGGCAACCCGGTCTCGACGTGAGTGACCGGGCGCCCGAGGCGGCGGGAAAGAGCTTCGAGGATGCATGCCCGTACCGGGCTGCGTGGGACGGTTCCAGTGAGCCAGTGGCTCACTGCGGACTCGTCGTAGCGCAGAGGGATTCCGGTTTCGGTACCGATGCGGTTCACGGCCCGCGCGAACTGCCTGTGGGTCCAGCGGCTTTCCGTGAGCAGACGTCCGAGCGCCGTATTCGGTTCACGCTTGGCCATGACCGCAACTCCCCGCGTCTCGTGAACTTTCAAGGCTTTCACGTCCCGGTGCTGCGACAACGGTACCGCTGTCCGTGTTCGTGCGGTTGCGTAGAGATAGCAAGAGGGGCGGCGAGACCAGAGCGCAGCCTGCGTCCCAGGGACTGGTGGATGAGAAGCAGAGCACGGGCCGAACTGGCCCGGATGATCGAGGAGCGGGGGCAGGACGGGATGCTGAGGATCGACACCTACGAGGACGCGGACCTCGCGCCGGGGTCGGTCCGACTCGCTCCGTGCCGCTGTCCGCTGCACCTGCCCTCTCCTCCCGAAGACGGTGCGTCGAAACTGAGCGCTGCGGTGCGGGAGGCCAATGAGCGCAGCCGCGGAGAGCGGCTGTGAGACGGCCGGCCCCAACCACCCTCACCTGACTCCTTCCCCGCGACATGCTCAGGCTTCATGCCTGGCGTGGGGAAGGGCCTGCCGCTCGGAGCGGTGGGCAACCCCGTCCGGCCACCTTCTTCGCAAGGGTCCGGTGGCCGGACGGTCAGCTCCGCAGCACCAGCCGCGGAGTCCGCTTCAACCGTAAAGGAGAACGACATGAACGTGGACGACCTGTTCACGGGTGACCTGGTCATCGGCATTCCGACCGTCGAGGCCGCGCTGATGGACAAGATGCCGGGTGGTGGCGACAACAACGGCGACCACTGCTGCAGGTGATCCGTAGCTGACGCCGGGCGGGGCGGGGCCGGGAACGGCCTCGCCCCGTCGTACGACATCCGAAAGGAACGGACATGCTGTCGATGCATCTGCGCCTGGCCGACTTGGATGATCCCAAGTGGGTCGCTCAGGAAGGCCGCTGGACAACCGGTGGGAGCTGGATCGAGCCGGTGAAGGTATCCACGCTCGTCACGGAGATCAACGACGACCGAGCACCGTATGTGACGATGAGGGTCAAGGAGTGCACGGGCGACGAGGCCGACTTCGTAGAGCTCGCCATGCGGCCGGGGGAACTTCGCGTATCAGTGGGGGCCTTCGGCACAGCCCCGCTCTATCTCTTCGAACGAAGTGCCGAGTTGCATGCCTCATGGGACATGACCGCACTCCGATCCTTTTCGGAGCCCGAACGACTGCTGCCGCACATCGTCGCCCGCACACTGACGAGACGGCACCGCTACACGGCTGACACGCTGTTCGACGGTATGCACCGTCTCACCGAGCGCGCATCGGCCACGTTCACCGCATCGGGCCTCACCGTCCACTACCCGGACCCCGCCGAGCATGTGCTCGAGCCGCGTGAGCTGAGGCCCGGCGTCGATCCGCTGGCCGCTCTGGACGAGTTGCTGACCGATGTGATCTGCCGGGCGCCCACGGTGACCGGATGCGTGGGTGTCGAACTCTCCGGGGGCGCGGATTCCGGAAACGTGGCCTTGGCCGTCAGGAAAGCCCGTTTCACCGAAGTCCACAGCTTCGGCCTTCTGGTGGGAGGCCGGACCGGCAGGCAGCAGTGCGAACGGCGCCGGGCTTTCGTGGAGTACTGCGGCTTCCAGGACAACGCGGTCCCCGCTCTGCGGTACGCGCCGTTCTGTCCGGGGGGTGTACGTGCCGTGCGCAGGCCGCACGATCCGGCCGGAGCCTTCTACCAGGAGGCATTCGATGTCGTACGCGAACGTGCGGCGGCCCTGCGGTGCGAGGTTGTGTTCACCGGCAGTGGCGGGGACGAGATCAACGCACACCATTCACGCACGCTGTCCGAACTGCCGGAACAGGGAACCGTACCGTGGCTCGGGGCCAAGGCGGTCCGAGCGCTCGTCGATGTCAACGAGAACCTCGCGCCCATTCCGGTGCTGCCCCTGCCGACCCTGATGGCGTTCGGGATGCACAACCCCGGATACCTCCGAGCGGGTATCTGGCCGGTGAGCCCGCTCGCGCACCCGCGGGTCGTCCGTTTCATGGAGCAGCTGCCTCACGAACACAAGCGCGGGAAATCGCTGTTCCGTGAACGGATCAGGCAGGCGGGCCTGCCCGAACGGGTGGCCGCGCCGACCGAACCGGAGAACTTCCTGGCCGTCCTGGAGAAGGGGCTGCGGTCCTACGGCCTGGCTGTGCTGGACAGCATGGTGAAGGAGTCGATCCTGGTTGACCTCGGCTATGTTGACGGCAAGGCTCTCGCCCAGGCGCGCAGGGATGCCGATACGGCTCCTGCCGTCCCTGACCTGTTGTGTGATCTTCTCGCCCTGGAGGTCGGTCTGAGAAGCCTCATGTGACCAGCCCCGATACGAAAGCCGGCCAGGTGGAAGCCGTCAACATCCTGTACCGCGACCCGTCGCTCTACGACGCGGTGCAGTCCGACAGCACCGCCGCCGCGATGTGCCGGCGCCTGATCGAGGCGCACCACCCGGATGCGCGGACGCTGATCGACTTCGGGTGCGGCACCGCACGGGACCTTGAGATCCTGGCCAAGCGTTTCGAATGCATCGGGGTGGACGTTCACCCAGGCATGGTCGACTACGCCCGCCGGACCCGTCCGGGGCTGGACGTCCGCACCGGCGACATGCGCACCGTACGGCTCGGCACACACGTGGACGTGCTGACCTGTCTGGGTAACACACTGGCTTACGCGCACAGCAACGACGACATCAGCCACGTCTTCGACACCTTCGCCCGTCACGCCCGGCCGGGCACGCTGCTGGTGCTCTGCTCACCGGTCGCCCCGCTCACCGGCACCGGGCCGACCGTCTCGACGCTGGAAACCCCTTGGGGACCGGCGACGGTCACCATCCACCACGGGTGGGACCTGCGGACCCAGATCAACACCACGTACCGTCACTGGTCCTTCCCCTCGGGCGAGGAAGCCCGGGACGAGATCCCCAGACGGGTTCTGTTCCCCCGCGAACTGGAGCAGTACGCGCAGAATGCCGGCTTCGAGGTGCTGGACATGCTTGATGCCGTAGGACCAGAGTTGACAGGCCCCACCGCGTACACGGTGGCGCGCCGCACATCGTGAAGCAGGCTGCGACGCAGTCGGCGAAACAGCTGTGGGGGCAGTCATCGCGGCGTCATGCGTTCCGTGCCCCGCGCCCGGGACCGTCACCGGAGAACCTCACCGGCCGCACTCCGCAGAGCTTCCGTACCTGGGCCGAGGGGCGCGGCAACTGTCGCGCCCCAGACATGCGCAAACGCGGGCGTGCGGCCTCAGGGGAAACGGCTTTTCGTTGTTCAGCTATTCCTCGGTGCCGAAGGAGCATCCGTACGTGCCGTTGTCGTACGTCAGCCGTTCCGGCAGGAGTTCACCGCAGTTCGGACAGGTGGGGAGATCCGGAGGATTGACGCGGAGAATCGCAGCGTCCTTCAAGGTGAACACCGACAGCACCGCATCCTTGCCGTGTTCTTTGATCCCCTGCTGCAGGAACTCGAAAGCTCCGTAGATCTGCCCGCAGTCGCATTCGATGCGACTGGACCGGAACGTGCCGATGTCCTCGATACCGAGATCCGAGGCGATCCTTGCCTTCTCCTCGCTCGATACCGTCCTGATGCCGGTCTTCTTTACTCGGTCAGGCGTCCAGTACCAAGCCCGGACAGCCTTTGCCTGCGGGATGGAGAGGTAGAACGATGCCGACTTGCCACTGACGATTGCCTCCCTGACGATGCTCACGATCGTGCAGTCGTCCGTAGAGACAACGGCTCTCCTGCTGCCTGCAACTCTCTCGATGTCATTCAGTGCGGTTTTTTCCATGGATGCAGATTTGTTGTGCGCGACCCGTATCGCCAGGCGGCACGCTGAGGCTCCGCCCGATCGGCTCAGAGACTCGTGACTCAAGGTCGAAGAGGCCGCCAGTCGCCGCGTCGGCCGGACGACACGCTTCGCAGTCATCCGCACCGGCCAGATAACCGACTCGTCCTGTTGGCCCCTGCCCGTCGATGGAGTTACTGCACTGCAGTGCGGCAACATCTTGGGCAAGTTTTGGAGTGCGAAGGTCCCGGCAGGGTTGGCGAGACGTCCGTGCCGGACGCACTTCCCAGGTTCACTCGCCCGGAACGCCGCAGTGGCGTTGGCAGGGTATGTGCTTGACGATCTGCATATGAAAAATGCTGCATGGGATAAGGCGGTCACGTCAGTACAGACGCTGTTTCCCGACCCGGCCCCCGACCCGTCTCCCGATCCATCCCCGGCTCAGTCGACACTGGAGACAACATCTCACGACATTATTTGGGGAATGCTTGTCGTTTTCGCGGCTGGGGTCCTCATTGTTGCGTTTCTGGCGTTGGCGAGTCGGAAAAAGGGAGGGGGTGACGAATCCAAGGAGTTGTCTGAGCAGATTCGCGCTTTGGGTGGGCTTCTTGCTGTTATCGCGGCTGATGGGGCTGTTATTATTGCCGCAGTTTGGGCGGTGGGGCATTTTGGGAATAATGCCGACAGTAATGTCGCGGTTCTATCGGCAGGTTTCAGTGCTGTAACTGCCATCACGACTGCGTATCTCAGTATCAAAGCGATCAGCAACACAGCAAGAACCGCTATGCACCATGCTCAGCAGCGGCGTGATGACAATCCTAATCCAGCAGGTGGCGGCTTGCCCTGATGGTGCCATGCGGCGCGCTGGGCCGATCGTGATCCTTGGTCTGCAAGGTGCCGAGAGGAGGATGCTGAGACGGGAAATGAGACGAACGACTGGAGGGCGGTACCCCCGAAGGGGTACCGCCCTTTCTTTTTTGCCTGGTCAAGGCCGCAGAGGCCATGGCGGGATTCGAACCCACGTAACTCGCTTTGCAGGCGAGCCCCTGAACCACTCGGGCACACGGCCGTTCACCGGCCCGTTGTTCCGGACCCGGTGGAACGACCGTACGGCCGCCACCTCACAGGGCTCAAGAGGATCCTGGGGGCTGCAATACGACTGCCACACGGCGTTCATGAAGGGGGACCGGAAGAGTCGGTGGTGCCACTTTGACCCCATCGGGTGGGACCGTTCCGGTATGGCGATGAATCTGCGTCTTCGTGACGACCAGACGGAAGCACTGAAGCTGCGCGCAGAGGAGGAAGGGGTCAGTATGCACGCCATACTCCTGCGAGCAGTGGACGACCACCTCGCGAGGACTGCCCACGAGGCCCTGGTCCGGAAGGCCGCCAAGGAGCAGACCGCCAGGTGGGCCGAACTGTTGGAGCGGCTCAAGTGACCACCCGCATCTGCCTGTCGGCCTAGGACGTCCTGGGAATCGCCGCGCACGCCCTCGGCGATCAGGAGGTCGTCCTCCGGGACGCCGGACTGCTGGAGTCGGCCGTGCACCGGCCCTCCGCCGCCATGTTCGGGCAGGAGGCGTATGCCGATCTCCACGACAAGGCCGCCGCGCTTCTGCAGTCGCTGCTGATCAATCACCCTCTCGTCGACGGCAACAAGCGCACCGCCTGGGTCTCCTGTGTCGTTTTTCTGGCCATGAATGGCGTACAGCTCCGGCCGGACATCGACGCAGCCGAGCGCCTGGTCATCGCCGTGGCGAGCGGGAGGTCGGAGGAGGCCAAGGTGATCGGTGACGGGTTGCGGGAGTTGGTGGAGGGGGCGGTGTGACCTCTGTCCCACCCGGGAGGGAGGTCGTGCCGTCCGTCCCTTGACAGGGAACCGGCGCCGGTAGGGTGGCCCGGTTGTCCTACGCAGCCGGGAGCGCACCGGGCCGGAACCGGCACCGGAGCCGGGTCCGGGCCCAGGGGCCGGTGCCCCAGGGGTCGGTGTCCGGGGCCGTTCGTGCCTCGTCCCCGCGCCGCCCGAGCCCGCCCGACCCCCGCTACGGAGACCGTGACTACCACCGCCGCTTCCTCCACCCACTCCCACCACCTCTCCCCGGCGTTCCCGGGGCGCGCCCCGTGGGGTACCGCCAACAGGCTGCGCGCTTGGCAGCAGGGGGCGATGGAGAAGTACGTCCAGGAGCAGCCGCGTGACTTCCTCGCCGTCGCCACGCCCGGTGCCGGCAAGACGACCTTCGCGCTCACGCTCGCCTCCTGGCTGCTGCACCACCACGTCGTGCAGCAGATCACCGTCGTCGCGCCCACCGAGCATCTGAAGAAGCAGTGGGCCGAGGCCGCCGCCCGGATCGGCATCCGGCTCGACCCCGAGTACAGCGCCGGGCCGCTCAGCAAGGAATACCAGGGCATCGCCGTCACCTACGCCGGTGTCGGCGTCCGGCCCATGCTGCACCGCAACCGCGTCGAGCAGCGCAAGACCCTCGTCATCCTCGACGAGATCCACCACGCCGGTGACTCCAAGTCCTGGGGCGAGGCGTGCCTGGAGGCCTTCGAGCCCGCCACCCGGCGCCTCGCTCTCACCGGTACGCCGTTCCGCTCCGACACCAACCCCATCCCCTTCGTGACGTACGAGGAGGGGCAGGACGGTATCCGGCGGTCCTCCGCCGACTACACCTACGGGTACGGGAACGCCCTGGCCGACCATGTCGTCCGTCCGGTGATCTTCCTGTCCTACTCCGGCAACATGCGCTGGCGGACCAAGGCCGGGGACGAGATCGCCGCCCGGCTCGGCGAGCCCATGACCAAGGACGCCGTCAGCCAGGCCTGGCGCACCGCCCTCGACCCCCGCGGCGAGTGGATGCCCAGCGTGCTGCGCGCCGCCGACCAGCGGCTCACCGAGGTCAGGAAGGGCATCCCGGACGCCGGTGCCCTCGTCATCGCCTCCGACCAGGACTCCGCCCGCGCCTACGCCAAGCTCATCCGGGAGATCACCGGCAGCCCCGCCACCGTCGTCCTCTCCGACGACGGCGGCGCGTCGAAGAGGATCGACGACTTCAGCGACAGCACCGACCGGTGGATGGTCGCCGTGCGCATGGTGTCCGAGGGCGTCGACGTGCCCCGGCTCGCCGTCGGGGTGTACGCCACCACCATCTCCACCCCGCTCTTCTTCGCCCAGGCCGTAGGGCGTTTCGTGAGGTCCCGGCGGCGCGGCGAGACGGCCTCCGTGTTCCTCCCCACCATCCCCGACCTGCTCACCTTCGCCAACGAGATGGAGGTCGAGCGCGACCACGCCCTCGACAAGCCGAAGAAGGAGGGCGAGGAGGACCCCTACGCCGAGTCCGAGAAGGAGATGGAGGAGGCGAACAAGGAGCAGGACGAGGACACCGGCGAGCAGGACATGCTGCCCTTCGAGGCGCTGGAGTCCGACGCCGTCTTCGACCGCGTCCTCTACGACGGCGCCGAGTTCGGCATGCAGGCCCACCCGGGCAGCGAGGAGGAGCAGGACTACCTCGGCATCCCGGGGCTGCTCGAACCGGACCAGGTGCAGCTGCTGCTTCAGAAGCGGCAGGCCCGCCAGATCGCGCACAGCCGCCGCAAGCCCGACAGCGACGCCGACCTCCTCGAACTGCCCGCCGAACGGCGTCCCGTGGTCAGCCACAAGGAGATGATGGAGCTGCGCAAGCAGCTCAACACGATGGTCGGCGCCTACGTCCACCAGAGCGGCAAACCGCACGGTGTCATCCACACCGAGCTGCGCCGCGTCTGCGGCGGGCCGCCCAGCGCCGAGGCCACCGCCGGACAGCTCCGGCAGCGCATCGCCAAGGTGCAGGAATGGGCCACCCGGATGCGCTGAGCCCGGGGCGGGGGGATGCAGGGAGGGCGTTTCGTGACGGAAGGTCCGTATTCCGTACGCCGCTCCATGCCCGCCCTTGACCGGATTCTGGACGGAGGCTTCCGCTGAGCGGACCGGGTCGCTACTGTCACGCTACGCACACGCCCCGTGGCAGCGCCGCCGCGGAGCGCAGCCGTGAAGCGACTGGGCCCGGACCGCAGCCGGGCCGTCCTGCCGATCGGCGGCCTCTGAAGCGCGTCGGCGACGGGACTCGGCGACGCATTCCCCGCGAGGAGGCCGTCGACCTCACCACTGAAGGAGTGGGCGTCGTGACCGCGGAGACCTCCCAGACGCTCGACCGGGGACTCAAAGTCCTCAAACTGCTGGCCGACACCGACCACGGGCTGACCGTCACCGAGCTATCCACCAGACTGGGCGTCAACCGGACCGTGGTGTACCGGTTGCTCGCCACCCTCGAACAGCACGCGCTCGTACGACGTGACCTGGGCGGTCGCGCCCGGGTCGGGCTCGGCGTGCTGCGGCTCGGTCGCCAGGTGCATCCGCTGGTACGGGAGGCCGCGCTCCCCGCGCTGCGCTCACTGGCCGAGGACATCGGGGCGACCGCGCACCTCACGCTCGTCGACGGGGCGGAAGCCCTGGCGGTCGCGGTGGTGGAGCCGTCGTGGACGGACTACCACGTCGCCTACCGCGCCGGGTTCCGCCACCCGCTGGACAGGGGCGCGGCCGGCCGGGCCATCCTCGCCGCCCGCCGCCAGCCGCTCGCCGACCCCGGATACACCCTCACCCAGGGCGAGCTGGAGGCCGGGGCCAGCGCGGCGGCGGCACCGCTGCTCGGCGTCACCGGCGTCGAGGGCAGCGTCGGCGTGGTCATGCTGGCGGACGCGGTACCGGAACGGGTGGGCCCGAGGGTGGTGGACGCGGCCCGCGAGGTCGCGGAGGCGCTGCGCTGAGCTGCGAGGCGTGTGAGGCGTACGGTGCCTCTGGGGTGCACGGTGCCTCCGGGGGCGTACGGTGCCTGCGGGCGCACGGAAACAAGGGCGCCGGGGCGCACGCCCCCGGTCCGGCGGGCCTACGCCCCCGGGCCACCCGGCCCGCGCCCCCGGCCGCCGGGCGTGCGGCCGGGCACCGGCGCCCGGCCGTGCTCCTTCGCCACGTTAGATTGACCCCGTGCTCTCTCGCCTCACGCGCCTCCAGGCCGTCGCCGTCTGCGCCCTGCCCGTCGTCGCCCTGCTCGCGACGGCGGTCTTCGCACCGCTGCCGTTCGCGGTGGCGCAGCCCGGTATGACGGCCGACGTGCTCGGCGAGAACAAGGACACCCCGGTCATCACGATCTCCGGCGCGCCGACCCGCACCACCCGCGGCCAGCTGCGGATGACGACGATCGAGGCGACCGGACCCGACGCGGACGTCCACCTGGGCGATGTCGTCGACGGCTGGTTCCGCACCGACCGCGCCGTGCTGCCCCGTGACTCGGTCTACCCCAGCGGCGACAGTGTCAAGGAGATCGAGAAGCACAACACCGCGCAGATGAAGGAGTCCCAGGACGCCGCGACCGAGGCCGCGCTGAGGTATCTGCACCTGAGCGACAAGAACGTCAAGGTCACCCTGAGGCTCGCCGACGTCGGCGGCCCCAGCGCGGGCCTGCTGTTCACGCTCGGGATCATCGACAAGCTGGACGGCGACGGCAGCGGCGGCGACCTCACCGGCGGCCGTACCGTCGCCGGTACCGGCACCATCACCGCCGACGGCACGGTGGGCGCGGTCGGCGGCGTGGCCCTGAAGACCCAGGCCGCCCGCCGGGACGGCGCCACCGTCTTCCTGGTCCCGAAGGCGGAATGCGGCGACGCCGGGTCGGAACTGCCCAAGGGGCTGCGCCTGGTCCCGGTGACGACCCTCAAGAGCGCCGTCGACGCCCTGGACGCGCTGGAGAAGGGCAGGAGCGGCATCCCCAGCTGCTAGTGCCGCGGCAGGCAATGTTCGCCCCGTCGCGGCGTCCGGCACGCACTCTCGCCGCACCGGCCGAAAGCCCAAGTACATCCAGTACGAGGACTTCCGGCCGGCACACCGAGAGCACGCACCGGACGCCGCTCCTTCACGGGCAAACATTGCCTGCCGCGGCACTAGAGCTAGGAATCGTCCGGCAAGCCCTCCGCCGCCTGCCGTACCAGCGGGATGATCCGCAGGGGTACCGGGTTCTCCATGACGATCGCCGTCGACGCCCGCACGATGCCGTCGATGGCGACCACCCGGTCGATGACCCGCTGGAGGTCGGCGTTGGAGCGGGCGACCAGCCGGCCCAGCATGTCGCCGCTGCCCGTGGTGGTGTGCAGTTCCAGGACCTCCGGCACGGACGCGAGATGGTCCCGTACGTCCTGGCCCTGGCCCTGCCGGATCTGCAGGGTGGCGAACGCGGTGACCGGGTAGCCGAGCGCCGCCGGGTCGACCTGGGGGCCGAAACCGCTGATCACCCCGCTCGACCGCAGACGGTCGAGCCGTGCCTGCGCCGTACCGCGGGCCACCCCCAGCCGCCGGGACATCTCCAGCACACCGATCCTCGGTTCCTGCGCCAGCAGCACGATGATCCGTCCGTCGAGGTCGTCGATCGCCACAGCGGCCTCCTTGCGATGCGATGGTCATCCTGTACGGACACCATGCCCCGAGCCGAGGCCGGCTGGGCAGATTGTCCAGCAGAAAAGCAAACTGTTGCGCACCTTGCCCGCCGGCGTGACCCTGCCCCTATGACGCAGACCACATCCCGCCCTTCTGCCACGCCCGCGACCGCCCGGCAGGCCGACCCCTTCCCGGTCAAGGGAATGGACGCGGTCGTCTTCGCCGTGGGCAACGCCAAACAGGCCGCGCACTACTACTCGACCGCCTTCGGCATGACCCTCGTCGCCTACTCCGGACCGGAGAACGGCAGCCGGGAGACCGCGAGCTACGTCCTCGAGAACGGCTCCGCCCGGTTCGTGTTCACCTCCGTCGTCAAGCCCGCCACCACCTGGGGCCACTTCCTCGCCGGGCACGTCGCCGAGCACGGCGACGGCGTGGTCGACCTGGCCCTGGAGGTCCCGGACGCCCGTGCCGCGTACGCCTACGCCGTCGAGCACGGCGCCCGCTCCGTGGCCGAGCCGTACGAGCTGAAGGACGAGTACGGCACCGTCGTCCTCGCCGCGATCGCGACGTACGGCGAGACCCGCCACACGCTCGTCGAGCGGACCGGCTACGAGGGCCCCTACCTGCCCGGGTACGTCGCCGCCGCCCCGATCGTCGAGCCGCCCGCGCAGCGCACGTTCCAGGCCGTCGACCACTGCGTCGGCAACGTCGAGCTCGGCCGTATGGACGAATGGGTCGGCTTCTACAACAGGGTCATGGGCTTCACCAACATGAAGGAGTTCGTCGGCGACGACATCGCCACCGAGTACAGCGCCCTCATGTCCAAGGTCGTCGCCGACGGCACCCTCAAGGTGAAGTTCCCCATCAACGAGCCCGCCCTGGCGAAGAAGAAGTCGCAGATCGACGAGTACCTGGAGTTCTACGGCGGCGCGGGCGTCCAGCACATCGCGCTGAACACCGGCGACATCGTGCGCACCGTCCGCACCATGCGCGCGGCCGGGGTCGAGTTCCTCGGCACCCCGGACACCTACTACGACACCCTCGGCGAATGGGCCGGCGACACCCGGGTCCCGCTGGAGACGCTGCGCGAGCTGAAGATCCTCGTGGACCGCGACGAGGACGGCTATCTGCTCCAGATCTTCACCAAGCCGGTCCAGGACCGGCCGACCGTCTTCTTCGAGATCATCGAGCGGCACGGCTCCATGGGCTTCGGCAAGGGCAACTTCAAGGCCCTGTTCGAGGCGATCGAGCGGGAGCAGGAGCGGCGCGGGAATCTCTGACGGGAAAGGCGGAGGGCGGAGAGCCGGAGGGCGGAGGGCCGGAGGGCGGAGAGCCGGAGGGCGGAGGGCCGGAGAGCGGAGGGCCGGAGAGCGGAGGGCCGGGGAAGGGGCCGCCGACCGGTGTCTTTCCCGGCGGCCCGCCGGGCGCGGGGTTCACAGGGGCACCCTGCGGTGGGAACCTCGGATCATGAGCCGTATCGAAGCCAGCCCGGACGACGACGTCCGCGCCGCGGGCGATGTCAGCGCACCCGGTTCCCAGGCCCCACCCGGTGCACCGGCCGCGCCCGCCGACCTCGTCGGCCGGCTGCGGGCCGGTCTGCCCGCCGAGGCCGTCCTCACCGACCCCGACGTCGCCCGCTCCTACGCCCACGACATGGCGAGCTTCTGCTCCTCCGGTACTCCCGCCGTGGTCGTCCTGCCCCGTACCGTCGAACAGGTGCAGCACGTCATGCGCACCGCCACCGAGCTGCGCGTGCCGGTCGTCCCGCAGGGCGCCCGCACCGGCCTGTCGGGCGCCGCCAACGCCTCCGACGGCTCCATCGTGCTGTCCCTGACCAAGATGGACCGCATCCTGGAGATCAACCCCGTCGACCGCGTCGCCGTCGTCGAACCCGGCGTCGTCAACGCCGCGCTCTCCCGCGCCGTCGGCGAGCACGGACTCTCCTACCCGCCGGATCCCTCCAGCTGGGAGACGTGCACGATCGGCGGCAACATCGGCACCGCGTCCGGCGGCCTGTGCTGCGTCAAGTACGGGGTCACCGCCGAGTACGTCCTCGGTCTGGACGTCGTCCTCGCCGACGGACGGCTCATGACCACCGGCCGCCGCACCGCCAAGGGCGTCGCCGGATACGACCTCACCCGGCTGTTCGTCGGCTCCGAGGGCTCCCTCGGCGTCGTCGTCAGGGCCGTCCTCGGGCTGCGGCCCAGACCGCCGGAACAACTGGTGCTGGCCGCGGAGTTCCCCTCGGCCGCCACCGCCTGCGACGCCGTGTGCCGGATCATGGCGGGCGGACATGTGCCGTCCCTCCTCGAACTGATGGACCGTACGACGGTCAAAGCCGTCAACGATCTCGCCCGCATGGGACTGCCCGAGACCACCGAGGCGCTGCTGCTCGCCGCCTTCGACACCCCGGACCCCGCCGCCGACCTCGCCGCCGTCGGCGCGCTGTGCGAGGCCGCCGGAGCCACCCAGGTCGTCCCCGCCGACGACGCCGCCGAGTCCGAACTCCTGCTCCAGGCACGCCGGATGTCCCTCACGGCACTGGAGGCGGTCAAGGGCACCACGATGATCGACGACGTGTGCGTGCCGCGCTCCCGGCTGGGTGAACTCCTCGAAGGCGTCGAGCGGATCGCGGACCGGCACCGGCTCACCATCGGGGTCTGCGCCCACGCCGGCGACGGCAACACCCATCCCACCGTCTGCTTCGACGCCCAGGACCCCGACGAGTCACGGCGCGCCCGGGAGTCCTTCGACGAGATCATGGCCCTCGGCCTCGAACTCGGCGGCACCATCACCGGCGAGCACGGTGTCGGCGTGCTGAAGAAGGAGTGGCTGGCGCGGGAGATCGGCCCGGTCGGGATCGAGATGCAGCGGCAGATCAAGCAGGTCTTCGATCCGCTGGGCATCCTCAACCCCGGCAAGCTGTTCTGAACGGCGCGCGGTACGCGGGTTCGGAGAGGTTTCTTCCGAACGTGTGACGTTGGCGCACATCGTTGCCCGGAACGGGGCGGGTACGGCCCGAGTGTCGGTGGTCGTGGCCTTGTTCTGGTAGATGTGGACCCTCCCAGACGACCCCCGAGCAGATACGGGACGACGGACATGAGCGCCCCAACCCCGGCCCCCGGCGACGACCGGCCCCGCGACGGGTATTACCCGGACCCGTCCATCCCCGGATACGTCCGGTACTGGAACGGCGCCGCGTGGGTGCCGGGCACCAGCCGGCCCGCGCCCCAGGACGGCGCACCGCTCGACCCGCCCCCCGGCCGCCTCCCGGCCCAGGCCCCGGCCCCGGCGCCCGGTTCCGTGCCGCCGTCCGCTTCCGTGCCGGGCCCCGCCGCGCCCCCGGTCGAGGAGACCGGCCCGCACTTCTTCGACGAGGACCCGCAGCCGGATCCCGCCCGGCCCGCCGAACCGCAGCCCCTGCTCCCCGGCCAGCAGGGGCCGTACGGCAGTCGTCCCGAGCCCGCCTCGGCCTGGGGCGCCGACCGGTCCCGGCAGTCCGGCTTCGGCGGTGACCAGGACCGCCGGGTGTCCTGGGGCACGCCGAGCGGTCCCGACCCGAGGGTGCCCACCGTCCCACCGGCCCAGCCGGAGGGGCACGCCGCGTACACCGACGGTACGGCCGGCATCCCGCCCGCCGAGGCCGACGGCGCGCAGGGCGAGCCGGGCACGTTCGTCTTCCGCAGACCCACGGCGGGATCCGGGGGCACGGCCGGTACCGGCACCCCGGGCGGTCCGGGCGCTCCGCCCGGTCCGGCGGGTCCGGGCTTCGGCGCCGGAAAGGCCGCGGCGGCCCGCGCGGCGGCGAAGGCCCAGGCCGGTCAGGCGCAGCCCCCGGCACAGCAGACGGGTGCCGAACCGGACGTCCAGCCGCGCCAGGGTCCCCAGGCACAGCCCCCCGCCCCTGCCCCCGGCCCCGCCACCCCGTACGTCCCACCGCAGCAATCCGCGTCCGTGTCCGCGTCCCCGACCGCGCCGCCGGCCGCCCCCATGGCCCCCTTCACCCCCCTGACCGGCGGTGCCGGTGGCGGTCAGGCGTCCTGGGCCCAGCAGGTGCACCAGCTCGCCGGAGCGGACGACGGCCGCCCCGTCGCGCCCTGGAAACCGCCGGTCGACGATCCCTTCCTCGCCATCGTCCGGCGCCAGGCGGCGATCCGCCCGGCAGGCCTCGGCAGGCGGCTGGCCGCCCGGCTGATCGACTCGGTGCTCCTGCTGGCCGTCACCGGTGCCGCCGCCGTGCCCCTCGGCAGCCGCGCCCTGGACCACGTCCAGACGAAGATCGACGAGGCCAGGCTCTCCGGCCGTACGGTCACCGTCTGGCTGCTGGACGGCACGACCTCCGCCTGTCTGGCCGCCGTACTCGGCGTACTGCTCCTGTTCGGCGTGCTCTACGAGGTGCTGCCCACCGCCCGCTGGGGCCGCACCCTGGGCAAGAAGCTGTGCGGTCTGGAGGTACGGGACATCGAGGCCCACGAGCCGCCCGGCTTCGGCGCCTCCCTGCGCCGCTGGCTCGTGTACACGGTGCCGGGGCTGCTCGGCATCGGCGTGGTGGGCGTCGCGTGGTGTCTGTTCGACCGCCCGTGGCACCAGTGCTGGCACGACAAGGCGGCCCATACCTTCGTCGCGGACTGACCGGACCGGACCGGACCGACCGGATCGGCCGGGCCGGACGCACCGGACGCGGCAGACGGAAGGACGACGAGAACCGGTACCCCTTACGGCCCTCTGCCGGATGCGGCGCGGAGACGTTCGCGGTCCACTCGGGCCATGAGCAGTGAACCGCCCCCCGGCTCCGGTCAGCAGCCGCCCGGAGACGACCCGTTCCGGAAACAGCCACCCCCGCACGGCGGTGCGCCACCACCCCCCGGAGGAGGCCCGTACGGTCCTGGCGGCGGCTCGTACGGTGCGGGCGGCGGTGGTCCGTACGGTCCCGGGGGCGGCCCCTACGGCGGTCACCCGGCCGATCCGCTCGCCGGTATGCCCCCGCTCGCCGACAGCGGCAGGCGCACCCTCGCGCGCATCATCGACATGGTCATCGTGGGGATCGTGGTGGCGCTGCTGTCGTGGGTCTTCGGGGTGGCCGAGTACATGGTCAACGCCGGGAACGTCCAGTTCGGGAAGTCCTTCGCGCAGGAGACCATCGCCGCCGTGCTCTACATCGCGTACGACACGGTGCTGATCAGCCGGACCGGCCAGACCCTGGGCAAGAAGTGGCTGGGGATGCGCGTGGCCAACCTGTCCGACGGCGCCACGCCCTCCGTGCAGACGTGTCTGGCCCGCGCGGCGGTGCTGTGGATCCCGTTCGCCTTCTGCTGTGCCTGCGTCTGGACGGCGATCGCGGGCGGCTGGAGCTTCTTCGACAAGCCCTACAAGCAGGGTCTGCACGACAAGGCGGCGAGGACGGTGGTGGTCAGCACCGGCTGAACCGACCGGGCCCGGTGACCGGGCCTGTGACCGGCCCGGTCGTGATGCGGGGCAGGTCCGTCTCAGGACGCCGTGGTCTCCCGTACCGGCTGGACGACCACGGAGGGAGCCTCGGCCGGTGCCGCGGGCACCCGCTCCGGCACGGGGACGGGGGAGGGAGCCGGGGCCGCGCCGCGCGGGCGAGGGGCCGGGACCGTCATGGCGACCAGCACTCCCAGCGCGAGGGCGACGAACGCGACGACCGTGACGCCGATGCCCGAACTCGTCTGTGACAGCAGCAGCATGGCGAGCGTCGAGAGGATCACGGTGCAGGAACCGTAGGCGAGCTGTGCGGCAGTCGGACGAGGCATGGCAATCGTGTCCTCGGAAGGTGACGGGGGGTAAGACGGGAGAGCGGCCTGGCTTTCCACCGACCCAGTTGCGTTCCGTCTTTGGACTCTATTCGCCTGGATGCCCGAGGGGAACGGCCGGTAAGCGTGACCTAACCCACGGTACCGGTGCACAGGGGGCGCACGGATTCACGGAGTCCATCCAGTGGACGGCACCACGCGCCGGTTCGGGACGCCGACGGCGTACGCCGGGGGTGTGAGGCGGCGTCCGTAAAACGGACCCGCGATCCGCATAGTGCACTTGTCCTGTGCAAGTCAAGGTCTGTCTTTTCTCCTAAACGTCTAGTCAAATATCGGCACTTGACTATCACGCGTTACCGCGCGCGGACCCAGCGCACCCGCAGGCCCCCTTCCGCGCGGCAGGTGCGTCAGGGGAGGACATCAAGTGACCAGCAGACCCTGGACGTTCAGAGCGGCAGCGATCACCGTCGCGTTCGCCGCGGCGACAGCCATGTTCTCGGCGGTCCCGGCCACCGCCGCCGGTACGACCGCGTCCGCGGCCGCGGACCGGCACGACCCGCAGCCGGTGAAGCAGCAGGACCACGACCTGGACGGTCCGTTGAGCCGGACCCAGGACGCCCAGCACCAGGAGGCGCTCAGCCAGGTCATATCCGGCCAGGCCGCCGTGCAGGACCGGGACGGCTCGCAGGTCGTCCGGCTCAAGGGCAAGGGCGGCCACAGCAAGTACGTCGAACTGGGCCGTGAGAAGACCGACAAGATCTTCACCATCCTGGTCGAGTTCGGCGACCAGGTCACCCCGGAGTTCGGCGGCACCCCCGGCCCGCTGCACAACCAGATCGCCGCGCCGGACCGCACCCAGGACAACTCCACCGCCTGGCAGGCCGATTACAACCAGCAGCACTTCCAGGACCTCTACTTCGGCACCGGCAGCGGCACCGAGTCGATGAAGAAGTTCTACGAGAAGGAGTCCTCGGGCCGCTACTCGGTGGACGGCAAGGTCAGCGACTGGGTCAAGGTCCCCTACAACGAGGCCCGTTACGGCAACGACGCGTGCGGCGACACCAACTGCCCCAGCGTGTGGAACGTCGTCAGCGACGGCGTCACCGCCTGGGTCGCCCAGCAGAAGGCGGCCGGCCGCACCGACGCCGACATCAAGGCGGACCTCTCCCAGTTCGACCAGTGGGACCGCTACGACTACGACGGCGACGGCAACTTCAACGAACCCGACGGCTACATCGACCACTTCCAGATCGTGCACGCCGGTGAGGACGAGTCCGCGGGCGGCGGCGTCCAGGGCGAGGACGCCATCTGGGCGCACCGCTGGTACGCCTTCGGCACCGACGCCGGTGCCACCGGCCCCGCCGGCAACAAGCTGGGCGGCGCGCAGATCGGCGACACGGGCATCTGGGTCGGCGACTACACCATCCAGCCGGAGAACGGCGGACTCGGCGTCTTCGCCCACGAGTACGGCCACGACCTCGGCCTGCCGGACCACTACGACACCTCCGGCGGCGGCGAGAACTCCACCGGCTTCTGGACGCTGATGTCCTCCGGCTCCTGGCTCGGCACCGGCAAGCAGGCGATCGGCGATCTCCCGGGCGACTTCAGTGCCTGGGACAAGCTGCAACTGGGCTGGCTGGACTACGACACCGCGCAGGCGGCCACGCGGTCCACGCACAAGCTGGGCGTCGCCGAGTACAACACCCGTGACAAGCAGGCCCTGGTGGTCACCCTGCCGGACAAGGCGGTCACCACCACCGTGGTCACCCCGGCGCAGGGTTCCACCCAGTGGTGGAGCGGCAGCGGCGACGACCTCAAGAACACGCTGACCCGTTCGGTGGACCTCACCGGCACGTCCTCCGCCACCCTCACCCTCGACGGCTACTACGACATCGAGGCGAACTACGACTACCTCTACACCGAGGTGTCCACCGACGGCGGCGCCGACTGGACCGCGCTGGACGGCACGGTGGACGGGCAGCCCGTCCCGCGCGACGCCAGCGGCAGCCCGGCGCTCACCGGCACCGCCGACGGCTACACGAAGCTGTCGTACCCCCTCGACGCCTACGCCGGCCAGAAGATCCAGCTCCGTTTCCGCTACCAGACCGACGGCGGGGTGGCCCAGAAGGGTTTCGCGGCCGACGAGATCACGGTGACCGCCGACGGCGCGCCTGTCTTCGCCGACGACGCCGAGAGCGCGGACCCCGCGTGGACCGCGAACGGCTTCTCCCGGGTCGGCGCGTCCTTCACCAAGGACTACGCGCAGTACTACATCGCCGAGAACCGTCAGTACGTGTCGTACGACAGGACGCTGAAGGTCGGCCCGTACAACTTCGGTTTCAGCACCACCCGTCCGGACTGGGTGGAGCACTTCCCGTACCAGAACGGCCTGTTGATCTGGAAGTGGGACACCTCCCAGGCGGACAACAACACCAGCGCCCACCCGGGCACCGGTCTCGTCCTGCCCGTCGACTCGCACCCGGCCGCGCTGAGGTGGTCCGACGGCACCGCGATGCGCAGCCGCATCCAGACCTTCGACGCGCCGTTCAGCCTCTTCCGCACGGACGGCATCACGCTGCACAAGGCGGATGTCGCGACGCGGATCCCGTCGTCGGGGGGAGTGCCGGTGTTCGACGACCACACCGGCGACTACTACGATCCGGCGACCCCCACCGCGGGCGTCAAGATCACTGACACCAACACCAAGATCCAGATCGTGCGGGAGGCCGCGGACGGCTCCACGATCCTGATCAAGGTCGGCCCCGCAGTGAAGTAGACAGGGTTATCGCAGGTCACACCCGTATCGGCGGCGACCCCCTGGCGGGTCGCCGCCGATCGTGTTTAGGTGCGTGCTGTGGATCGCTTATTGACACCGACCTCGACACCCACGCCGACGGGGGTATGACCGCATGGCCGCAGGAGGTTTCTGCAAGCTGCTGAACGGCACGGTGGTGGTGGCGCTGAACCTGCCGAGCCCCGTCGGCGGCGGCGCGGGCGGCGTGCGCGTCCTCGTCCACGCCCGCAACCGGGCACGTGCCCTGACCCGGCTGCGCAACCTGGGCCTGCGGGCCGTCTATCTGCGGGGCAACGCGGCCCCGCCGACCCCGGACGAGGTCACCGCGGTCCTGCATCACCCCGACGGCCTGGTCTGGCGCACCGCCCCTGACGGCGGCGCCCCGGTCCTCGAGCTGTGGCGCCCCATCCGCGCCCTCCTGGGCACCCCGGCCCACCAGCCCTGACGGCCCGCCCGCCGGGCTGAGGGGCGTGCCGAGTGGCCGGCGGCCTACTGCACGACGGGCTTGCCGGTCAGTTCCACGCCTGCCTCGAGCATCTCCTCCAGTGCCCGCTCGGTGGTCTCCGCCGCGACCCCGGCGGTGAGGTCGAGCAGCACCTGGGTGCGGAAGCCCTCGCGGACCGCGTCCAGCGCGGTGGCCCGGACGCAGTGGTCGGTGGCGATGCCGACGACGTCCACCTCGTCGATCTCCCGGGCCCGCAGCCAGTCGGCCAGCCCGGTGCCGCTCTCGTCGGTGCCCTCGAACCCGCTGTAGGCCGCCGAGTACGCCCCCTTGTCGAAGACGGCGTCGACGGCGCCCGAGGCGACGGTGGGCGCGAAGTTCGGGTGGAAGCCCACCCCCTCCGTGCCGGCCACGCAGTGCGCGGGCCAGGAGCGCACGAAGTCGGGGTTGTCGGCGAAATGGCCGCCGGGCGCGATGTGACGGTCGCGGGTCGCCACCACATGGCGGTACCCGGCCGGGGCCTGGGCGATCAGCTCGGTGACGGCGGCGGCCACATCGGCACCGCCGGACACCGCGAGGCTGCCCCCCTCGCAGAAGTCGTTCTGCACATCTACGACGATCAAGGCGCGGCGCATGACGGTGTCCTTCGACGAGGGGACGGGTCTCGGATCGGCGGAAGGCGCCGGTCCGGCGGAAGGTGCCGGCCCGGCCGTGAACTTCCGAGCCTACGGAGTTACGGCGGCGTAGGGGAGAGGGCGAGGGAGCCGGGACGGCACCCCTCTAACCGTCCGACCGCCCCTCCAGGTACTCCGTCGGGATCACCGGCTCCCCGCGGGACAGCTGGGTCGCGGACAGCGGCAGGCCGTCGCGGGCGGTGACGTGGCGGGTGCGGGCGGCCTCGAGGGGCTCACGGCCGACGACCTGGCCGCCCTTGACCAGCTCGACGAGCAGCTGCCGGTCCACGAGCTCCGGCGGGACCTGGCCGGTGCCGACGACCTCGGTCTCCGCGACGCCGTCGGCGTCCAGGCGCCGGGCGGCCCACTTGCGGCCGCCGACGGAGGTCTTGCCGCCGCTGGACCGTTTCGCCACCGGCAGCAGCGGCGCCTCCGGATCTCCGGACCCGGCACGCGCGACCAGCTTGTAGACCATGGAGCAGGTGGGGTGCCCGGAGCCGGTGACCAGCTGGGTGCCCACGCCGTAGGCGTCCACGGGCGCCGCCGCGAGCGACGCGATGGCGTACTCGTCGAGGTCCGAGGTGACGACGATCCGGGTGTGCGCGGCGCCCAGCTCGTCCAGCTGCTGCCGCACCCGGTGCGCGACGAGCAGCAGGTCGCCGGAGTCGATGCGCACGGCGCCCAGGTCGGGCCCGGCGACCTCGACGGCGGCCCGTACGGCCTCGGCGACGTCGTAGGTGTCGACCAGCAGCGTCGTGTCCCGGCCCAGCGACTCGACCTGGGCGCGGAAGGCGTCCCGCTCGTTGTCGTGGAGCAGGGTGAAGGCGTGGGCGGAGGTGCCGATCGTCGGTATGCCGTAGCGGAAGCCGGCGGCGAGGTCGGACGTGGAGGAGAAGCCGCCGACGTAGGCGGCGCGGGCGGCGGCGACCGCGGACAGTTCATGGGTGCGGCGGGCACCCATCTCCATCAGCGGGCGGTCCCCGGCGGCCGCGGACATCCGGGAGGCGGCGGCCGCGATCGCCGAGTCGTGGTTGAGGATGGACAGGATCACGGTCTCCAGCAGCACGCACTCGGCGAAGGAGCCCTCGACCCGCATGACCGGCGAGCCCGGGAAGTACACCTCGCCCTCCGGGTAGCCCCAGATGTCGCCCGAGAAGCGGTATCCGGCCAGCCAGTCCAGGGTCGCCCCGTCGACGACGCCGCGCTCCCGCAGGAAGTCCAGGACGGCCGCGTCGAAACGGAAGTTCTCCACCGCGTCCAGGACCCGCCCGGTGCCCGCCAGGACGCCGTAGCGCCGTCCGCCCGGCAGCCGGCGGGTGAAGACCTCGAACACGCTGCGCCGTCCGGCGGTGCCCGCCTTCAGCGCGGCTTCCAGCATGGTCAGCTCGTAATGGTCCGTGAAGAGCGCCGTCGACGGCACGCCCACCCGTCGCCCACCACCACCCTTCTGAGGAAGCGCCGCGCGCTCTTCTTCTTCCGGCAGCCCAAGGTCCGCTGTGCTCATGCCACGCATGCTACCCCACATTTCGTCAGTGTGACGATTTCCCGGGGGCGTGGCAGCATGGGCTGTGTGACGTCACCCGCTCCCGTAGAGATCGAACGAACCGAGTCGGCGGAGGAGGTCTTCGCCGTACCCGAGCCGGACGTCCCCTGGGTCACCATCGTGCACAACGACCCCGTCAACCTGATGAGCTACGTGACCTACGTCTTCCAGACGTACTTCGGCTATCCGAAGGACAAGGCCACCAAGCTCATGCTCGACGTCCACCACAAGGGCCGGGCGGTCGTCTCCAGCGGCTCGCGCGAGGAGATGGAGCGCGACGTGCAGGCCATGCACGGCTACGGTCTGTGGGCCACCCTCCAGCAGGACCGCAAGTAGCCCCTGTCGCGGGGCGGCCCCTTCCGCGGGGCCCGCTCGGCGCCCCCCAGCAGCGAAAAGACCCATGCCCGGACACTTCGAACCGCTTCCCGGCGGCGGCGCGGCCGTCGCGCTCGACGACGTCGAGATCTCCATCATCCGCTCGCTGGCGGTCCAGCTCCTGGAGCTGATCGGCCCCGGCCCGTCGGCGGACACGCCGGAGGACCCGCTCGCCGAGCTGTTCGCCGAGGGGCCGAGCGAGCCGCCCTCCGACCCGGTGCTCAAGCGGCTCTTCCCGGACGCCTACCGCGATCCGGAGTCGGAGCCCGACTCCCCGCTGGAGGCCGAGGAACGGCGGCAGCACTCCGCCGAGTTCCGCCGTTTCACGGAGAACGATCTGCGCGCCGGCAAACGGGAGAACGCCCTCGCGGTGATCCGCTCGCTGGACGCGCTCGGCTCGCCCGGGGACGGCAACGTCGTGCTGGAGCTCGATCCGGGCGAGGTGCGGCGCTGGCTCGGCGCCCTCAACGATCTGCGCCTGGCGATCAGCACCCGGCTGGACATCACCGGCGAGGACGACACCGACGTCCTCTACGGGCTCCCGGACGACGACCCGCGCAAGCCGCTGGTCATGGCGTACCTCTGGCTGGGCGGACTCCAGGAGACCCTGGTCACGACCCTGATGCCCTGACCGGGCCACGACCTTGACGCCCTTGACGCCCTGATGCCCCGACCCGGTCGCGGCGCCGGCGCCCCGGGCGGCGCCCCGGGTGGCGCGCCCGTGCCCCCCGTTGCGTGCGTTCCTACGACCGCGGGCGCCGTGTTCGCTCAGAGGATGCTCAAATCCGGATAACGATCGCGTTATCGATCCGGCCTGTTCTGTCCTTCGCGGACATTTTCCGTCCTTTATGTCCGTGCCGTGTGCCACAGCCGCTGGGGACGATCACGAATGCGACCGTGGTAAACCTTCACGATCACTCGGCACGGACACCACCCAGGTCCGGCCGGGTGCGCCTGTCGTGCCGGTGACCGCCGGCCAGGCACCGCTCCAGCAGTCCGGGGGGATCGAGATGCGGTCCGGAGCCGTTCGGCGGTCCGGTCCGGCATGGATGGAGAAAGGGCCACACACATGACCTCGGAGAAGGTCACCGAAAGAGCCGCGGCCACGCCGGAGGCGGGCACCTCGGAAGAGGGCTACGAACGCGGACTCGGCAGCCGCCAGGTACAGATGATCGCGATCGGCGGAGCCATCGGCGTCGGTCTGTTCCTCGGAGCCGGGGCGAACATCGCCAAGGCCGGTCCCAGCCTCATCGTGATGTACGCGGTGGCGGGCGCGATCGTCTTCTTCATCATGCGGGCCCTGGGCGAACTCCTGCTCTACCGCCCGGTGTCGGGCTCGTTCGCCGAGTACTCCCGGGAGTTCTGCGGCCCGTTCTTCGGCTTCTTCACCGGCTGGACGTACTGGCTGATGTGGGTCGTCACCGGCATGGCCGAGCTGACCGCCGCCGCGATCTACGTCAACTACTGGTTCCCGGGCATCCCCCGGTGGGTGACGGCCCTGGTCTTCCTGCTGGTCCTGTTCGCCGTCAACCTGATCTCCGTGAAGCTCTTCGGCGAGCTGGAGTTCTGGTTCTCGATGGTCAAGGTCACCGCGCTGATCGGCATGATCGTGATCGGTCTCGGTGTGCTGACCTTCGGCTTCAGCGCCGCCGGGGACACCGCCCACGTAGCCAACCTCTGGCAGTTCGACGGCTTCTTCCCCAAGGGCGTCGGCTCCTCCCTGATGACCCTTCAGGGCGTCATGTTCGCCTACCTGGCCGTCGAACTCGTCGGGGTGACCGCCGGGGAGTCCGAGGAACCGGAGAAGACGCTCCCCAAGGCGATCAACACCCTGCCCTGGCGCATCGCGCTGTTCTACGTCGGCGCCCTGACCGTCATCCTCTGCGTGGTCAAGTGGACCGAGTTCGCGCCCGGCGTCAGTCCGTTCGTGAAGGCGTTCGCCGTCATCGGCATCCCGGCCGGCGCCGGCATCGTCAACTTCGTGGTGCTCACCGCGGCGCTGTCCTCCTGCAACTCCGGCATGTACTCCACCGGCCGGATGCTGCGCACCCTCGCCGACAACGGTGAGGCCCCGGCCGCGTTCAAGAAGCTCTCGGCGTCCAGGACCCCGGCGTTCGGCATCACCGTCTCCGTCGGCTTCATGGCCATCGGCGTGGTCCTCAACTACGTCGTCCCGGAGAAGGCGTTCGGCTACGTCACCTCCGTCGCCACCGCCGCCGGCATCTGGACCTGGCTGATGATCCTGGTCAGCCACATCCTCTACCGCCGGGCGGTCAAGGCCGGCCGGCTGCCCGCCTCCGCCTTCCCGGCGCCCGGCGGTTCGGTGTTCAGCTGGGTCGCCGTCGCCTTCCTGCTCTTCGTCACCGGCGAGATCGCCTACGACGCCGACGCCCGCGTCTGCCTCTACGTCATGGCGGGCTGGGCCGCCGCCCTCGCCGTCGGCTGGGCCGCCCTGCGCGTCCGTCACCCCGAGGCCGCCGCCCGCCGGACGGCGCCGCTCCCGGCCGAGGTGGTCGTCAGGCCGGACGCCACCGACGACACCGTGACCGGCGCGGACGCGACCGCGACCGGGGCCGACGCCGGCGCGGAGGCCGCTGCCGAGATCCGCTGACCCCGTCGGCGCCGTCCGTCATCCGGGCCACCCCGTACCACCTGTCGGTACGGGGTGGCCCTCTGCTTATCCTGAGCGCATGCTCACCATCACCCGCGACCTCTACGACAGGATCGTCGCCCACGCGCGCAAGGACCACCCCGACGAGGCGTGCGGCGCCATCGCGGGTCCCGACGACGGCAGCGACCGCCCGGAACGTTTCATCCCCATGCTGAACGAGGCCCGCTCGCCCACGTTCTACCAGTACAGCTCGGACGGCCTGTACGCCCTGTACGAGGAGATGCGGGTCCGCGACGAGGTCCCGGTGGTCTTCTACCACTCCCACACCGGCACCGAGGCGTACCCGTCCCGCACCGACATCTCGTACGCGAACGAGCCGTACACCCACTACGTGATCGTCTCCACGGCCGACACCGAGGGCCTCGGCGAGTTCCAGTTCCGCTCGTTCCGTATCCAGGAGGGCGAGGTCACCGAGGAGGAGGAGGTCAAGATCGTCGACGCGTACTGATCCGTACCGGCGCCCACCGCGAAGCGCCGATTATCAGATCCCGTACGCCCCCGCAAGGGCCGGTCGTCTCGAACCGCGGATGAAAACCGTCCGAAGAATGAGATCACATTCCAGTACCCGGACCGGGAATCGATACGATGAGCCCATGGTTCTTCACGACGTGAGCGAGAACGCGCCGGGCATGCTGCTCGTGGCGCGGCTGCACGTCGATCTCTGCAGGATGAACAGCGCCATTTGACGTCCCTGCCGCCGTGCCGCCGTGAGGCCGCGGCGCTCCCCCGTGCCCGAGTCCGCGCCAGAATCCGTGCCCGTGCCCGCCCGGGTCCCCGGGGAACCCCGCACGCGCGCCCCAGAACCGCCGACGACCAGACGCCGCAGACGCCACAGACGACACCGGCGACACAGCCGAAACATCCGACAGGAGCCCGACACCATGGCCATCGAGGTCCGCATCCCCACCATCCTCCGCCAGTACACCGAGGGCCAGAAGGCGGTGGAGGGCACCGGTGCCACCCTCGCCGATCTCCTCGCCGACCTCGAGACCCGGCACGCGGGCATCCAGGCGCGCATCGTCGACGACGGCGAGCTGCGCCGCTTCGTCAACGTCTACCTGAACGACGAGGACGTCCGTTTCCTGGAGGGCATCAACACCAAGGTGGCCGACGGCGACAACGTGACGATCCTGCCCGCCGTCGCCGGCGGCATGGCCTGATCGGCCGCTGATCCCCGATGCGCTACGACTCTCCCCTGGCCGCGGTGGGCAACACCCCGCTGGTGCTCCTGCCGCGGCTGTCGCCGTCCGCCGACGTCCGGATCTGGGCGAAGCTCGAGGACCGCAACCCGACAGGCTCCGTCAAGGACCGTCCCGCCCTGTTCATGATCGAGCAGGCCGAGAAGGACGGCCGTCTCACCCCGGGCTGCACGATCCTGGAGCCGACCTCCGGCAACACCGGCATCTCGCTGGCGATGGCGGCCAGGCTCAAGGGTTACCGCATGGTGTGCGTGATGCCCGAGAACACCTCCCAGGAACGCCGTGACCTGCTGGGCATGTGGGGTGCGGAGATCATCCCCAGCCCGGCCGCGGGCGGTTCCAACACGGCCGTGCGCGTCGCCAAGGAACTGTCCGCCGAGCACCCCGACTGGGTGATGCTCTACCAGTACGGCAACCCGGACAACGCGGGCGCCCACTACGCCACCACCGGCCCGGAGATCTTCGCCGACCTCCCGTCCGTCACGCACTTCGTCGCCGGCCTGGGCACCACCGGCACCCTGATGGGCGTCGGCCGGTACCTGCGCGAGCACAAGCCGGACGTGAAGATCGTCGCCGCCGAGCCGCGCTACGACGACCTGGTGTACGGCCTGCGCAACCTCGACGAGGGCTTCGTGCCGGAGCTGTACGACGCCTCCGTGCTCACCACCCGCTTCTCGGTCGGCTCGGCCGACGCGGTCACCCGCACCCGTGAACTCCTCCAGCAGGAGGGCATCTTCGCGGGCGTCTCCACCGGTGCCGCCCTGCACGCGGCGATCGGCGTCGGCAGGAAGGCGGTCAAGGCGGGCGAGAGCGCCGACATCGTCTTCGTCGTCGCCGACGGCGGCTGGAAGTACCTGTCCACCGGGGTCTACACGGCGGCCACCACCGAGGAGGCCATCGAAACGCTGCACGGACAGCTGTGGGCGTGACCGGCGGCAGCGGACGGCCGGGCGTTCCGGTACCGGGCGTACGGAGGCCGCAGGCGCCGGTGAGCACCCCGGCGCCGGATGCGTGGGCGCCGTACGCGCGGATGCTGCGCGCGTAGACCCCTTCCCACCCGGTACGTCATCGACGCGCCAACCCCCTCCTACGAGGGGGCCAAGCGTCGCACATGGCGCGGTAAAGATGTCCTTCGCGGGGTGCCGGGGGACCGGCGGGCCGGGCTACGTTCGGCCCGTCTTGTCATGCCATGCTCAGCGGGGTGACAGGGCGTCTGAATGTCATGCTCATGATCGCGCACTCTGCCGCCGCTACGCGCGTCACGGGCTGGCCTGCCTTTCTACCCCACCGATGGAGGCAGCACCCCCATGACCCCCCAGCGTGAAGCACGCCCGAGCACACGCCGGCGCAGTCCGCGAAGACTCCTCGCCGCCGTACTCCCCGCCCTCGCCCTCACCGTCGCCGGCCTGATGGCGGCCCCCGCGGCCGGGGCCCAGCCCGCCGCCGCGACGGCCGGCCACACCTCCCGCACCACCCAGAACGCCAAGGCCCTCACCGCCCCGGACCGGCAGACCTTCCACGCCACCGGCAAGGCCGGCCAGAAGGTGCCCACCACCCACCTCTGCGGCACCCCGAGCGCCGGTCACGCCTCCTGCTTCGCCCAGCGGCGCACCGACATCAAGCAGCGGCTCTCCGCCGCCCTGGCCGCGGCGCCCTCCGGCCTCAGCCCGGCCAACCTGCACAGCGCCTACAACCTGCCCTCGACCGGCGGTTCCGGACTGACCGTCGCCGTCGTCGACGCCTACAACGACCCCAACGCCGAGTCGGACCTGGCCACCTACCGCTCCACCTACGGCCTGTCCGCCTGCACCAAGGCCAACGGCTGCTTCAAGCAGGTCAGCCAGACCGGCTCCACCAGCTCCCTGCCCTCCAACGACTCCGGCTGGGCCGGGGAGGAGGCGCTGGACATCGACATGGTCAGCGCGGTCTGCCCCAACTGCAACATCATCCTCGTCGAGGCCAGCTCCGCGAACGACTCCGACCTCGGCACCGCCGAGAACGAGGCCGTCACCCTCGGCGCCAAGTTCGTCTCCAACAGCTGGGGCGGCTCCGAGGCGTCCTCCCAGACCAGCGAGGACACCAGCTACTTCAAGCACCCGGGCGTCGCCATCACCGTCTCCTCCGGTGACAGCGGCTACGGCGCCGAGTACCCGGCGACCTCCCAGTACGTGACCGCCGTCGGCGGCACCGCGCTCTCCACGTCCTCCAACTCCCGCGGCTGGACCGAGTCCGTGTGGAAGACGTCCAGCACCGAGGGCACCGGCTCCGGCTGCTCCGCCTACGACGCCAAGCCGAGCTGGCAGACCGACACCGGCTGCACCAAGCGCATGGAGGCCGACGTCGCCGCGGTCGCCGACCCGGCCACCGGCGTCGCCGTCTACGACACCTACGGCGGCTCCGGCTGGGCGGTCTACGGCGGCACCAGCGCCTCCGCCCCGATCGTCGCCGGCGTCTACGCCCTCGCGGGCACCCCGGGCTCCGCCGACTACCCGGCGAAGTACCCCTACTCCCACACCTCCAACCTGTACGACGTGACGAGCGGCAACAACGGCTCCTGCTCCACCTCGTACTTCTGCACCGCCGCCACCGGCTACGACGGCCCGACCGGCTGGGGCACCCCCAACGGCACCGCCGCCTTCACCTCCGGCACCAGCACCGGCAACACGGTGACCGTCACCAGCCCCGGCAGCCAGTCCACGACGACCGGCGGCTCGGTCAGCCTGCAGATCTCGGCGAGCGACAGCGCGGGCGCGACCCTCACCTACAGCGCCTCGGGGCTGCCCACCGGGCTCTCCATCAGCAGCTCGACCGGCCTGATCTCGGGTACGGCGTCCACCGCGGGCACCTACAGCACGACCGTCACGGCCACCGACTCCACCGGCGCGACCGGCTCGGCGTCCTTCACCTGGACGGTCAGCTCGTCCGGCGGCGGCACCTGCACCTCCACGCAGCTGCTGGGCAACGCGGGCTTCGAGTCGGGCAGCACCACCTGGACGGCGTCCAGCGGTGTCATCACCAACTCCAGCAGCGAGGCGGCGCACGGCGGTTCCTACTACGCCTGGCTCGACGGCTACGGCTCCACCCACACCGACACGCTCTCCCAGTCGGTGACCGTCCCGTCCGGCTGCAAGGCCACGTTCACCTTCTACCTGCACGTCGACACCTCGGAGACCACCACCAGCACGGCGTACGACAAGCTGACGGTGACCGCCGGTTCGACGACCCTGGCGACGTACTCCAACCTCAACGCCGCCTCCGGCTACGCCCAGAAGTCCTTCGACCTGTCCTCCTACGCGGGCTCCACGGTCACGCTGAAGTTCAGCGGCGTCGAGGACTCCTCGCTCCAGACCAGCTTCGTCCTCGACGACACCGCGGTGACGACCGGCTGACCGCGTCGTACGACAGCCGACACGGGCTGAAGGGGCCCCGGCCGGGTGAGTCACCGGCCGGGGCCCTCGCGTCGCCGCCGTGCGACACGCCGTCACGGGGATCCTGATGCGGGGGAGACACGTCCAAGGGGCGACAACGGGCAACCCCGCGTGACAACGGGCAACCACGGGCAACAGGGAAACCCTTGACAGTCCGGGGCACAGCGCCCGGAGCACGGGGCGCAGGCCCGGGGCAACGGCAGAGAGGCGGCCGCACCATGCGTCGTACGACGTTCCTTCCGACCACCATGACCGCCGTGGCGGTGTCGGCGCTGCTGCTGACGGGCTGCGGCTCGTCGGGCGGCGGCGGTACGGCGGCTGACGGGAAGACGACAGTGCCACCGGCCTCGGCGTCACCGACCCCATCGCCCTCCCCGTCCCCGTCTTCTGCCACGCCGTCACCGTCCACCTCGGTGACACCCCCCGCCTCACCCACCCCACCGGTCTCCCCGAGCACCTCCACCGTTCCCGGCCACTGCGCCGATACGGTCACCCTGACCGCCGCCGACAACGGACACACCGTCTGCCTGACGGAGGGCGGCGAGGTCCGGGTGAACCTGGACGGCAGCAAGGACCGTCCCTGGTCGTCCGTCAGGGTGAAGGGCACCGCGACCCTGGAGGCGGTCAACGCCGGCTTCGCCGTCCTGCCGGGTGACGCGAACGCCGCCTACCGGGCCACCGGCACCGGCACCGCCCACCTCACCTCGTCCCGGCCGCTGTGCGCGAGCGGCCCGAACCGCATGGCCTGCAAGGGGATCGTGGAGTGGGCGGTCACCGTGACGGTGCGGGGGAGCTGACCTGGGCCCCCGTCCCGCTCACGCGGCCAGGTGCCGTACCCGGTCCCACAGCGCCGCGTCCACCACGCCCTCCCGGCGCCGGAACTCCCGTACCGGCACCTCGCGCAGCTCACCGGTCTGCAGGAAGCTCGCCCGCCCCTGCGGATCGCCCACCGAGCCGGGCGGCAGGGGGATCACCCCGGCCAGTTCCTCGTGACGGCGGCTGGTGATCTTCACGACCAGCGCCCGGTCACCCCGTACCGACAGCACCAGGCACGGCCGGTCCTTGGCGCCGGGACCGTCCTCGAAGGGGACGCAGGCCCACCAGATCTCCGCGGGCCGCGGCCGGCCGACGCCGCGTTCCCCCGCGCGTCCTCCGGGACGGCCGGGCGGGCGGGTCCGTCTGCCGCGCGGCCGGCGTCCCCGCCCCCAGCCGTCGACCAGTGTCGCGACGAGGGCGAGCAGTACCACCGCGGCAAGCGCCAGCCACCATGACCTGTCCATGCGGACGACGGTACCGGCGTGCGGAAGACCGTGCGCGCCCCCTGACGTACCTCACACACCCCGCTTCCAGCCGAACCGGTGACAGCACAGGTGAGTTCGCCCACAACGGCCCTTGACAGGGGAGCGACGCCGGGTTCCGCGGCTTAGGCTCGACGGACCGCACGACTTTCGCCATGGCCCGCGCCACGGCCCGCGCCATGGTCCCGTCACGACCCCCTCACACCCCCGAAACCCCTTGTCCAGCCCTCCGGGTCCGTCTCTCCGGCTCCGCCCGGTCGCCCGGTTCCTCTCATCCGCCAGCGGAGGTTTCTGCTTTATGAAGCTCACCGTCGTCGGCTGCTCGGGGTCGTTCCCGTCCGCGGAATCGGCCTGTTCGAGCTACCTCGTCGAGGCCGACGGCTTCCGGCTGCTGCTCGACATGGGCAACGGCGCCCTGGGCGAGTTGCAGCGCCACTGCGGTCTCTACGACCTCGACGCGATCTTTCTCAGCCATCTGCACCCCGATCACTGCATCGACATGTGTGCGTACTTCGTCGCGCGCTACTACCGCCACGACGGCGGCCGGGCCGCACCGCTCCCGGTCTACGGCCCCGAGGGCACCGAGCACCGGCTGACCACGGCGTACGCGGACACGCCGTCGGCGTCGTCCATGAGCGAGGTCTTCGACTTCCACACCGTCAAGCCGTCGGTCCTCGACATCGGCCCCTTCACGGTGCATGTGGACCGCGTGGCGCATCCCGTGGAGACCTACGGCATCCGGGTCGAGCACGGCGGCCGGTCGCTGACGTACTCCGGGGACACCGGCCTCTCCCCGGCGCTGGACGAACTCGCCCGTGACACCGACCTGTTCCTGTGCGAGGCGGCGTTCACGCACGGCAAGGAGGACATCCCGGGCCTCCACCTCAACGGCCGCGAGGCGGGCGAGACCGCCGCGCGGGCCGGGGCCCGGCGGCTGCTGCTCACTCACATCCCGCCGTGGACCGACGCCGAGGTCAACCTCGCCGACGCCCGCGCCGTCTTCGGCGGCCCGGTGGAACTGGCGGTGCCGAGGGCGACGTACGAGGTGTGAGACGCCGTACGAGGTGTGAGACACCGACCCCGGACACGGGAAAGCCCCCGGAGCGAGGCTCCGGGGGCTTTCGTCACGTGGGGCGCGGGGTCACGCCTTGGTGATGTCCTCGAGCTCCTCCTCGGGCTCACGGCCCGGGGTCTGAAGGTCGAACTTGAGGATGGCGAAGCGGAAGACGAAGTAGTAGATCGCCGCGAACACCAGGCCGATCGGGATGATCAGCCACGGCTTGGTCGCCAGGTTCCAGTTCAGCGCGTAGTCGATCAGACCGGCGGAGAAGGTGAAGCCGGCGTGGACACCGAGGGCCCAGGTGATCGCCATGGACAGGGCGGTGAGCACCGCGTGGATCGCGTAGAGCAGCGGCGCGATGAACATGAACGAGAACTCGATCGGCTCGGTCACACCGGTCACGAACGAGGTCAGCGCGACCGAGATCATCATGCCCATGACGGCCTTGCGGCGCTCGGGGCGGGCGGTGTGCGCGATGGCCAGGGCGGCGGCCGGCAGACCGAACATCATGATGGGGAAGAAGCCCGACATGAACTGTCCGGCGGTCGGGTCACCCGCGAAGAAGCGGTTGAGGTCACCGTGGACGACGGTGCCGGCGGAGTTCTTGAAGTCACCGATCTGGAACCAGGAGACGGCGTTCACGAACTGGTGCATGCCGACCGGGATCAGCGCGCGGTTGATGGCGCCGAACAGACCGGCACCCAGGGCGCCGAGGCCGGTGACCCACTCGCCGAAGTTGGAGATGCCCGTGCCGATCGGCTTCCAGACCAGGCCGAAGAAGACACCCATGGCGGTGCCGAGGAAGGCCATGATGATCGGGACGAGACGGCGGCCGTTGAAGAAGCCGAGCCAGTCGACCAGCTTGGTGCGGTGGAAGCGCTGCCACATCACCGCGGACAGCAGACCCATCAGGATGCCGCCGAGGACGCCCGGGTTGTTGTAGGTGGCGGCTATGTCCGCACCCGCCTGGACCTTGGCCTCGGTGACCGGGAACGCCTTGAGGACGTTGCTGTAGACGAGGAAGCCGACCAGGCCGGCGAGGGCCGTGGAGCCGTCCGCCTTCTTGGCGAAGCCGATCGCGACACCGATGCAGAACAGCAGCGGCAGGTTGTCGAAGATCGCTCCACCGGCGGTGGAGAACACCGCCGTGACCTTGTCGGGCAGGTTCCACTTGTCATGGATGTCGGCCTGGCCGAACCGCAGCAGGATACCGGCCGCCGGAAGGACGGCGATCGGAAGCTGCAGGCTGCGGCCCACTTTCTGCAGGCCCTGGATCAGGCCGGATCCCCGCTTCTTTGCGGGTGCCGCCGCTGGCGCGCTGGCGGTGCTCATAGCTCCTCCATCGGGTGGTGGTCTACACCACTCAGTGGTGTAGACCTGTTGTAGCACGATGAAGGCGAGATAAGGAACCCGTGCGGCCCACTACGGTTTGATTACGGTCTTCACGGGGAAAAATGGAGGATTCGCAGCAACTTCTCAAAGGCATTGAAAGCCGAGGTGAGGGGTGCTGTGGAGGGCCGAAGGGCGGGCCGGACGGAGGGCGTTCCGGGTCGCTCGGCCCCTCGTCCGCGGGGTGCCGGGATGCATGGCGAAGGCCCCGGTCCGGTCGACTTCCGGTCGACCGGACCGGGGCCTTGTGGTACGGCCGCGATGAGGCTTTCGGGCGTTTCGGTGAAGAGAGTCCCCTCTCAGACCCTGGTGGTGTCCTCGACCTCGTCCTCGGGCTCCCGGCCCGGCGTTTTCAGGTCGAATCTCGTGATGGCGAACCGGAAGACCGCGTAGTAGACCGCCGCGAACGCCAGCCCGATCGGGATGATCGCCCACGGTCTGGTCGCCAGGTTCCAGTTGATGACGTAGTCGATCAGACCGGCGGAGAAGCTGAACCCGTCGTGCACCCCGAGCCCCCAGGTCACCGCCATCGACACGCCCGTCAGCAGCGCGTGCGCGGCGTACAGCAGCGGGGCGATGAAGAGGAACGAGTACTCGATCGGCTCGGTGATGCCGGTCACGAACGACGTCAGCGCCACCGACAGCATCAGGCCGCCCACCTCCTTGCGGCGGTGCGGCCTGGCCGTGTGCGTGATGGCCAGGGCGGCCGCCGGGAGCGCGAACATCATGATGGGGAAGAAGCCCGACGTGAACTGGCCCGCGTGCGGGTCGCCCGCCAGGAACATGTTGATGTCGCCGTGCACCACCGTGCCGTCGGGCAGCGTGTAGCTGCCGAACTGGAACCAGATGGGCACGTTCAGGAACTGGTGCAGGCCCACCACCAGCAGCGCCCGGTTCGCGACACCGAACACCCCCGCGCCCCAGGAGCCCAGACCGCTCAGCCAGTCGCTGAAACTCTGCAACGCGTCACCGATCGGCGGCCACACCCACAGACACAGCACCGCGAATCCGATGGCCGCGAACGACATGATGATCGGCACGAGCCGCCGCCCGTTGAAGAAGCCCAGCCAGTCCACCAGCTTCGTCCGGTGGAACCGGGCCCAGAAGAAGGCGGACATCAGGCCGAGAACGATCCCTCCGAACACCCCCGGGTTCTGGAAGGTGAACGTCGACACCGAGCCGGCGCTCACCTGGCAGCCGACGCCGGGCAGCACCTTCGAGCCGGCGGGGCAGTCCTGTGGGAACTGGTGCAGCACGCCGTAGTAGACGAGGAAACCGGCCACCGCCGCCAGCGCCGTCGAGCCGTCCGCCTTCTTCGCCATCCCGATCGCGACGCCCACGCAGAACAGCAGCGGCAGCCCCACCGAACCGTCGAGCAGCGCGCCGCCCGCGCCCTTCATCACCTTGGAGACATCGGTCCACCCCAGCCCGTCGTCCCCGAACACATCGGGCTGGCCGAGCCGGTTCAGGATGCCGGCGGCCGGCAGCACCGCGATCGGCAGCTGCAGACTGCGGCCCATCTTCTGCACGCCCTGAAACAGCCGATGCCGCCACAGCTGCCCCGAACCGGCCGCAGCACCACCGGTGTTGCCTGCGCTCGCCGCGCTCATACACGTCCCTCCGGGCTGCCGCGGACCAGGGGCGGTTTGTCGACCGCCAGCAAGGTGGTGTAGACCAACCGTGGACGACGGTCGCCAGGTCGTGAACGCCATCCTTCGGCACCCGCGGCGAGACCGCTCGCAAAGTTGGGCCAACTGTGGGTTACTGCGTCAAAGCAGTTCGGATCAGGGAGACAGAACATGGCCACCAAGGCTGAGAAGATCGTCGCCGGGCTGGGCGGCATCGAGAACATCGAGGAGATCGAGGGCTGCATCACCCGGCTGCGCACCGAGGTGATCGATGCCTCCCTGGTCGACGACGCCGCCCTCAAGGCCGCCGGCGCGCACGGCGTCGTGAAGATGGGCAACGCCATCCAGGTCGTCATCGGCACGGACGCCGACCCGATCGCGGCGGAGATCGAAGACATGATGTGACCGGTATGACCGGACGGGGCGAGACCGCCCCCGGCACGCCGTAGGGCCCTCCCACCACGGGAGGGCCCTACGGCTTCCCTCCTACGAGTCCCTTTCCACAGGCCCGGACCACCCCGCCCACCGCGGGCACTAGGCTCGGCCGCATGTCACGAATCGACGGCCGAACCCCCCAACAGCTCCGCCCCGTCACCATCGAGCGAGGCTGGAGCAAGCACGCCGAGGGCTCCGTCCTCGTCTCCTTCGGCGACACCAAGGTCCTCTGCACCGCCTCCTTCACCGAAGGGGTCCCGCGCTGGCGCAAGGGCAGCGGCGAGGGCTGGGTGACCGCCGAGTACTCCATGCTGCCCAGGGCCACCAACACCCGCGGCGACCGCGAGTCCGTCCGGGGCCGGATCGGCGGACGCACCCACGAGATCAGCCGCCTGATCGGCCGCTCGCTGCGCGCGGTGATCGACTACAAGGCGCTCGGCGAGAACACCGTCGTGCTCGACTGCGATGTCCTCCAGGCCGACGGCGGCACCCGCACGGCCGCGATCACCGGCGCCTACGTCGCCCTCGCCGACGCGGTGACCTGGGCGCGGGGCAAGAAGCTGATCCGCGCGAGCCGCCAGCCCCTCACCGGCACCGTGTCCGCCGTCTCCGTCGGCATCGTCGGCGCGGTCCCGCTGCTCGACCTCTGCTACGAGGAGGACGTCAGGGCCGAGACCGACATGAACGTCGTCTGCACGGGCGACGGCCGCTTCGTCGAGATCCAGGGCACCGCGGAGGCCGAGCCGTTCGCGCGCGACGAGCTCAACGCCCTGCTGGACCTGGCCGTCGGGGGCTGCACCGAACTCGCGTCGCTCCAGCGCGAGGCGCTCGGCAGGACCCTGGGCGAGCCCGCCGAGCAGTGAGGCGCCCCGCGTCCGATGGCTTGAACCAGGCGTGATCCCGGGGCGCGGCATGGGTAAAGGGGACGCAAAAGAGAGTGATCGGTGCGGGCAACCGGGCCGACCGTCCTCGCGTCACTACCGGTACGGGCGCGCGGTTAGTCACCGCGCGCCCGGCCACCAAGGGGAGGGGACCCAGCCATGCCCGCGAGCCGACGCCGACACCCGGGACGCGACCGGGAACGCGATCGACGTCGTAGCACCACCCGTGCCGCCGCAGTGGCCGCCGCACTGGCGTTCACCCTGCTCACCGCCGGGTTCACCACCGGCTGCGACGCGGTCGGCAAGGCCCTGGACTGCGTACAGACCGCCGACTCCATCGCCGACAGCGTCACCGACCTCCAGCAGGCGGTGGAGAACGCGGCCGACGACCCCACCCAGACCGACCAGTCGCTCAACGCGATCGAACGGGACCTCGGCAAGATAGGCGACAAGACGGACAACGCCGACGTCAACAAGGCGGTCGACGATCTCCGGAAGGCCGTGGGAAACGTCCGCAAGGCCGTCGAGAACGGCGACGACACCCCCGACATCAGCCCCGTCACGGACGCGGCGGGCGAACTGACGAAGGTCTGCACGTCGTGACGGCCCGCGGCGCGGCGGAGAACCGGCGGCGCGCCGCCGGGATACTGGACGCATGACCCGTCTGATCCTCGCCACCCGCAACGCCGGAAAGATCACCGAGCTCCGCTCGATCCTCGCCGACGCCGGACTGCCCCACGAACTCGTCGGCGCGGAGGCGTACCCCGACATCCCCGACGTCAAGGAGACGGGCGTCACCTTCGCCGAGAACGCGCTCCTGAAGGCCCACGCCCTGGCACAGGCCACCGGCGTCCCGGCGGTCGCCGACGACTCCGGCCTGTGCGTCGACGTCCTGCACGGCGCGCCCGGCATCTTCTCCGCCCGCTGGGCGGGGAAGCACGGCGACGACCGGGCCAACCTGGAGCTGCTGCTGGCCCAGCTGTCCGACATCGCCGACGGACACCGCCGCGCCCACTTCGCCTGCGCGGCGGCGCTGGCCCTGCCGGACGGCCGGGAACGGGTCGTCGAGGGCCGCCTGGAGGGCACGCTGCGCCACACCCCGGCGGGCACGAACGGCTTCGGCTACGACCCGATCCTCCAGCCGGACGGCGAGCGGCGCACCTGCGCGGAACTGACCCCGGCGGAGAAGAACACGATCAGCCACCGGGGCAAGGCGTTCCGCGCCCTGGTCCCGGTGGTACGTGAGCTGCTGGGCTGACGCGTGGAGATGCCCCGCACCTCACGATCGAAGGTGCGGGGCCCTGTTTTTCCTGTGGGCCCGGTGGGACTTGAACCCACGACACACCGGACCTAAACCGGCGCCCTCTAGCCAGCTGGGGTACGGGCCCTCAGCGCTGCATACTCTACTGGGCGCTGCGCACCGCTCGTCGCCCTCCTCTGCACCACGTGCTGGTGATCGCGTGGCAATTGGGACACAGAAGCCGCAGGTTCTCACGCCGATCGTCGCACCGGTCCCCGTTGATGTGATCGACCTCCAGCGTCATGGGCCTCCCGAACCATTCGGGACCCACACCGCACGAGGCACACTCCTCCGGGAAGCCGATGGCGCGCAGCGCTCTGCGCAGCGCATGCGTCCGTGTGCGGGTCTCGCTGTCGTGCTTGATCAGGATGTCGTCGGGGGAGCGGGTGGTGCCCGGCTTTCCGCGCCGGTGCCCCTGCCCGAGGAAGTGGGAGAGATCGAGACCGTCTTCCGCCGCCCATTGACGGAACAGCGCGCGCTGCCGACCGCTGTACGGTGCCATGCCCAGCACGCGTAGCGCCTCCACCACCGATGCCGCCCGCTCGACCGCCCGCCGCAGAGCGTCGCAATCGGGTCTGCAGGGGACCGCATTGGACCGTGCCCGCGGCCGCGCCCCTTCACTCATGACGTCCTGTTTCGGGTCTGTGGCCGCTGCTTTCCCCGTCCCCTGTAGCTGTCGGTCGTCGAGTGGCAGTTGGGGCACAGAAGCCGCAGGTTCCCGATGCGGTTGTCCCGCCAGTTGCCGTCGATGTGGTCGACCTCGAGAGGCAGGGGAAAGCCCTGCCAGACCGCTTCCATGCCGCAGAGCGCACACAGCTCCGGCACACCGGCCGCTGTCATCGCTCGCTTGAGCCGGTCGCCCGGCACGCGCCGGGCCGACTCGGCAGGCTGCTGGACGAGCAGGCCTCCCGGGACTCTGGACCGCCGGACTCCGCTGCCGGGTGCTGACGCCCGGAAATGGGACGTGTCGATGGCGTACGCCTTGATCCGGCTGCTGATGTGGGTATGGTGCCCGCCGGTCACATCAAGCCCGAGGCGCCGCAGCACCTCGCACACACTGGCCGAGGCGGCTACGGCGGGATGAAGGATCTCCCTGGTCCATTTGACCCCGTCGCGTTCGAAGTGTGAAGTATCCACCCCGAACTCCTTCATCCGCTTGCGGATGTAGGCCCTCCGCGAGCTGCCCGGATCCACCCCGAGAGCACGGAGCGCCTCCGACATCGTCCTAGCCCCCCGGGCGGCCTCCGTCAGCCGCTCCCGGGGATACGCACTGGTCCCCATCACCCCTCCGGTTCCGTCCACACGTTCGTGATCTCGTACGGAGTAACGAACGGCGGTCCGGCGGGTTACGCCGGCGGAGGGTGTGACGGGGGAGGGGTCCGTGCCGGGGCCCGGTCAGACGCCCAGGTCTTTGATGATCTTGGCTACGTGGCCGGTGGCCTTGACGTTGTAGAGGGCTCGTTCGACCTTGCCCTCCTCGTCCACGACCACCGTCGAGCGGATCACTCCGACGACCGTCTTGCCGTAGAGCTTCTTCTCGCCGAACGCCCCGTACGCCTCCAGGACCTTCTTGTCCGGGTCGGCCACCAGGGTGACCTTCAGGTTCTCCTTCTCGCGGAACTTCGCCAGCTTCTCCGGCTTGTCGGGGGAGACGCCGATGACGTCGTAACCCGCTCCGGCCAGCAGCTCCAGGTTGTCGGTGAAGTCGCACGCCTGTTTGGTGCAGCCGGGGGTGAGGGCGGCGGGGTAGAAGTACACGATGACCTTGCGGCCCTTGTGGGCCGCGAGGGACACCTCGTTGCCGTCGGCGTCGGGCAGGGTGAAGTCCGGGGCCGTGTCCCCGGTCTCGAGTCGCTCGCTCATCCGGCTAGCGTATCGGGGGGGCCTGGCGATGCGACGGAACGCAAAGCTGACAGACTGTCCGGAACAGCAACAGATGACTTCGGAGGCCGTACGGTGGCGGACACGTCGAACACACCGGACACCAGAACACCGGCGCAGATCGAGGCGGACATCGAGCGCCGCCGTGCCACGCTGGCCGACACGCTCGACGAGATCGGGGTGCGCGTGCACCCGAAGACCATCGTCGGCGACGCGAAGGCCAAGGTCGCCGCCGATGTCGACCGCACCCTCGGGCGGGCCTACGTCCAGGTCAACCGGGTCGTCAGCGATGTCCGGCGGCAGTTCGTGGACGAGGAGGGCGCGCCCCGCCCGGAGCGGATCGTGCCGGCCGCGCTGGTGGTCGTCGGGGTCGTGGGCCTGCTCGCCCTGGGCGCGCGGCGCCGTGGCCGCGCGAAGTGACGGCCGACCCGGCGGCGTACGAACCCGGCAAAGGCAGGTAGGTTCGAAGGCGTGAGCGCCAAGAGAAGCGATACCAGCACCCAGCACGACAAGCTGCCCATCCGCATGCTCCACGACCGCGTCCTCGTGCGGCAGGAGACCGGTGAGGGCGAGCGTCGTTCGGGCGGCGGCATCCTGATCCCCGCGACGGCCGCCGTGGGCCGCCGCCTCGCGTGGGCGGAGGTCGTCGCGGTGGGGCAGAACGTACGGACCGTGGAGCCGGGCGACCGGGTCCTGTACGACCCGGAGGACCGTGCGGAGGTGGAGGTGCGGGGCATCCCGTACGTCCTGATGCGCGAGCGCGACCTGCACGCCGTGGCCGCGGACCGCTTCGAGGGCTCCGAGGACTCGACGGGCCTGTATCTCTGATCAGGCTTCTCTGATCAGGCTTCTCTGGTCAGAGTTCTCTGATCAGGTATCTCTGATCGGGCAGCACGTGGGACGGTACGGCGACGGGCCGGTGACCCCAGGGTCACCGGCCCGTCGCCGTACCGTTGCGTCAGCCGGTCACTGTCTGCGGTAGCTCGTGGTGGTCCCGTTGCCGGTGCCGCCGTTGAAGACGCCGCCCGAGAACCCGCCGTTCGTCGTGGTGCCGCCGCCCCCGGTGGTGGTGCCCCCGCCGGTCGTGCCGCCTCCCGTGGTGGTCCCGCCCCCGGTGGTGCCCCCGGTGCCGGTCCCGCCGGTCGTCGTACCGCCGTCGGCCGGCGTGCTCGGCTGGGTCGGGGTGCTGGGCTGCGAGGGGGTGCCGCCCGGCGTCGTACCGCCGCCGGTCGGGCCGGTGCTCGGCGTGGCGGTGTCCGTGGGGCCCGTGGACGCGCTGCCGCTCGGCGCGATGCTGGGCGGCGCGATCTCCTCGGCGCCGTCCTGGAGCTGGAGGTTGAAGTCCTTCACCGGCTCCCCCTTCAGCGCCGCCTTGGTGTAATCGGCCCAGATCTCCGTGGGCGCCCCGCCGCCGTTGATGCGCTCCAGGCCCATCACGCCGTAGAGCGACTTGTGCCGGGCGGTCACCGGGTCCTGGCCCATCACCGAGACCACCGTGGCGAGGTCGGGCGTGTACCCGGCGAACCAGGCCGCCGTGTCCAGCTCCGCGGTACCGGTCTTGCCGGCCGCCGGACGGCCCGCGGCCTGCGCGGCGATCGCGGTGCCGTTGTCGACGACGCTCTGGAGGACGGAGGTCGTGGTGTCGGCGGCCTCCCGGCTCACCGCCTGCTTGACCTTGGACGCGGGCAGCGGGACGTCCCTGGTGCCGTTCCTGGTGATCTTGTCGACCATCGTGTACGTGCCGTGCTCACCGTGGTTGGCGAGCGTCGCGTACGCCTCCGCCATGTCGAGCACGCTCGCGGTGGCCGTGCCGAGCGCGATCGACGGGTACGGCTGGAGGTCCTTGGTCCCGGCGGGGATGCCCAGGTCGACCGCGGTCTGCTTGACCTTCGACGGGCCCACGTCGACCGCCATCTGGGCGTACACCGAGTTGACCGACTTGTCGGTGGCCGTGCGCACGGTGATCTGGCCGTACGACTGCTGGTCCTCGTTCTCCGGCGCGTAGCCGCCGCCGCTCCAGCCCTGCACGGGGCGCTTGTTGGTGCCGTCGTAGTAGGTGTTCGGCGTGATGGCCTGCCCGGACTGGGTCGTCGAGCTGTTCTGCACCGCCGAGGTGAACACGAACGGCTTGAACGTGGAGCCGACCTGGAAGTCGCCGCGCGTCGCGTTGTTCGTGTACTGCTTCACGTAGTCGATGCCGCCGTACATGGCGACGACCTTGCCGGTCTTCGGGTCGACGGAGGCGCCGCCCGCCCGGACGTACGAGTCGACCTTGCGGTTCTTCTTGTCCAGCTTGGACATCAGCTTGTCGTTCACCGCCTTCACGAACGCGTCCTGCTTGTCCTTCTCCAGGGTCGTCGTGATGCGGTAGCCGCCCGCCGCGAGGGCGTCCGAGTCGAGGATCTTGTTGCTGGTCAGATAGTCCTTGATCGCGAGGACGAGGTACCCGCGCTGCCCCGACCAGCCGGTGGAGAGGGTCTGCTCCTTCGGCATCGGGAACTTCATCCCGGTCCGCTTCGACTCGCTCAGCCAGCCCTTGGTGACCATGCCGTCCAGCACGTAGTTCCAGCGGGCCATGGCCGCCGACTTGTTCTCCGGGTGCGCGACCACGTCGTACTCGCTGGGCGCGTTCACCAGCGCGGCGAGGTAGGCGGCGCGGGCCGGGTCGAGGGCGGTGGCGTCCATGCCGTAGTACGCCTGCGCGGCGGCCTGGATGCCGTAGGCGTTGCGGCCGAAGTAGCTGGTGTTCAGGTAGCCCTCGAGGATCTGGTCCTTCGACTTCTCGCGGTCCAGCTTGATCGAGATGAAGAACTCCTTCACCTTGCGGGTGACGGTCTGCTCCTGGGCGAGGTAGTAGTTCTTCACGTACTGCTGGGTGATCGTGGAGCCGGACTGCTTGCCCTTGCCCAGCGCGGTGTTCCACCCGGCGCGCAGCATCGCCTTCGGGTCGACGGCAGACTCGGTGTAGAAGTCCCGGTCCTCGGCGGCCAGCACGGCGTGCTGGGCGTCCTTGGAGACCTGCGCGAGCGAGACGTTCTCCCGGTTGATCTCACCGTCCCGGGCGATCTGGCTGCCGTCCGCGTACAGGTAGACGTTGGCCTGCTTCATCGCCAGCGCGTTGGCGGGCGGGATCTTGACCATCGAGTAGCCGAGGAAGAACAGCCCGAAGAGGAGCAGCACCCCGACGACCACGGTGACGAGCACCATCCGCCAGGTGGGGAGCAGCCGACGCCAGCCGGTGCGCTTGGGGCGCTTGGAGGCTTTGGCGTTCTTGCCGTCCGTGGCGGTCGCGGCGTCGGCGGCGTTCGCGGCGGTCGTGGCGCTGTCGGTGGTCTCCGTGCCGTTCGGAGGGGTGCCGTTGCCGGGCCGGGGGGTGGTGGGGACGGCCGGCAGGACGGTGGTGGGGGCCGCCGGGGATGCGGCCGCGGCGCCCGCGGCGGCCGCTGCTGAGCGCGCGGCGGCTGCGGCCGGGGTGGCGGCGCCGGCCGGGAGACGGCGGATCTGCTGGGTCTTGTGGTCCTGCGGCTCGTCCTGCTGCGGGTTCTGCTGATTCTGCCGGCGGTTCTTCCCGGTCGGCGGGGTGCGGCCGTTGTCGGGGATCTGGCGGATCTGGAGCGTCTCCGGGTTGTCCTGAGCGGCCGGGGACTGCCGCGCGGCGCCGGTTCGCGGAGCCTTGCGGGTGTCCTCGATCTTCCGGATCTGCAGGGTCTCAGGATTGTCCTGGCCCGCCTGGCCCGCCTGGCCCGCCTGGCTGCCCTGGCCCGCCCGGCTGCCCTGGCCCGCCCGGCCGCCGCCGGGTCCGGCCGGGGTGCCTCCGGACTGCCGGGCGTCACCCGCCGCGGGCTTCGGGGCCGGGGCCTGGGTCGGAGCCGGGGTGGGGGCCTTCGCCGCCCTCGGGGACCCGGGGCCCGCCGGGCCGGCGGGAGCCTCACGGCTCACCTCATCGCCGCCCCCGCCCGCACCCGTGTCCGCCGCACCGCCCCTGTTCCGGACGCCGCCCCCGCCCTCGCGCCGCCCGCGCTCCCCGCCCGAGTCCTCCGGCGTTCCCGTCTCCTCCGCCGCCTGCGGCTGTCTCGGTGCCGGACCCTCGGTCGGCTGCTGCGGCTGCGGCTCGTCGCTCATGTCGTGCACGGACTCCTGTTTCACCTCGTACGTTCCCGTACGATCTCGTAAGCCTTCTGCGCCCCCAGGTGAAGACTCTCCCACCAAGCGTTCCGTTCCCGGATTCCGGTGCGTGTCCGGGCGGAAAATGCGTGGCCCGCCGCGCCGCCCGGTACTAGGCTCCTGCGCTTCGGTGCCAATACGGCGGAAAGGCGGCAGGAGTGGGCGCGGGACGGTTGTACACGGCCGTCGCAGCAGGGGGTTTCAGACGGTACGCGACGTATCGGATGGCGACTGCGGCGGGGGTGTTCACGAACACTGTTTTCGGCCTCATCCTCGTCTACACCTATCTGGCGCTTTGGGACGTGAAGCCGCATCTGGGCGGCTACGACCAGGCCCAGGCCGTGACGTACGTCTGGCTGGGCCAGGCACTGCTGTCCACGCTGGCCATCGGGGGCGGCGGGGTGGAGGGCGAACTGATGGAGCGTATCCGGTCCGGGGACATCGCCGTCGACCTCTACCGCCCGGCCGATCTCCAGCTGTGGTGGCTGGCCGCCGACGTGGGACGGGCGATGTTCCAGCTGGTGGGCCGCGGCGTGGTGCCGTTCGTGTTCGGTTCGCTGTTCTTCCCGCACGCGCTGCCGACGGAGTTCGGTGTCTGGGCGGCCTTCCTGGTCGCGGTGGCGCTGGGCATGCTCGTCGGCTTCGGTATCCGGTTCCTGGTGGCGCTGAGCGCGTTCTGGCTGCTGGACGGGGACGGTGTGATGCAGATGGCGTGGATCCTCGGGTACTTCTTCTCCGGGATGCTGCTGCCGCTGAACGTGTTCCCGGGGGTGTTCGGTGAGATCGCCCGGGTCCTGCCGTGGTCGTCGCTGTTGCAGGCGCCCGCCGACGTCCTGCTCGGCCGCGGCGACCCGTGGGGCACCCTCGCCCTCCAGGGCGTGTGGGCGGTGGTGCTGCTGGGACTCGGCCGGGTGGTGCAGGCGGCGGCGACCCGGCGGGTGGTGGTGCAGGGTGGCTGATACGAGCCGTGTCCTCACGGGACTGCGCACCTACCGGCTGATCGCCGCGATGTGGATCCGCTCCACGATGGCGTACCGGGCGTCCTTCGCCATGACCACCGTCGGGAACTTCGTCGCGACCATCCTCGACTTCGTGGCGATCCTGCTGATGTTCTCCCGGGTGGACGCGCTCGGCGGCTGGTCGCTGCCCCAGGTCGCCTTCCTCTACGGTTTGGCGAGCATGGCGTTCGGGGTCGCGGACCTGGCGATCGGCTCGATGGAACGCCTCGGCCGGCGGGTGCGCGACGGCACGCTGGACATGCTGCTGGTGCGCCCGGCGCCGGTGCTCGCGCAGATCGCGGCGGACCGCTTCGCGCTGAAGCGCCTCGGCCGCATCGCGCAGGGCACGCTGGTGCTCGGCTACGCCCTCACCCGCCTCGACATCGACTGGACCCCGCTGAGACTGCTGCTGATGCCGGTGACGGTGGCGAGCGGCGGCGCGATCTTCTGCGCGGTGTTCGTGGCGGGCGCGGCGTTCCAGTTCGTGGCGCAGGACGCGGCGGAGGTGCAGAACGCGTTCACCTACGGCGGTACGACGCTGTTGCAGTACCCGCCGACGGTGTTCGCGCGGGAACTGGTGCGCGGGGTGACGTACGTCCTGCCGCTCGCCTTCGTCAACTGGCTGCCCGCGACCTATGTGCTGGGGCTGCCGTATCCGCTGGGTCTGCCGCACTGGACGGCGTTCCTGTCGCCCCTGGTGGCGGTGGGGTGCTGCGCGCTGGCCGGACTGGCGTGGCGGACGGGCCTGCGTTCGTACCGGAGCACGGGGAGCTGAGAATGCAACTGCTGGACACGGACGGCGACTTCGTGACGCCTGCCGACGGATTCATCGAACTCGACGGTGTCGAGAAGGTCTTCGAGGTGCGCCGCAGGACGGGCCCGCTGCGGCGGGAGCGGCGCGAGGTGCGGGCGGTCGACGGGCTGTCGTTCCGGGTGGCGCGCGGCGAGATGGTCGGCTACATCGGTCCGAACGGCGCGGGCAAGTCGACGACGATCAAGATGCTGACGGGCATCCTCACCCCCAGCGGCGGCCGGCTGCGGGTCGCGGGTCTGGACCCCTCCCGTGAACGGACCCGCCTGGCGCACCGCATAGGGGTGGTGTTCGGGCAGCGCACGACGCTGTGGTGGGACCTTCCCCTGATCGACTCGTACCGGCTGATGCACCGCATGTACCGCATCCCGGACGCCCGTTACCGCGAGAACCTGGACCGTCTCGTGCAACTCCTCGAACTGACCGACCTGCTGGACGTCCCCGTACGCCAGCTGTCGCTCGGTCAGCGGATGCGCGGCGACATCGCGGCGGCCCTGCTGCACGACCCGGAGATCCTCTATCTCGACGAGCCGACGATCGGCCTGGACGTCGTCTCCAAGGCGAAGGTACGGGAGTTCCTGCGCGACCTGAACGCCGAACGCGCCACGACCGTGCTGCTGACCACGCACGACCTCCAGGACATCGAGCAGTTGTGCTCCCGCGTGATGGTCATCGACCACGGCCGCCTGATGTACGACGGCCCGCTCGCCGGGCTGCACGAGGCGGGGGACAGCGAACGGACCCTGGTGGTCGACCTGGAGCGGGAGTTGCCCCCGGTGGAGGTGCCCGGGGCGAGGGTGGTGCGGGTGGAGGGTCCGCGGCAGTGGCTGGCGTTCCCGGCGGGGGAGTCGGCGGCGCCGCTGGTGGCCCGGATCGCGGCCGGATACCCGCTGGTCGACCTTTCGGTGCGGGAACCCGACATCGAGGCGGTCATCGCCAAGATGTACGCGGGTAGGGCGGTCTCGTAGGCTGCTGTCCATGACCGACGACGCAGTCCCGGACCGCCCGGACCGCCCGGATCTCCCCGACCCCACGGACCGGCCCTCCCCGCCTCAGCCGCCCTCCCCGCCGCGGTCCGAGCAGCAGCCGCAGCCGCAGTCCGAGCCGCAGCCCGGGCCTCAGTCCCAGCCCCGCCCGGCGGACCCGCTGCACCCGGCGGAGCTGCGCGCCTCCGACGCCGACCGTGAGCGGGTCGCCGAGGTCCTGCGGGACGCCCTCGCGGAGGGCCGCCTCGACATGGCGGAGTTCGAGGAGCGGCTGGAGACGACGTACGGCGCGCGGACCTATGCGGAGCTGGCGCCGATCACCCGCGACCTGCCGGCCCCCGGTGTGACACCCCCGTCCCCGGTGGCTCCCACGTCCCCCGTGTCGTTCACCAAGGAGCCGGTGGACGACGGGACTTGGGCGAGCCGGATCGTGGGCGGCGAGGGATCGGGCAACTGGGCCGTGGCCGTCATGTCCGGGTTCGAGCGCAGGGGCCGCTGGACCGTGCCGAGGCGCTTCAACTGCCTCGCCTTCTGGGGCGGCGGGGAACTCGACCTGCGCGAGGCGAACTTCGCGGACCGCGAGGTCGAGATCAACTGCGTCGCGATCATGGGCGGGGTGAATGTGATCGTGCCGCCGGGCGTGGAGGTCGTGGTGCGGGGCTTCGGCCTGATGGGCGGCTTCGACCACCGGGAGCAGGGCGAGCCGGGCGCGCCGGGCGCACCCCGCGTGATCGTCACCGGCTTCGCGCTGATGGGCGGCGTCGGGGTGGAGCGCAAGGTCACCCGGGCCGAGCGGCAGCGGCTGAAGGAGGAGCGGCGCCGCGAGAAGCTGGAGCGCAGGCAGGGCCGCCGTGAGCTGGGCCCCGCCGGGCGGGGCGACCGGCGCGAGGTGTGGGACGAGCACCTGGACATGATGGACGAGCACCTCGAGCAGCGGCGCGAGCAGATGGAGGAACGGCGCGAACGCCAGGAGGAGCGCCGGGAACGGCACCGGGAGCGCCGCGAGCAGCGCCAGCGCCGCAGGTACGGGGACTACTGAACCGCCGGTGCGGGCCGGTACGTACCACCGGCCCTCGCCCCCGCCGGTACGCGCCGGGCCGGGCCCTACAGCTCGGTCTGCCCGGCGCCCTTCAGCTCCCGCAGGTCGAAGACGGCCGCCATCCTGGCGTACCCGAGGTCGCTGGGGTGGAGGTGGTCGCCGGAGTCGTAGTCGGGCAGCAGTTGGCGCGGGTCGTACGGGTCGCGGAGCGCCTTGTCGAAGTCGACGTACGCGTCGAAGACCCGGCCCGCCCGGATCTTGGCGTTGACCTGCTGCCGTACGGTGTCGCGGGCGGTGGTGCAGCGTAGGTGGCCCTTGCAGGGCATCAGGGTCGCGCCGATGACCTTGAGGCCGTGGGCGTGGGCCTGGCGGACCAGGGTGCGCAGTCCCGCCGTGACGTGCTGCGGGTCGGGGCGCCGCGGGCTGCTGAGGATGTCGTTGATGCCGAGGTCGATGACGACGACCTTGACGTTGGTGCGGGAGAGCGCGTCGCGTCCGAAGCGCAGGAGGGCGCTCTGGTTGTCGGCGGGCCGCCCCAGGCCGCTGCCGAAGACCTGGTTCCCGCTGATGCCCTCGTTGACGACGGAGTAGCGGGGGAGTTTCTCGCCGGAGGCGACCGCCTTGCGGAGCCGGGCGGCGAGGCGGTCGGTCCAGCGGTGGTTGGCGTTCTCGGTGGAGGTGATGCCGTCGGTGAGGGAGTCGCCGAGGGCGACGACGGTGCCGTCGGAGTCGCCGCTGAGCACGTCCACCGCCGTCAGATACCGCCAGTACACGACCTCTTCGGTGTACGGGGCGCCGGTCACGTCCTCGGCGCGGTCGCCCCGGGCGGAGTAGGAGACCTGGCGGGCGTGGGGATGGTAGGTGACGGGGCCGGAGGGGGTGGGGGAGTAGGTGGTGACGAGGAGGTCCGCGCCGTCGGTGACGTCGACGCGGACGGCGTCGCTCAGCACCTGGCCGCCCGGCCGTACGACGACGGAGGCACTGCCGCCGAAGGTGATCCTCCGCATGCTCCCGCTGACGGCTGCCGCGCCGTCGCCCGTGCGGTCGGTGGCGACGGCGAGGGTGGCGTGGGTGACGGTGAGCGGGGACTGGCCGTAGAGGTTGGACAGCGTGATCCGGGCGCTGGTGCCGGAGGCGGTCGCGTGGACGACGTTGCGCAGGGAGCGGTTCGCGAGGGCGCCGGTCTCGGTGCCGGGTTCGGCCCCGACCGGGGAGGCGGCCCAGGCGCCCACCCAGGTGCCGACGGAGGCGGGGGCGGCGGTGCTGTGCGGGGCGCGGGCGTCGGGCGCGGTACCGCGGTGCGCGGTGCCGTTGTCGGCGGCTGCACCGACGTATATGGCGGCTGATATCGCCACCGTGAGCGCGGTGAGCGCACTGAGCATGGCATAGCCATGAGGCCTGGTCATGCGGTGTTCTCCTCGGGCGACGGAAGCGCATGGCTCCCGTCTGATGATCTCATGATCCGTCTGGGGGTGCAGGCCCCCGCCGTGTCACCCGTCAGAGAGACGCCGGGAACTCCTGTTCCGTTCCGGGAGTCGGACAGGAAGGGACAATTGTGTGAGGGATCACGGGAACACGAGAACAAGAGCGACAAGGGACCACGGGGAGCGGAACGGGTGGAGCGGATGGCAGACACAGAGACCCAGACCCAGGCGGGGCCCGGGACGGAACCGAGTGCGAAGGCCGGTCCCCCGCCCGCCACGGCTGCCCCCACACACCGCACGATGACCGCCTTCACCCCCGCCGACGAGGAACGCCGACGCGGGGTGGTGCGCATGAAACTGACGGCCACCGGCCTCCTCCTCTTCGTCGCCGTGGTGTACGTCGTCGCGAAGTGGGCGGGGGACGCGGGGGCCGGAGCCTGGGCGGACTACGTCGCGGCGGCGGCCGAGGCGGGCATGGTCGGCGCGCTGGCCGACTGGTTCGCGGTGACGGCCCTGTTCCGTCACCCCCTGGGCCTGCCGATCCCGCACACCGCGATCATCCCCACGAAGAAGGACCAGCTCGGCGTCTCGCTGGGCGAGTTCGTGGGCGAGAACTTCCTCTCCGCCGACGTCGTACGGCAGCGGCTGCGCGCCGTGGGCATCGGCGGCAGACTCGGCGCCTGGCTGGCGGAGCCGGACCACGCGGACCGGGTCACGGCGGAACTGGCGGCGGCGACCCGCGGCGCGCTCACGGTCATGCGGGACTCCGACGTCCAGGCGGTCGTCGCGGAGGCGATCACCCGCAGGGCCGACACCCAGGAGATCGCGCCGGGGATAGGCAAGATGCTGGAGAGGATCGTCGCCGACGGCGGCCACCGACGCGCCGTGGACCTGGTGGTCACGCGGGCCCACGACTGGCTGATCAGGCACGACGCCCAGGTCATGGACGCGGTGCAGGGCGGCGCCCCCGGCTGGACCCCGCGCTTCGTGGACCGGAAGGTGGGGGAGCGCGTCTACAAGGAGCTGCTCCGCTTCGTGACCGAGATGCGCGACATGCCGTCCCACCCGGCCAGAGCCGCCCTGGACCGCTTCCTCACCGACTTCGCCTCCGACCTCCAGTCCGACACGGACACCAGGGCCAGGATCGAACGCCTGAAGACCGAGATCCTGGGCCGCTCCGAGGTCCAGGACCTGATCACCTCGGCATGGACGGCGATCCGCTCCATGATCGTCGCGGCGGCGGAGGACGAACGCAGCGAACTGCGCCTCCGTGTGCGGGCCTCCCTGCTCTCCCTCGGCGCCAGGATGAAGACGGACCCCAAGATCCGGACCAAGGTGGACGGCTGGCTGGAGAGCGCGGCGGAGTACGTGGTCACGACCTACCGCACCGAGATCACCTCCCTGATCACCGACACGGTCGCGAGCTGGGACGCGGACCACACCACCCGCAAGATCGAGGCCCACATCGGCCGTGACCTCCAGTTCATCAGGATCAACGGCACGGTGGTCGGCTCCCTGGCCGGCCTCCTGATCTTCACGGTGTCCCGAGCGGTGGGCGTATAGCCCCGCCGCGCAGCCGCGGGCGACTTCCCCCGCCACCCCGCCGCCCCGCAGACAGTCGGGCAGCCGGGCGCCCGACCCGACCTCAGGCGCCGGTGGTCGACCCCGGCCGTACGATCATCAGCACGGTCACCGAGGCCCACAGCAGGTTGAACACCCCGGTGAGCATGGCGAGGCGGACGGTGTCCTCCCGGGTCCCGCCACCTCCACCACTCCCGCCGCTCCCGCCACCGCCGTCCGCTTCCACGAACGCCCCCTGCCGGGGCAGGACGAACACGGCCAGCACCACAGCGGCAAGCGCCGTGAGCACGATCGACGCGATCAGCCAGGCATCCCCGAGCACCCCCATGCTGCCGGCGGTCCCGAACCCGAACACGGGGACGACGACGCCGACGACGGCGTAGACCTTGCATATCTGGTGCAGCAGTCGTACGGAGTGCGCGGCCCCGGGATCGCCGGGCGCGGCGAGGGCCCGCCGGGCGGCGGGCGGAAACATGCTGGCGGCGACGGTGACGGGCCCGACGGCGACGATGGCGGCCAGGACATGGACGGCGAGGAGGAACTTGGTCACGGAGGTGACCGTAGGCGCCGGGCGGACCGTGCAGAAGTGGCGGAACTGCCACCCCCCGACGGATTCCCGCCACGCCGCTGGGGCTAGCTTCTGCCCATGCACACCGTGGCGGTACTGGCACTGGACAAGGTCGTCCCCTTCGATCTGTCCGTCCCTGTGGACACCTTCGGCCGCACCCGCCTGCCGGACGGCGGCAAGGCGTACGACATCAGGGTCTGCGCCCCGCACCCGGAGCTGAGCGCGGGCGCCTTCACGCTGCGTGCCCCGTACGGCCTGGCGGAACTGCCGGCGGCGGACACGATCGTCGTACCCGGCACGGAGGACCCGGCGGCCCCGCTCCCGCCGGGTGTGGCGGACGCGCTCCGCGAGGCGGCGGCGAACGGGACCCGCATCGCGTCGATCTGCGTGGGAGCGTTCGTCCTCGCGGCGACGGGCCTGCTGGACGGCATGCGCGCGACGACCCACTGGGTGGCGGCCGAAGCCCTCGCGGCCCGCCACCCCCGCGTCACGGTCGACCCGAACGTCCTCTACGTCGACAACGGCAGCGTGCTGACCTCGGCGGGCGCCGCGGCGGGGCTGGACATGTGCCTGCACATGATCCGCAAGGACTACGGCTCGGAGGTCGCCGCGCACACCGCCCGCCTGTCGGTGATGCCGCTGGAACGGGAGGGCGGCCAGGCCCAGTTCATCGAGCACCCGCTGCCCCCGGCCCCCGCGGGCGCGACGCTGGAGCCCCTCCTCGACTGGCTGGGCGCACACTGCGACCGTGACCTGACCCTCGACGAGATCGCGGCCCGGGCGGGCATGAGCGCCCGCACCCTGAACCGCCGCTTCCGCGAACAGACCGGCACGACACCGCTCCAGTGGCTGCACCGGGCGAGGGTGCGCAGGGCGCAGCACCTGCTGGAGACGACGACGTACCCGGTGGAACGGATAGCGGCCCAGGCGGGCTTCGGCTCCCCGACGGCGTTCAGGGAACGCTTCCGCAGGGTGGTGGGCACGAGCCCGCACCTCTACCGCAAGTCGTTCCGGCCCCGCTGACCGCCAGGCCGGGACCGCCGTCACCCCTGCCGCTGCCGCCGGTCGACGAGGGCCCAGGAGGCCAGACCGACCCCGGCGGCGACGCCGAACACGGACGGCCAGGCGCCGACCCTCCTGGCGAGCGGATGCGACCCGGCGAAGGCCCCCAGATACGCGGCGGACAGCACACCGGCGGCGAGATCACCCCCGCGCGCCCGCCACTGCCGCCCGGCGACGATCCCCGCACCGGCCAGCACGACCCCGCCGAGGGCCCGCTGCCCGCTCCACCGGGCGACGCCGTACCCGCCGACGAGCCCACCGGCGGCGATCAGGGAACTGGGCACCGCAACCTTCTTGACCATGCCAGGAGGCTAACTCCCACCTGCCCCGCCCGCTGAAGTTGAGTCGTAGCTTGTCAATTTTCCTCTCCAGAGCTATACAAGAAGTCGTAGGGCATCGCACTGCAGATGACGTGAAAGGAAGTGACCCGTGATGCTCATGCGCACCGACCCGTTCCGTGAGTTCGACCGGCTCGCGCAGCAGGTGATGGGCGCCGCACGCCCGGCCGCGATGATGATGGACGCCTACCGCGCAGGCGACGACTTCATCGTCCATTTCGACCTCCCCGGCATCGACCCGGAGACGATCGACCTGGACGTCGAGCGCAACGTCCTGAACGTCCACGCCGAGCGCCGCAACCCCGCCCCGAAGGACGCGGAGATGATCGTGGCGGAGCGCCCGACGGGCGTCTTCAGCCGGCAGCTCTTCCTCGGCGACACGCTCGACACGGAGCGCATCGACGCGTCGTACGAGGCGGGCGTCCTGACGCTGCGCATCCCGGTGGCCGAGCAGGCCAAGCCCCGCAAGATCCAGATCACCGGCGGCACCGACCGCAGGCAGATCAGCTGACCCGTTCCGAAACCCCCGCGACAGACGTCCCGCGGACCGTGTCCATACAGCGGTCCGCGGGACGCGCCATGCTTGCCCCGCCACGCAAGAAGAGGACGAGGACGAGTACGAGGACGGGAAGCATGCCCGACGGACCCCCCGAACACCGCCCCGCAGCCGCAGCCGCAGCCGCAGCCGCAGCCGCAGCCGCAGCCGCAGCCGCAGCCGCAGCCGCAGCCGCAGCCGCAGCGGGAGCCGGAGACCCGCTCCCCGCCGACCCGGACCTGGCCCGAGCCCTCGCGGTGGCCGAGGAGTTGGCGGAGTGGGCGACGGCCCGCATCCGCCTCCCCCGGAGCCGGCAGAGCCAGGGGACGGTACGCGAGAAGGCGAGCCCGGCGGACATCGTCACGGAGACGGACGAGGCGGTCGAGTCCCACGTCCGAGCCGCCCTCGCCACCGCCTTCCCGACCCACGGCATCGAGGGCGAGGAGTACGGAACGAAGGCCCCGGCCACCCCGGACGCCCCGCACTGGGTGATCGACCCGGTGGACGGCACGACGAACTACGCGCACGGAATCGGCTGGTGCTCCTTCTCCCTGGGCCTGGTGGCGGCGGACGGCACCCCGCTCCTCGGCCTGGTGGCGGACCCCTGGCGCCACGAGACCTTCACGGCCACCCGGGGCGGCGGCGCCCACCTGAACGGCACCCCCATCCACGCCGCGGACCACACCACCCTCACCGGCCACGTCTTCCTCACCGAATGGGCGGCCCACGCCCACTGGCCCGGCCTGGACCAGTTGATGACCCGCCTCGCGGCCCGCCACTGCACCACCCGGGTGATGGGCTCCACAGCCCTCTCCCTCACCCAGGTGGCGGCGGGCCGGGCCACAGCGGCGGCGATCGGCGAGTTCCACGCGGTCGACGGCCTCCCGGCGTACCTGATCGCGCTGGAAGCGGGAGCGGTGGCCACACCCCGGTTCCCCCGCTACGACGCCCCGTTCCTCCTGGCGGCACCAGGAGTGGCGGACGAGATGGGGGAGTTGTGGCGGCAGGCCGGCCTGTAGCTCAGCCGCCGAGCCCGAGCACGGGCCCGACGCCGTAGAGAGCGGGAAGATCGACCAACAGCAGATCCCGTCGCCGCGCGGCGAGCCGCACGACGTCCGGGTAGAACCCGTGCAGCGAGAACAGGACGAGGACGGTGCCGGAAGTCCCGTAACCCTGCGCGCCGAGCAACTCGCGGATGTGCTCCAGCCGTTCGAGGTCCCCCGTCCCCCGGCGGGCGAGGGTCGCCTTGGCCTCCCCGAGCAGAGCGATCCGCGCCCGCGGAGCCTGCGGCCGCTCACCGAGGGCGAGGGCGAGGACGTCGACCTCGTGCTTGGTCCGGGCGGCGGGATCCGGGACTTCGGTGGTACCGACGGGCCCCGGGAGCCCGTCGGGCAGTACGGCATGCGCGTACCGGAGAGCCCAGATCCTGGCCAGCTCCTCGAAATGAGGCCCGAGGATCTTGGAGCTGAAAGTGGGCGCGGAGGCACGCCATGCCTGCTCGGCGAACCCCTGCTCGATGGTGTCGGCCTGCGGAAGGGTGATGAGCTGATTGAAACGGATGACGGGATCGGTGAGCGTGATCACGGGATGACGGGCCCGGAGAACATCCTGCTCCCGCCGCACATACCCCGTGGACTCCAGCACATCGAGCGGATGACTGACGGCGTTGCGCTGCCGGGCGAGGGCGGAGCCGATCTTGGTCGGGGTGGAGGCGCCCTGGGCGATGGCGGTGAGGATGTCGTAGTAGAGGGTGTGCTGAACGATCCGCGGGTCCTCACGCAGCAGAGATCCGGTCTCGATACGTGAGTGGACGGTGCGCCCGGGGTCGAGCACGGTACCGGTGATCCACCGGGAGAAGCCGTCGCCACCGGGCGCGGGCCGGGAGGCGATGGACCGGTACCCGGGCGCGCCCCCGAGGACCGCATGAACGCGCAGCGCGGTGCAGGGGTCCTCGATCTCCCAGAACGTACGGCTGGCGCGGTAGTCGAAGGGCGCGAGCCGCAGATCGACGACGGCCCGCCCGCGAAGTGGTGCGGCACCGGAGAGCAGTTGGTGCATGACTCCCATGGCTGACCCGCAGAGGATGACCCGGCCCCCGTTGCCGGTGCTGCCGCGCTGCCGCTCGTCGTAGATCTGCTGGAGGACACCAGGCACTTCGGGGGAATGTTGGAGCAGGTGAGGCAGTTCGTCGATGACGAGAAGCGGTGTCACGGCCCGGCGAGCCACGACATCGAGCGCGTTGTTCAGCACCTGGTACCAGTTGGTGAGCCGCAACACCCCCGGTCGCAGCCCGGCGTGGGCGGCGATCGCGTCGGAGAACCGCTGAAGCGCGGCAAGCCGCCCCTCCTCCCGGACGACGGTGACGTACAGCCCGCCGACGGCCTCGGTGAGGGCCCGCAGCAGATACGACTTCCCGTGCCGCCGCCGCCCGGACACCACACCGAGCCGCAGGGCCGGAGCCGGGTCACGGACGAAGTCCGCGAGCAATCGCCACTCGCGCTCGCGGCCGACGACACCAGGAGGTCGGGACAGCACATCGGCCATGAGGGGCTCCAGGGTCTCCAGGACGTACGAGGTGCCGGAAGAAGGCAGGAAGCCTGATGGGCACCCGAACCACACCCGGCAGAGCTCCTTTCAATAGCGGACAGGATCAGTCCTATACAACCCGGAGACTCCTTCCACCGGCGGCCACAGGGGCTGCCCGTCCGTAAGGAGCCGCGCGTGTTCTCCGTCCTCGCCGACATCAACTGGCTGGCCCTGGCGATCGCAGTGGTCGCGTCGTTCGTGATCGCAGGAGTGTGGTTCGCCGTGGTGATCACGAAGCCCTACGCCGTGGCCCTCGGCCGGGAAGGCGCACCGGCCCCCGCGCAGACCCCGGTCACGATGCTGGGCCCGCTGCTGTGCATCCTGGTCACGGCGCTGACGAGCGCGGTCCTGATAGAGGCACTGGACATCACGAGCACGGGCGACGCCATCGCCTTCGGACTGATAGTCGGAGTCGGCTACCTGACGGCGATGACGTTCCAGATAGCCATCAACCCCAACTTCCCCCGCCCGCTGTACTACGGCGCCCTGAACGCCCCGTACTTCGTGGCCACGAGCGTACTGACCAGCGTCGTACTGGTCGCGATGCGCTAGCGCGAACGGCGGCGGGTACCGCCGCCGCGCCGGCCTCGGTGGCCGCGGTCAGGACAGCACTAGTACGGCACCGGCGGCGGCCATGAGCGCGGCGGTGCCGCCGTGGATGCCGTAGTACGCCGTGGCGGGTCCGCCGCTGAACTTGGTGATGAGCGCGTCGCCGAGCGCCGTCAGCGAGCCGGCCAGCATCATCCAGCCGCGCAGGTGGCTTCCGGCGCCGAGCAGCACGATCAGCAGGAAGAGCCCGGAGCAGATGTCGCGGACGCCCTTGACGGACAGCCATGCGCGCGAGCCGCGGTCGGTCGTGCCGGTGCCGGGGAGCCCGAAACCTGCCGCGGCCTGCTGCGGGGCCCACAGGAAGCGGGCGCCGATGAAGATGATCCCGACGGCGATCGCCCAGGTGACGGCGGTGGCGGTGGTGGTGACGGCGGTAGGCATGACGGTCCTCTCCTCTGCCTGCGGCACCGACACATTGCCGAGCGCCGCTCATTCTTCTAGCGATGCTAGAAGTAGCGTCGGCCTGATGTCTAGCGGTGCTAGAATTTTTTCATGTCAGTCACCCGGAATCGCCGTGAGCGGGAGCGCGCCCAGCGCCACGACCTGATCCTCGCGGTGGCCCGCGAGTTGGCCGAGGCCGAGGGCTGGGAGGCGGTCACCACCCGCCGTCTGGCCGAGCGCGTGGAGTACAGCCAGCCCGTGCTCTACAGCCACTTCAAGGGCAAGGACGCCATCGTCGCGGCCGTCGCCGAGGAAGGCTTCGCCGAACTGGCCGAGTCGCTGCGCCATGCGCGGCAGGCCGCCGGGGGCCGTGAACCGGTGACCGGCCTGCGGGCCCTGTGCCGGGCCTATCTGCGCTTCGCCGTCGACCACCCGGCCCTCTACCAGGCGATGTTCGTCATGCCCACGCCGCTGAAGTTCGCCAGCGAGGAGACGCCCGCGGCGCTGCGGTCGGCCTTCGACGCCTTCGTGGAGGCGCTGCCCGAGGAGACCGCTGAACGCGAGGCGCGCGCCGAACTCCTGTGGGCAGCCCTGCACGGCATCTCGGCCCTGTCGGCGACCGGCCGCGTCCCGGCACGCGGCGAGGAGACACGACTGGAACTGCTCATCGAAGGCATCGCCCTCGGCGCCTAGTGTCGTGATCGCATGGGTTCGCCGGGTGTGATCCGGCAGGATCTTGTGCATGTTCGAAGAGAAGCTCGACGCGCTCTCGCGGATGATGGCCGAGCACATGGCCATGCCGTTCCCGGCAGGCTTCCGCGGCCTGGACGTCGAGGACCAGGACATGGTGATGCTTGATGCAGATGCCTACGGCTACGCCCAGGGTGTTCTCCATGGCCCGCTCGACGAACAGCGCGGGAGAGGCTTGATCCTGCTGACGGCGGTCTTCGAAAGGGTCCTCCCGGCGATCGACGACGAGTACGCGACGAGGTATTACACCCACGTGCGCGACCTGGCTGTGCTGGCCACCGAAATCGAGACTCTGCGCGAGAAGTGGTCCTCCGATGAGGAAGGCTCGCCCGGCTCGCGGTAACTGCGGCTGGATGTGTGGTGACCGGCCCACCGGCGGGTTGTGCCGGGCCGAGCAGGGTCGGCCCGAGCGGCACCCAGCGACCTACCACCGCACCTACGGCGTCCGCTCCTTCCACGGCTGCTACTCGATCGGCGACGACAAGCTCTGGGGCGTCAACCGTCGCAAGAAGGGAGTCGCGAACACCCTGGCTGCGTTGAGATCGATCCGCGTGGTCCGGCCGGACGGCGCCCCGATCTACGTCATCCTGGACAACCTGTCCGCTCACAAGGGCGAGATGATCCGGCGCTGGGCGCGGAAGAACCGTGTCGAGCTGTTTCAGCTCAGGACCATGGTTGGTCCGGGCTTCTCCTGGTCCTCTCATCAAGCGCAACGGTGCTGCGCTGGTTCCGCGAGCACCGATGGGCCGACGGCGGCCCCTTCTGAAGCAGGCGGCGTATACGGCGTAGTCGGCCTCGCAGGCTTCCACGCCCCCTGTCCTCGGACGACCCAGCTCGGTGAAGTGAGGCAGGCCTCCTTACCAACCAACGTCACTGCAGGTTAGCGTTTCACTACGCATACGACTACGAGACGTCGGGAGCAGCATGGAACCATTGTCGGTAGCGACGCTGATGGCACTGGCCGGCGGTCTTGGAGGCGCTGCAGGGACCGAGGCATGGCAACGGCTCAGTGCTCTCGTGCGCCGTCCCTTTCGACGAGGCACAACCACCCCGGCGAATCCTGACGAGAACGAAGCTGAACCGTTGGTGCGGGCGCTTCTGGCGCTGCAGGCTAGCCCGGACCCCTCGGCAGCACAGACACTGCTCGGCGCGCTGCAACGACGCGCTGCCATCGATAGTGAGTTCAACGATGCTCTCGCCTCGTGGGCCACGCAGGTACAGACCGTCCACATCCGAACTGGTGATGTGAGCAACGTTGTCAGTGGTGGCACACAGGGCACTGTGCTGCAGGCAAGGGACATCAGCGGTCCCATCACCTTCGGCGCAAGTGCACCCTCGCGGGCTGATAACGCGTGAGTCTGCGGTGATCGGCATGTCCATTCAGGTTTGATTCGGCCAAGATTTACATCCTGATTCTAACCTGGCGGACTCCTGTGCGAGTCGTAACTGAAACGCAAGTAACTGCATCACGCACGTGCCTCAGTCTCCCCAGGTGTATTGCTGTCGAACTCCTCTGCGATATTAGTCTTTGTGGCCTTATCCTGACCCGATGTCGCCTTGACGGGCGATCGCTCCAAGACCACGCTTTCTGTAAGACCTTCCTTGGCTGAAGGAGTGTGGAAGCAGTGGCGTTACGTTTCGTCGGGATCGACCCGGAGACGAATGGTGCGAACTGCCCTTCCGTGTGGGTGGACGAAGGGACGGGCGACCTTCTGATCCAGGGTTGGGAGGTAACAGAGACCGCTATCCTGAGCGAGGTGGCGGCACGGAGCCCGATCGCGGCGCACGAGAAGATCGTGCGACTGCCGGCGCGCATGCGTGCAATCCTTCAGGAGGCATGTGATGACGGAGCGGCCGACCATCGATGAACTGTTCGGTCGGTGCGTAAGTTCGGCTGTACATCTTGAAATGCGAGACATGTACACCCCTGAGGATCCTACCTATCTCGATTGGAAATCGGGCGTCAATTATGACCCCGTGGAGAGGTTTCGGGACTGGTACGACCTCATGGTGAGGACGGTTGCGCGAGGAGTACGCGTCCGCCGTGCCCGCATCGTCTCCGAGCCGATCACCGACTTCATTCGCCATGAGTTCGAGACAACACCTGCTCTTAACCTTCCAGCGGGCGAAGAAGTGCGCTGGCTGGGCCGGAGCAGGGCCTCGGACCTCGCCTTACCAGGAAATGACTTCTGGGTGTTCGACGAGAAGTTGGTGCGTTTCGGCTTATTCGCTGGTGACGGCACCTATCTTGGTCAGCAGATTTCGGAAAACCCATCCGTGGTAAGGCTCTGCCTGGCTGCCTTTGACGCGGTGTGGGAGCGAGCGGTGGACCACGACGACTATCAGCCTGCGTGGGTGTAGAAGTGGAAAAGGACATCTCGATGGCTGAGGTAATTCCCGTGGAAAATGAGTTCTCCGGCGGCCGAGCTGAGAACGTTGTGCAAGCAGGGGTGGTGCATGGCGGAATCCACTTGGTCCCGGCGGACCATTCCTTTCCACCTCCGCGGCAGCTTCCGCTGCGGCCGAGTCGATTCGTCAATCGTCGCAGCAGTATGGCCGTACTCAGCACCATGCTGACGTCGCCCAGTTCTGAGACGGAGAGCAGGGAGGCCCGAATCGCAACCGTTATCGGTCCTCCTGGTATCGGGAAAACGGCTTTTGCGCTGCACTGGTCGTATATAAGGCGCGATAATTTTCCCGATGGTGACCTGTATGTCGACATGCAAGGGTATGGCGCCGGAGAAGTTGTCAACGCTTTCCAGGCTCTTGATAGTTTTCTGCGTTCTCTCAATATTCCGGCGGACAGAATTCCGGAAACCCTGGAAGAGCGTTCATCCTTGTTCCGGTCGTTATTGTCCGGCAGAACAATGCTGCTGGTCATCGACAACGTGTCGACATCGGCCCAGGTCCGCCCTCTGCTTCCTGCCGCCCAGAACTGCTTCACCGTAGTGACCAGCAGGAGCGCTCTCCCCGGCCTCGTAGCGCGAGATGGAGCGTCCCGATTGACTTTAGATGTCTTGAACCCGCAGGAATCAGTGGATCTGCTCGCCCAGTTCGTCGATCCAGTAGCCGTACAAAGAGAGAAGCCGGCCGCAGCGCGCTTGGCCGAGCTGTGCGGTTATCTTCCGATTGCGCTCAGGGTTGTCGGTGAGCGTGCCGCTCGGAGGACCCATGTGTCACTGAGGGACCTGGTGGATGAACTCGAAGGTGAGCTGGAGAGGCTCGACGCGCTGCAATCGGCGGAAGACGAGCTCAGTGACACACGAGCGGTTTTCTCCTGGTCCTATCGCGCGCTCGATGTAACACAACAGGGAGCTTTCAGGAAGTTGGGCTTGCATGCGGGCGCCGAATTCGGGGTAGGCGCGGCAGCATCCCTTCTCGGCGTGTCGGTGCGTGAGGCGAAGAAGTTACTTCTCTCGCTGTCAAGCGTCAGCCTAATCCAAGAGGTTCATGCAAACAGATTCAAGCTCCATGATCTACTGCACTCTTACGCGGTTGAACTGTCATCTGCCGAAGACAGTCTGAAAGACCGTACCGACGCTGTGAGGCGGATGCTCACGTGGTACCTACTGACGGCTGACCGATGCCGCCAAGTGGTCCTTCCTCACTCCGCTGAAGTTCCCCTGGTCCCAGCGCGAGGCATTGACGAGCCGGATGACTTCGGCGGTCGTGCCGAAGCGTGGGACTGGTTTGAGTGCGAGCGCCTCAACCTTCTCACCGCTCTGGAGACAGCAAACGAACTTGCTCAGCTGGATATCGTCTGGAAGCTCGCCCTCGTGATCAGCGGGCCACTCGAATTACGATCGTACTGGGCTGATTGGGAATCAAGCGTCAGAGCCGGACTGCTGGCTGCCCGGACTCTGGGAGATGAACTCGGTGAAGCAGCGAGCCTGCTGGTCCTCGGAGATGCCTCCTGGCGGATCGGTCGGCTCGACGACGCTTTTGCCCAGTACGAGAGCGCGGCTCTCATCGGCAACAGTCTGAAGATCCCGTGGATCGAGGGCTTCGCCCGCCGAGGGATGGGGCTCCTGCGGGCTGAGGGTGGCGACGCGGAAACCGCCCTCACCTACTTCACGGAAGCTCTGAATATCTTCCAAGAGGTGGATCACCGCCGTGGCGCAGGCATGTCCCTGCTGTCCCTGGCGAAGAGCCACCAGGCATTGAACGACGAGGCAGCGGCGATGGAGTGCGGTGCTCGCGCCCTCCGTGTCTTCGAGACAATTGAAGATCCCTGGACGCTCGCCTGGGGTCGGCTCACACAGGCGTCGATCCTCACTGCGGCAAGCCTGGATGATCAAGCACTGGAGTTGCTTCGTCAGGCCTTGGCAACCTTCAGGGAGAGTGGCGATCGGCGGAGCGAAGCCATGGCTCTGACAGAGATGGCAGAGATCAGCTACAGGCACAGCAACACTGCTGCTGCGAGCACTCATTGGCTGGAAGCAGCTGAGGCGCTTGAGGCGATCGGCGATCCCCAGTCCGATGAACTTCGGCAGCGGGTTGCCGAGATGTCGGGGGACTGATCAGGTACGAGAGCGGTGCGGACGGACTTGTGGAGCCCCCGCGCCGCACTGTGGCCGTGTCGCGCCGCCGGTGCGCGGTGGTTCATGCCTACGGGATCGCTGGCCGTAGGCGGTGAGCATGACGGCGTCGGGCTCGAGGCCGCCCCGCCGCCCCGTCACGAGCACGTCGAGGGCGGCGAGTTCACCGACGGTGAGTCCGAAGCCGAAGACGTCGAGGTTCTCCGTGATCCGCTCGCGCCGGGTGGACTTCGGGATGACCGAGCGGCCCTGCTGCAGCCCCCACCGGAGCAGCACCTGGGTGGGGCTCTTGCCGTGGGCCTCGGCGATATGCGTGACGGCCAGCTCATCGAGGACGCTCCGTCGGTTCGCGTCGCAGCCCGGGTAGAAAGTGATCTCCCCGATGCGTGACCGACCGGCGCCCCTTCCCGGGCCGTCTCCAGGAGAACCCAAACCGACGCGCAGGTGGGAGCCACTGCTCTTCCAGGTAATGGCAGTACCTCGCAGACCTTCGTCGGCGGGCCTACGGTGAAGTGGCCGGCTCGGACCTCACGCCGTTCGAAAGGAGTCACCGGTGCCCTTGGACCCCTGGACCCGCCTGGACTCCCTGACCTCGCTGGACTCCCCGCACCCCTCCGGTACGCACCCCGCCGACCGACCACGTCCTGCCCGTCGCCAGGCAGGCACACCGCGTCCCCCCACGCAGCCGACGGGATCTGATGCGACCATGACCGACACCCCGAAGCAGAACCTGGCCGCAGAGGTCCGCGAGTTCCTCAGCACCCGCCGCGCACGGATCACCCCGCGGCAGGCCGGCCTGCCGGTCTACGGCGGCAACCGCCGCGTCGCGGGCCTGCGCCGCGAGGAGGTCGCGCTGCTCGCCGGAATGAGCGTGGACTACTACATCCGGCTCGAACGCGGGAACCTCAGCGGCGCCTCGGACTCCGTCCTCGAAGCCCTCGCCCACGCCCTGCAACTCGACGAGGCCGAACGCACCCACCTCTACGACCTGGCCCGCGCGTCGACCCCCTCGGGCAGACGGCCCACGGTGACCGCCTCCCGCGTACGGCCCACGATCCTGCGGCTGCTCGACGCGATGACCGGCGTACCGGCGTACGTACGCAACGCACGCTTCGACGTCCTGGCCGCCAACCAGCTGGGCCGCGCCCTGTACGCCCCGGTCTACGACTCCCCGCTGTTCGGCCGGCGCGGCCCGGTCAACACCGCCCGCTTCCTCTTCCTCGACCCCGCGGGCAAGGACTTCTGGACCGACTGGGAGAAGGGCGCCGACGACTCGGTCGCCTTCCTGCGCACCGAGACCGGCCGGGCACCCCACGACAGGGCGCTGACCGACCTCATCGGCGAACTCACCACCAAGAGCGACGACTTCGCCCGCCGGTGGGCCCGCCATGACGTGAAGTTCCACCGCTCCGGTGTGAAGAACCTCCACCACCCGCTGGTCGGCGATCTCGCCCTGCCCTACGAGGCGATGGACCTGCCGTCCGACCCCGGCCTCCGCCTCAACTTCTACACACCCGAGCCGGACTCCCGCGAACAGGAGGCCCTCGCCCTCCTCGCCAGCTGGACGACCACCGCCGCCGCCCCCTCCGGCAACGGCTGAAGACCACCGACGTATCCCTGTACCAAGATTTCGAGGAGAACAGCCTCATGCAGTACCGACCGCTCGGCCGCACCGGCGTCCAGGTCAGCCCGCTCTGCCTGGGAGCGATGATGTTCGGCCCCTGGGGCAACGAGGACGAGGCCGACTCGGTGCGGATCATCCACCGTGCCCTCGACGCGGGCATCAACTTCGTCGACACCGCCGACGTGTACTCCGCCGGAGTCTCGGAGGAGATCGTCGGCAAGGCGCTGAAGGGCCGCCGCGAGGACGTGTTCCTGGCGACCAAGTTCTTCATGCCGATGAGCCAGGACGACCCCAACCAGCGCGGCGGCTCACGGCGTTGGATCATCCGCGAGGTCGAGAACTCCCTGCGCCGCCTCGGCACCGACCACATCGACCTCTACCAGGTGCACCGCCCCAGCCCCGACACGGACGTCGCCGAGACCCTCGGCGCGCTCTCCGACCTGGTCCACCAGGGCAAGGTCCGCTACATCGGCTCGTCCTCCTACTCGGGCTCGCAGATCGTCGAGGCCCAGTGGACCTCCCGGGAACGGCACCTGGAGCGGTACGTGACCGAGCAGCCGCCGTACTCGATCCTGGTCCGCGGCATCGAGGAGGACGTACTCCCCACCGCGCGCCGCCACGGCATGGGCACTCTCACCTACAGCCCCCTCGCCGGCGGCTGGCTCTCCGGCCGCTACCGCAAGGACACCTCGGCCGCACCGGCCTCCGCCGCCCGCCCCCGGGCCCGCTTCGACATGGACACCGCCGCCAACCAGCGCAAGCTGGAAGCCGCGGAACAACTCGCGCAGCTGGCGGAGAAGGCGGGCCTGACCCTGATCGAACTGGCCGTGGCCTTCGTCATCAACCACCCCGGCGTCACCTCGGCGATCATCGGCCCCCGCACGATGACCCAACTGGAGGCGTTCCTCCCCGCGGTCGACGTCACCCTCCCGTCCGACGTCCTCGACCGCATCGACGAGATCGTCACCCCGGGCGTCACCCTCAACCCGGCCGACAACAGCTACGGCGACTTCGAACTCCGGACGGACCAGCGACGGCGGTGACGCGCTGGCCCCGGCCGAGGCACCATCCGCAGAGCCCTGCAGACTGCGCTGATCTGGCTGATCGCTCAGCTAGGCGGCGAGTGAAGCGCGGATGTGCTCGGAGAGATCCCGTGCCGCACTGTGCTGAAGCGGCAGCAGGTCGCTGAGAGCGGCCAGCCGCTTCCGTCCGATCGTCGTGGGATTGGCCGTTGCGGCCTCGACGAATCGCCTGCCCACTTCCACTCCTTGGTCCACCTCGCCGGACACCACGTAGCCGGTCGCCGCGTCCGACAGCACCGCGACGGCTGTCATTGAGGTGTCGTCGCCGAGGTGGTCGAGGGAGTCCTGCGCGGCCCGTTCGAGGTCGGGATGGCACAGCCGTGCGTATGTGGAGACCATGAGGGAGTCCAGCCTGGGACGTCGGCAGAAACGGACCCACGCCTGCTCGGCATCCGGATCGGCGTAGTCGTAGGCCGTGTTGGCCCGGTCCAGTGAACGCAGCGCGCCCTCCCGGTCGCCGACGGCTGCGGCCTCCTCGGCCTCGCGGCCCGCGAGCCAGGTGCGTGCGGTGGCGTACCCGGGCCCGCGTACATGGGACTGGGCTGCGGCCAGCATCTCCCGTGCCTTGCCCGCGTCGGTGGCGTACGAGGCGTATCCCATCGTCAGGGCCATGACTGGAGGATGCCCGGCTTCACGGCCCGCGAGTGCGGCCGCCTTGTAGTAGTGCAGAGCGGTCTTCACGTTTCCCGTGTCGTACGCGGCCCAGCCCGCCAGCGCCGCAGTCTCACCGGCCGCCACCAGCAACGCCGTACGGTGGGCACCGGCCCTGGGGATCAGCGCGGTCAGTGTCTCCAGATGACCGGCCAGACGCTCGGCAAGCAGCTGGGCAGGCAGATGGCGTCCCCGGACGAACATGTCGGCCGTCGTGTCCACCAGTTGGCTCGTCATCTCACTGCCCACCCGAGGACCGGTGACGGCAGCGGTGAGCCGTCCCCAGGGCTCGATCACAGCTCCGGCGGCCAGCGCTGAGACACCAAGGAATTCACGTCGCTCCACGGGAAGAACCTCCTGGTCGTCTTCCAACAGTGTCGCCATCGACGCGAGCCTGCGGTGCCGACGGCTGGCGGCCACCGCCTTGCGGACCTCGTCCACAGAAATCCCGTACCCACAGGCAATCAACTCGTGCCAGTCCGGGATCGGGAGCCGCTTCTCCGTCTCCCACCGCTTGATGTTGTCCGGATCGACGAACCGATCACCGATCCGCTCCAGCAGAGCCGCCTGCTCGGCCCTGGTGTATCCGGCGGCCTCCCGGAGACCACGCAGCAGGTGACCGACTCCGTCCGGACTAATCATGCGCTGCCCCAAGCCTCGTTCCTATGCCGGATTTCAGCCTGGCCCCCCGATTCGGCCCCGCGCCGCAAAACGCACCTCGATTCGGCCCTTTGAGTGATGCCCATGCGGCCGTTGAACTGGTCACACGCCCACTTCCCACGAGGGGATGCGGCGCAGACCAGCCCACACGACCGACAAGGCCCCAAGCACCATGACCACTTCTGCCCGCCCCACCGGCCACCCCGGGTACACGGAAACCCTTCCGTGCGAGGCCGCCGGCGTTGCTGCAGCCCGCAGATTTGTCCGAACCGCGTTCTCTGTCTGGCGCTTGGACTACTTGGCGGACGACGGCGCCCTGATCGTCTCGGAGCTGATGACCAACAGCGTGCAGCACACCGAGTGCCGCAACGTTCGGGTCATCGTCACGCTTCCGGCGCCGGACCGGGTCAGGGTGGCGGTGGTGGACACGTCCCGCGTGCTGCCCGCCCGCCGCTCGGCCTCCGACATGGACACGGACGGACGGGGTCTGGCCATCGTGGAGGCCCTCGCCGACCGGTCGGGAGTCGACCTGCTGCGATGGGGGAAGCGGGCGTGGGCGGAACTGTGCACGGATTCCGGACAGTGACGGCACCCCAGCCGGATGAACCGCCCCGTGCTCGGTAGAGATCTCGGACTGTCCCGAGTCGGTTCACCTTGAAGGTACCCTTCCCTGCGGTCAAGCGGCCGCAGGGAGCCTCCGTGGCGCTTTGCGCACGTGGGACACCTTTGCGGAATGCGGGGCTTGCAGCTCCTTCTGAGCGAGCAGTAGCGGGGCCAAGTGTTCGGCGATGGCGTGTCCCAGTCCCACGGGCACGGCGTTACCGATCTGTCGAGCGATCTCGCTTCTACTCCCGCACCACGTGAAGGTCTTTGGGAAACCCTGCAGCCGGGCCGCCTCCAAATGAGTGATGGGACGATGCAGCCACGGGTGAAGGTAGCGGCCCTTCTCCGGCTTGAAGAATTCCGTACGGATAGTGACCGACGGCCTGTCGCGATGGAGGCGACCCATGACATCCGCGGAGCCGGTCTTGTGCTTCTTCCAGCAGTTGGAGAGGAGCTCGAAAGGAATGTCGAACCGGTTACCCCCTTCGGGAATGGACCGGTAGCGCGCGATCGAAATCGGCTTTATTCCATTCCGGCTAAGATGTAGCTCATCCATGGAGAAAGGTCCTGAGATTTCCTTTCCGTTTATAGTCTTCCGTCGCGAGGGGAGGTCCGGGGAAAGCTTTCGTAGCACGAGGTCTGCGATCGTCTGCCATACGGTCCGCTGAGGGCCGCCTGAAGGAGTAGGAATGAGTCTGGCCTGCAATTCAAGGTCCGTCAGCTCCTCGATACGATGAATCGAGCCCGGCTTCGACTCCACCATCAGATCCTTTCGGATCCCGATCGCGATGGTGCGGAAGCGCCGCTGAGGCACGCCGTAATCAGCAGCGTTGAGGAGATCATCGAAGATGAGATAATCGGAGAGGGTGCGGCCCTCGCGTGTTTCATCAAGCAGGAGTCGGAATTCCGGGGACTTTCTGAAAGCATCGACGTTCTCCATAACGAACACCATCGGTCGGACGGTCGAGACGACTTTCAGATAGTGGCGCCAGAGCTGATTCCGCTCGTCATTCGGATCCTGGTTGCCGAGTCGTGAGAACCCCTGGCACGGCGGCCCTCCCAAGACGATGTCGGCTTCCGGGATCGCCCCGGGGCGATCGACCCACTCGGCGATGTCCCCTTGGTGGATGTGCGCCCCGAAGTCCTTTCCGAAATTCACGGAATAGGTCGCCGCTGCGGCTCGGTCTAGTTCGACCGCAGCGACAGGACGATAAACGGCGCGACCATCGTGCCGGGCGTCTACGAACCCCTGCGTCAGCCCTCCGCAACCCGCGAAGAGATCGATCGTCCGTAGCGGGGGGAGGCAAGTGTCGCCGCCGACTGCCTCCCGGGAGACGCCGACTTCTGGGTGTACGTAGCTCATTGGCGCACTGTAGCCGGCCAGCCGGCTTGAGGGCAATCTCCTCAGCCTACAGCCCGACAGCGTTCTACGCCGGCCCCTAATTGGGCCACCCACACGGCTCCTTCCTGGTACGCGTCTACTAACCTCAAAGGGTGGCCAGCACACTCACGGTCGGCGCAACCGCCGACGACCCGGGGAAGGGGCGGCGTACCTCCGTCGAGCACCCACCCGCCCGCGCTTGGCGTCCCAGGGCCGAGATGACGCGGGCCGACCGTATACGCGAGCAGGACAGGGCCGCTGGCGGAGCCTTCAAACGGTTCGTCGCGGGTGATGACGGTGAAAAAGTGCCCGCCACCGTCGTACTGGCTCCGGTCCGCAGAACGGGACGTGTCAATGCCAGGCTTCAGTGGACACTCGCCGGACGAAGGCATAGTCATCCCCTCGGTGAGGTTGTTCACCCCACCCGGACTGCGAACCTCCGCGCCGCCTGGCGCCTGGCAGGGGAGGTTGGCCTACTGGCGGAGGACGACCTAGTGTCCTGAGTCGTTAATTCGTGTGCAGTATGCGGCGAGGGTGTCGAGGATGTCGTCGGCGGTCTTCGTCCAGACGAACGGCTTGGGGTTC